>NZ_OX352320.1:3855000-4155000 GCF_947090785.1 Rheinheimera sp. MM224
AACAAGAATACAAAACGGCCGCGGGACGAAGCTACACTTGGCCAACCTTGGGTCACTATTGTTTGCTGCAGGCTAAGACCTGGTGTTCGGACAAAATCAGGCGTCAGCAATTTATCTTCCGGCAATACAGCACGAATTTCCTGATCCAACCGGGCATAATCTCCCGCTGTCAGAACTCTGGGCTGAATACCCCCTGCTACGCCGCTTTCTTTTACATTGAGTAAAATCACCACAGGCAAATGATTTTTGTGCTGTTCTGACCATTTTAGTAACTGGCGCAGACAATCCTGAAACAATGGGCAATGGGAGGCAAAATCCAGATCCGGTATATGAAAGGCTTTAAAACCGGGTTGCTGTAACTTGGTTTTGTATTCTGCTGATAACAAAGACTTGCCCAACCACTGCTCCGCCGCTGGTTGGAGATACATACCACCTTGAGGATCGGCCAAGACATCCAGCTCCAGATGACGTAACCCCAACTCCAACTGCTGCTGCAAAGGTAAATGTTGATACTGCAATGACGAGGTATCCTGGCCTTGTTGCTGCATATAGCTGCTGGCTCCCTCCGGCAAAGCCTGTTTATAGCTATTGTGCGAGCCAATCCACTGTAACTGATTTAATTTCAGGGGTCCTGCGGCCTGAGCAGTACAACAAAGCCATAACACAGACAATAAGCAAACTCTGGCAAGCATGTTTTGAACCTTTTTTTAAGCAAAACATCACTATAGAGTTATAAGATGAAGAAATGGAGACACCAAAACTAAATTCTTTAGATGACGCCAAACAGTAACAAGACCTGTTATGTCTGGCGCTGCTCCAGCTCATCATTTACTGTGAATTACAGCCCCAGCTGCGCACCATACACTGACTGCCGCCATAACTTGAACAGTACTGCAACGCCTGAGACTGAGCATCACCACCGTCACTACTGGTTGCCCAACCATAAATGGTACTGCCTGCCGTTTGGTCAGCAGCATAAGCCGCACAACCCGATTCAAATACCTGCACTACACTGCAATTTCCACCACATTCTGATAAAGCTCTCTCTGAAGCTTCTGAAATTGAAGCATAGTCATAAGCAAAACCATATTGATCGCCCTGATTTTCATCAATAGCTAAAGCACCGGCGGCCTGCGCCAACGAACTAAACACCATCATTACAAAAACAACCAACAGATTTTTATACATAGTCAGATTTCCCCTTAGTAGTTATACCTAGTAGTCTCACAACCCGATAACAGACACAGCGTATTGATTTAAAGCAAATTTAACCAGACCTTTGCTCTGCAGAACACTGTAGTTGCTTAGTTGGGATATCACCACTAAAGCTGTTACTTTCCTAACAACGCTTCCTGCTCTAAGAAGCAGCCTTTTTGCTGCAAGGCATCCAACAAACCATAAAAGTGGTGCTTCTCTGCTAATTCCAGAGCTTTCGCCAGTTGATTAGGGTGTTTGGGCTTGTTGTTAAACAACGACTGCCAGGGGCTGAAATCAGCTGGTGTGACAAACTTTAGTTTGTCACCTAAGCGCTGCTTTAATAAATCAAATAACTCTAAAGCCGCCGCATCAAAATCAAAACCGCAATAAATCTGCTGATACTGCTGATAAAAAGGCGTCAGCAAGGCTGAACTGGCTTTACTGCCCGAAGCAAAACCAATGTCGGTAGTGTGCAAAGAAAAATCCAGCGCCAGCATCTGACCACAGACAGGCAGGAGCTCCGCATAACGGAAAAAGCACTCTTCGTTTTCAATCAGCAGCAGAGTAGTTTTAGCCTGATAGCTCTGAAATTTGTCGGTGCCGTCCAGCACCACTACTTCAGGTTGGCGGTTCTGGCATAACTCGTGATACACCAGTTGATATCCAAAAGAGGTATTCACCTGGTGTGAATCGCCAATCTGAGCCGCCTCTTTGCGTGACGCTGGCTTAAGCGCTTGCTGTTCAAGCTGACTAAACAAAACTTCAGATAAAATACTGACCTGCCATCGGCCCGAGCCTAACTGCCGCACTTTAAACATCTCGGACTTTTTCTGATAAAACAGCGGCGGTAATAACTCCAGCATACGACCGTAATGCACAGGCTTACCCTGGCGGATTTGCTGCAGGTATTTTTTTAACATCCCTTACTCCCAAATTGACCCGATTCCTGCCAACCCACAGTCAACCGCAAAGTAACAGGCTTAGCAAGTGTCGCGAAAGCTTTATCAACTTGTCATAAAAATGCCACGGGTCAATTGGATAATAGCTCCTAGTTAAGTGCGAACCCTGTTTATGTGTTGCTTTAACTCTCTGGATTGTCCTGGATTTTTATGAGGGAAACCCTTGTGGTTCTCCCTCTTTTTTTGGTTTTTCATCCATAATCTCATCTGCTGCGTATAGTCTGTTATTACTCTTGATGATGTCATATTATGCGCCTGATCCAGCTTTTAGGTTATGCCGGTTTACTACCTTTTATTGGCCTGACTTTTCTACAACTTTGGCCACAGCTTCTCGCTTTCACACCGCCATTCCCGGCATTTCAAAGCTACAGCCAGATTATTCTGGCTTTTATGTCAGGAGTACTCTGGCCTGTTTTATATCAGCAGTCTGAACGGTTTTTCCCTGTATGGGTGGTGAGTTTTGCACTGGTAGGCTGGTTTAGCGGCTCGCTTGTACCGTCGCAGCAACTTCTGGTACTTGCTGCAGCTTTTGTTGCATTGAGGTGGTTTGAAATCAGGCAAGGGAGTCAGTTAACATACTCCCCCGCCTACACCAGGTTAAGAAACCACCTGACGATAGTGGTTGTCACCTGCCATCTGCTTTACTGGTCCTCACTTTAGCGCACTAACTCAAAACCTTCATCCAGCCAGCCTGTGACTCCACCGATCATCTTCTTCACAGGCCTTTGCAACTGAGCCAGTTTCAGCGCCGCTTTATCTGCACCATTGCAATGTGGTCCGGCGCAATACACCACAAATAAGGTATCAAGCGGGTACAGCGCCAGACTCTCTACACTAATTCTGCTATGAGGAAAAAGAACGGCTTCAGGCAAATGGCCTTGTGCATAAGCAGTCTCCCCCCGCACATCCAGTAGCACAAAATCCTGCCGTTTATTGCTGATGGCATGATGTACATCCCAGCAGTCGGTTTCAAACTGCAACAAAGAACTAAAGTGGGTAATAGCTTGTTCAAAGCCCGCTGCTGAGGGCCTGGATACCATTGATGACATAAGTCTGCTCCTGTCTGAATGTGCTGTGGCATGGTGTTAATAAAACTCAGCAGTACTGTACTTTGCTTCCAAAACCGCCACCATTGGCTTAAAAGCCATAATAGATTAGTATTAAGCCAACACTGACAATCAGCCAAAACCGGAGCAGTCGCATGCACAAAATAGCCATTTTGTTAGGTCCCTCTGTCGCAACTTTTGAGCTGGGGTGTGCTTCCGAGTTATTTGCATTGAGCCGGCCGGAATACCCGGATTGGTATCAAACCGATCTGATCAGCTTTCATCCAGGACCTTTGATGGCAACTGGTGGCCTGCAATTACTGGTGCCTCAGGTTCAGGATTTAACTCAGTACGATACAATTCTGATCCCCAACTGGTCTGTGTCAGAACCAGAACCACCGGAAGAGTTGCGAGCACAGCTCTTGGCAGCTTATCAGCGGGGAGTGAGGCTTATTTCCTTTTGCTCAGGTGCCTTTTTATTGGCAGAGCTTGGGCTACTCAGTGGTAAAGCAGCGACTACTCATTGGCGTTATGCTGATGAGTTTCAACGGCGTTATCCGGACAGCCGTTATCAGCACAATGTGCTTTATTGTTTTGATGGCCAGATTGGCTGCTCAGCAGGCAGTGCTGCAGCATTGGATTTAGGCTTAGCAGTCATCCGGCGGGATTTTGGCTTTGAAATCGCCAACCAGGTCGCTAAAAGAGCTGTTATTTCGGCTCATCGTGAAGGTGGACAAGCTCAGTTTGTCACACTGCCTTTGCAGAAAAAAACCAATTTACTCAGTGCCACTATGGACTGGGCTCTATTAAATTTAAATAAACCTTTAGCTATTGAACAACTGGCCGATAAAGCGGGTATGTCCAGACGTAGTTTCGACCGGCACTTTAAAGCCAGTACAGGGCTAAGCCCGCTGCAGTGGCTGCTACAGCAGCGGTTACAATTGGTACAGCACTATCTGGAACAAGGTCAGCACTCGATAGAACAAATTAGTGACCTGACGGGTTTTGGTTCTTCGTTAAACTTGCGCCAGCAATTTCAGAAGCAACTGGGGATCAGTCCGCGCCAGTACCAGCGCCAGTTTAGTTGTAGTCAGCTTTACTGAACTACAAGGCTACAAAGCGGCAAATTTTATGTAAAAACATGTAAAAAACGGCCGGCTTTTGCCGCACTCTTGCCGTTGTTTTGCCATTTTGCTGTGTTTTTAGACGAAATAACCTTGGCACCAAATTTGCTCCTCTTTAAGCAACAGGTCAGGTACATGACCACAGCATAAAGCTCAGGAGACTAGTATGTTCAATATTTCTGGTGTAACCGCCTCACTTGGATTGGATGCTCAACTGTTTAAATCCCCTTCTTTTGGCAAAGACAAAGTCTTTATTGATGATCCTTATGCAGACAAAGTCAGTTTATCCAGCGGCCAACAAGAGCAGGACATGACCTACCAGCATTTGGCTAAAAACAATAACAATACCATGTCAAAATCAGAGGATATGGCCGAACAAAACAAAGAGAAAAATGACAAGTTAAAAGAGCCAGACCGCTTAGCAACGATGATGCAGCAAGTGCTAGATGGCAAACTCGGCATAGATCGGAAAAAGCTGGAAGAAATAGAAGAGAAAATTGAAGCTCTTGCCAATAAAGAAGGTGAGCTGACTGACGCAGATAAAGCTCAGTTGGAAATGCTGCAAAAACAAAAAGAGCAACTAATTAAAGAAGGAGCGAAAAAACTGACTGAAGCAGAAAGTTAATTCGTCAATTGCATGAACCGCCGGGTTTGCTTTGCAGTGGAGCAACCCGTCCGGCATTCTATTAGTTATATCGGCTCTCCTCAGGTTAAAAATTTTGCCCAAGCGATAAATAATAGCGATAGGCCCTGCCATTAATATCATCTTCAGCCCGGCCATACCCCAGATACACAGGGCCAAAAGGGCTGTCCCAGCCAGCAAACAGACTGCTGGCCCAGATCCAATCGGTTTCGTTGGCCAAACTGTCCAGCCTAATCATGTTGCCATGGACCTGACCTTTTTCCAATGAAGCTCCCAGATAAAATGGGGAGTTAAATACACTGAATCTGTTTTCACTCATCTTGTACAAATACACCAGACTGCCGAATTTAACTTCACTGCCAAACAAGTAATTTTTTGGATAACCTGACAAGTTTAATAGTCCTCCTAAAGAAAACTGCTCAACAGCGACCAGCGGATCTCCTGGCGTGTAGTCTTCAAAGCGCCAGCGGGTACGGAGTATATGCCGGGCAAAAAAGCTACGGGCCGCCTGCACCTCAACAGAATGACTACGACTTCGGTTTGTCTGACCTAACGCAGTATCGTCCAGCCATTGCCAGTTCGCACTGATACTAAAACCCCGACTTGGAAATGCAGGGTTATCCAGCCTGTCCCAGACAAAATCCAGCACAGGACCTTCGCGATCATACCTTAATCGGTTAAAACCTAAATCTTCAACTCCTGAACCCGGTATACGGAAATAACCGTCCCTGTTGGTCCAGCCAGAGCTCAATCTGGCGTGATCAGAGATATTCCAGCCAGCTTTTGCTGTCAGCGCAGTTTCTTTATTGGATAAATCTCCCAACGATAATCCTTCAGTATCCTCCAGAGACAAAATAGTGGTTTCTCTCTGGATTTGCGCACTGACAAAACTTGCAGGAGTAAAGACTGGCCAATACAGCTCTGAGCTAATCAGTTTGTCAGTGCCCAGCGCTAACTCATTATGCCACTCTGCTCCTAACTCACTGATATTGGTATAGGTATAAGAGCCCGCTAGCTGGTAATATCTGTTGTTACGAAAGTCGTCTTCCATAGTAAAACGGAAATTTAAGTAACCAGGGCCCCAGCTTTTTTCTACAGCCCGCACTTTTAAACTAGTGTCTTCACCTTGCTTATTTTGTTCCAATTGCAATGACACCCGCTCCAGTGTGTCGACTCCATACACCTGTCGCAGACCTTCTTTAAGCTTTTTGCTGTCGTAACTTTGACCTTCTTTCAGTGCCAGCCTGTGCAACAACACCTTGTCAGACAATAAACTTTGGTTATCCAGCTCAATATGGTCCACTCTGACTGTCGGCTCTTGCTTTGCTCTGTGTGCAGCCAGCCAATCCGGATACTGTTTTGGATAAGCGAAGCTGGCCAATGCTTTGCTTTGTTGTTCTGCGCTGACGCGGCCCGCTTCAATAGATGCAGGTAAGCGATCAAAATCCAAAGTCCCTATCTGAGCCACATTTGGGCTTAACAACAGATCGTCAGGCCCCAATAAGGCTATTTGTTGATCTACCACCTGACGGACTAAGAAATTGGTTAATTGATCAGTCACCGCAAAAGCCGAGTCTAACTGCTCTTTATTCAACAACGGCGCGTCAATCGCCACCGCAATAACACGATCAGCGCCTAAGTCTTTGGCAATACTGACAGGTAAATTATTCGCCACTCCACCATCGACTAATACCCGTCCATTCAGCTCCATAGGTCTTACTACACCAGGAATAGACATTGAAGCCTGTACGGCTTGCAGCAGACTGCCATGACTCATCACCACAGTTTCTCTGTTGGTTAAGTCAGCAGCCACGGCACGAAACGGGATAGGTAATTGATCAAAATGGCTGTGATTTAACTGCGCGCCATAAGCCTCTAAAATAAGTTCTGCCATGGCCTGGCCTAACAACACACCTTTGGGGATTTTTATGCCTGAGCTGTCTAAGCCCAGACCTAATCGGATCGGATAATCATCCTGCTGTTGTTTACGTCGCACTGGCATTTCATCACGGTGAACTTTGTCGCGAAAGCCTGTGCTCCACTCCAGATGATCAAGGATATATTGAATATCATCAGGGCTATGACCGGTTGCATACAAACCACCAATAAAGGCACCTATGCTGGTTCCAACTATTAAATCGACCGGTATACCTTGTTGCTCTAACTGGCGGATCACCCCAAGATGCGCACCACCACGAGCTCCGCCACCTCCCAAAACTAATGCAATACAAGGACGGTCTTTTACTCTGGCGCAAGGCTGCTGCTCCTGAGTCACAGGCTCTGCCGCATACAACACATCACTAAACAAAATTACAAAAAACAACAGTGCCCACTTTGCCTTCATGCACAATCCCTCTGTTATACTTTTCCATATAAGAAATAGGATGAAATATGAATTTGAATAATCAGGTTTTTCTTTGGATCTAACGCTTTAGAGTTGAGTGCACTCTGACTTATTGCTAAGGTTTCAGCAGACATATCCAGACCTTTGATTTTCACTTATGCTGTTTGAGTGAGTGGTTTGATTACACTCAGATTTTTTCTTTGTCTACTATGACAGTATTCACAAGCTGCTGCCACAACGAGGTCAAATGTTCGATTCATTACGTAGCCGGTTGGTTGTTTCACTTATCAGTCTGTTGACTATTCTGGCCTTAGCCAGCGGCCTTGCTACTTTAAATACGATGAAAAAAGATAGTGAACAACAAGCGCAACAAGTACTGAAAGTTGCGGCCAACGTCTTTTTGCAGGCTCTGGAAAATCGTGCCAGCCAGTTGACGAACTCCGTCAGTATTCTGGCCAGCGACTTTGGCTTTCGCCGGGCTGTGGCGACAGCAGAGCAAGAGACAATATTGTCGGTATTGGAAAACCATGGCAGCAGAGTGCATGCTGATTTGGTGTTGTTATTATCCCCTGGCGGTGATCTGCTCGCCAGCACCAGCGCAGACTTGAATAATGACGATGTAAAACCTGTGTTTTTACAAAGCAAAGGCAATCAGTCAGGCACAGTGAATGATATTCTGGTACTGGCAGGCAATTCTTACCAATTGGTGTTGGTGCCGGTCAAAGCCCCCCAAACCATAGCCTGGGTAGGTATGGGGTTTAGTTTGAATAAACAACTGGCTGAACAAATCAAAGGTATTACCGATCTGGATGTCAGTTTCACGACCAATAGTGAAAGAGGCAATCAAACTCTGCACTCCACATTATCTGCTGAAACGCAGCAAAGCTTATTACCTTTGCTGCCGAATCTGGCCGACACTCAACAGCAGCCATTTAGTAGTAATGAAGATCAGTTTTTGTCCCTTGCTTTAGCTCTGGATAAACAACAATTGCTCTGGGCAGTATTGCATTATCCAAGTTCGCGCTGGCAGGAAAGTTATCAGCAAATCCGACAGCAACTGCTGCTCATTTTTGGTTTAAGTTTAACGCTGGCCTTGTTATTAGCTTTTGTGATTGCCCGCAGTATTACTCAACCTTTACGTTTATTGTCCAACTTCGCCAGCCAGATAGGTCAGGGCTTGACGGCCGTAGATTTGCCAGCAGCCAAAGGCGAAATTGGGGTCTTGGGCAATACATTACATAAGATGCAGTTGGATATCCGCAGTCGGGAAGCAGAACTGCTGTTTCAGGCTGAACATGATTCGCTGACAGGACTCAAAAACCGCGGAGCAGCTGAACGTAAATTGGCAGAACTCTTACCGTCACAGGATGTAGGTCTGCTGCTGCTGAATATCAAAAACTTTCGCCATATTAACGATGCGCTGGGTTTTGCTAATGGTGACTCATTATTGCAGCAAATGGCGCAGCGTTTACATCAGTTGCATCCAGCACCTTTGTTAGCCGCCCGTTTAGGGGGCGACGAGTTTTTACTTTTATATAACCACCATTTTTCTGCGTTACAGCTGGAACAACTCAAGCTGCAACTGCATTCAGGCTACTTACTGGCTGACTCACCGTTAAGTCTGAAGGTTTCCATTGGTGCTTACAATATTAATCCGGGCAGCGTGCATGCAACTGATGCAATAAGACGCCTGGATATAGCGCTGAACCACGCCAAACAGCAACAGGGTTTAGTTGCGTTTTATCAGCAAGGTCAGGACGAAAGCCATCAGCGTGAACTGACTATTTTGCGTGATTTACCTGCTGCTCTGCAAAAGAACCAGTTATTTGTGGTTTACCAGCCTAAAGTGGAGTTGGGTAAACAATGCTGTCATTCTGCGGAAGCCTTAATCCGCTGGGTACACCCTGAACTGGGTTTTGTGCCGCCGGATGAGTTTATTAAATTAGCGGAACACGCAGGCAATATAGCACTGGTGACCGAATGGATACTCAACACTGTGGCGGCACAACTGGCTCTTTGGTACCAGCAAGGCCAGCACATCACTGTAGCTGTGAACCTGTCGGCACATGATTTAACCAATGCCCACTTGCCTGAAGATATTGCCGCCTTGCTGAAACTGTACAACCTGCCTTCGTCCGCTTTATCACTGGAAGTCACAGAAGGTGCGGTGATGCAGGATCCAAAACAAGTGATCCTGATATTAACCCAACTGCGTGATATGGGAATTGAGCTGGCGATTGATGACTTTGGCACAGGCCAGTCGTCTTTAGCTTACTTAAAACAGCTGCCGGTACACGAAGTGAAAATTGACAGAGCCTTTATTAAAGACATTGAACACAATCAGGATGACGCTCTGATTGTCAGTGCCACCACTCAGCTGGCCCATAGTTTGGGCTTAAAAGTCACAGCCGAAGGTCTGGAGAATTTGGCAGGCCTGGCAAAACTGCAGCAGTATCAGTGTGACAAGATACAAGGTTATTTTTTCTCAAAACCTCTAACAGCAGAACATTTCATCGAATGGCTGCAGAACTTTGAACAAAACAGCCCACAATGGTTTGAACAAGAAGTAAGTTCATGAAAAACATCTTAATTGGCCTGTGTTTATTAACGGCCAGTAGCAGTTTGATGGCAGGCTCAAAAGTGATAGCTACCGGAGGCGCTACCAACATCGAAGGTAACTCAGGCGGAGGCATAGTGCCATGGGCCACTATCAACGGTTACGGTAGCAGTGACGAATGGTCGGTCAATACCTTTGCTGGCAGAGTTGGGGTTGACGATTTTACGCTGGACAGTATGGGGGTTAGTGCCAGTTTCAACAACCAATGGGAGCTTTCCTACGCCCGACAAAAATTCGCTCTGGATACCATAGGAGGCGAGCTACGTCAGGACATCCTGGGTATCAAATACAAAGTAGCGGGCGAGTTATTGTATACCGCTATGCCGCAGATCAGTATTGGCGCACAGTTTAAGAAAAATCGCGATTTTGCATTACCTGCGGCTGTAGGGGCTGGTGATGATTCAGGCTATGAACTTTATATCGCAGCCAGCAAAGTGTTTTTTGATGCGATAGCAGGCCGTAACCTGCTGCTAAACGCCACAGTGCGATCTACTGATGCCCATCAAACGGGTTTGTTAGGTTTTGGTGGTGAAGATGTTGGACACAAACTGATGTTTGAAAGCTCGGCTGTATTACTGCTGAATTACAATCTGGCTGTAGGCGCTGAATTTAAACAAAAGCCGAATCAGCTTGGTTTTGCCGACGAACAACACTGGCGCGACTTATTCGCTGCCTGGTTTATTAATAAAAATGCGTCTGTCGTATTGGGTTATGTCGATTTAGGCGATATTGCAGGCTTAACAGAACAAACCGGCTTTTATTTTTCAGTGGAGGGCACATGGTGAAGTACCTTTTGCTGTTAGCGACCTTAGTTTTAACCGCATGCCAACAAAGCCCGGAAACGACTTTATATCAGCGTTTAGGTGGCGAAACCGGAGTTGAAAAGATTGTTGATGGCGTCCTGTATGGCATCGAACATGATCAGAGCATAGTGCATCATTTTTCCGATACAGATATTCCTCGTTTTCGTCGTTTGTTGATAGAACAGTTTTGTGAACTCTCAGGCGGTCCCTGCAAATACACCGGGGCATCCATGCAAGAAAGTCATACAGGTTTTCAAATTACCCAAGCCCACTTTGACGCACTGGTGAATCATTTAATCACCGCTATGCAGCAGCAGAAGGTTGCTATCGAAGCACAAAATGAATTTCTGGCGATTTTAGCACCTATGTATAAAGACGTGGTGTATCGCTGATGACAACACAAGTCGTTTTTCTTGATGCAGCCACTATGGCTGACACCGATCTGAATCCGCTGCAATTAGCTGAAGTCCATTTAACCTTGTATCCACAAACTTCTGCTGAGCAACTACTGAATCACGCCAGCGGTGCACAAGTGCTGATCAGCAATAAAGTACCGCTGGATGCCAAAGCCATTGCTGCCTTGCCAGAGCTACGCTGCATTCTGGTGGCAGCCACTGGCGTGAATATAGTTGATATCGCAGCCGCCAAAGCCGCTGGCATAGTGGTCTGTAATGCTCAGGGTTATGCAGGTACTGCGGTTCCGCAGCAGGTGTTTGCCTTGTTGCTGCAACTGACCAACCATATTCAGTCTTATCATCAGGCCGTGCAGCAAGGATTGTGGAGCCAAAGCCCACAGTTTTGCCTGCATTTGCAGCCTATAGAAGAGCTTGCAGGCAAAACCATGACTTTGCTTGGTTATGGTGATTTAGGCCAAGCGACAGCTCGTCTGGCTGAAGCTTTTGGTATGAAGGTTCTGATTGCAGAACGCCATGACGCCACAGAAACCCGCGCAGGCAGAGCCGCCTTTGAAGCAGCGCTGCGTCAGGCTGATGTGCTGTCGCTGCATTGCCCTCTCACTGACAGCACAGCAAAACTGATCAATGCAAAAACCTTAGGCTGGATGAAACCCACTGCGCTGCTGATCAATACAGCCAGAGGTGGACTGATTGACGAAGCCGCTCTTGCAGAAGCTTTAGCCCAAGGCACAATAGCAGGCGCAGCTTTGGATGTCTTGAGTACTGAACCACCTGCTGTTGCTCACCCTCTACTTGACCGTGCCCTGCCTAACCTGATCATTACACCTCATGTAGCCTGGGCCAGTCGTCAGGCCATGCAACGTCTGGTACTGCAACTGTCTGAAAATCTGCGGGCTTTTATCTCACAAAAGCCTATTCGTCAGGTGTAAGGCTTAGCAGCTTATGATCCTGATCCTGATCCAGCGTCAGCATAAAATCTGCCAGGTCAGGCAATTGCCGCCAACTCTCGCACGTCAAACGCTCGAAATACAACATAAAGTGTTCAAGCTCATCGGGGCTTTTGCCCAAGCCCCGCTGCTGTAAAGGCAGCTCCTGCCAGGCCCGCCAGCGACATACAGCCTTCCAATCCGGCGCATTGAGCCAGATCAGGCTGTCTGACTCTTGCCAGATTTGCTGATAATCAGTGGCAAGCTGCTGATTGACCTTGCGCCTCCATAGTGCGTCAGTATCCTGTAGCTGCTCCAATAGATTGATAGGAGAAAGCAGAGCTTTCTCTGCCTGAGGCTGCAGCCCAACACACCAACCTTCGAGGATCAACAAACGCGCCTTTGTCTTCTCTGAGGGGCGAGCTATACAATCCAAACCTTTATCATAGCGCTGCCAGACCTGAGCTTCGCCGCGCTTGAAAGCCTGTAATTGTGAGAGCAATAATGCTGTGTCATGTGTGCCCGGCACTCCACGCTCAGCGAAAAGCGGGTGCCAAAGCTGAGCTCTATTGAATCGTTTCGCGGGCTCAAGGTAATAATCATCCAGCGACACTACATCAGACAACACATCTTGTGTCGCCCATAACTGCTGCAATGCTTTAGCCAGACTACTTTTGCCACTGCCCTGTGCCCCACTGATACCAATAATCAATGTCTGAGATGGCTGAACCAGGCTTAATCGCCTTAATTGTTCATTCCATAAGTTCTGGTTGGACAACTGCAGTTTCAGGCTATACAAAAGCCACTGCCTCAGCCACAAATCACTAGTGTTTTCAATCACTAAGCACCTCATCGTTTTCATCTGGCTGTCTGATTTTCTTTCAGTTACACTGCGTTGTCTATTTTTGGAGAACTATTGCATGCGTCATGCTTTCTGCATTTTTTTGTTGCTGTTTACTTTTGCTATTCAGGCCGCAGATTTGACTCAATTAATGGAGCAAGTCAAAGCGGATCCACAAGGGCAACTCGACGCACAAGTAAAACAACCGGCCAAAACAGCCCAAGACTATTTCTTGTTGGCTTACAGTCATTATGTGCTGAAGAATAAAGAGGCCGCACTGGAATTCAGTAATAAGGCCATGACCTTAGAGCCAGATACTGAACTCGCTGGCCGTATCTTATTGATGCAGGCTTTAACTTATGGCGTATTTTATCGCGATACTGCATTGGCGATTGAAAAACTAAAACTGGCTCAGGCGATTTTGCCGGATGAGGATAGTGCAGCCACGCTCAATCTGCGGATGGATATTCTGGAAAGTTTTGCTCAGGCGTACAATCAGTTAGGCAATGCAGAACTTGCGATGAAAGCAGCAAATGAAAGCCTGACTCTGGCCACACAAGCTGCAGATAAACAGCGTCAACTGGATTCCATGATCACGTTAGGTCGTTTGCATTTAAACAACAACAATCTGACCAAAGCCTATCAACATTTTAGAGCAGCTTTACCGCTTGCCAGCGAAATGGGTGATCAACAAGCCATAGCGTCCATCAGCATGCGCCTGGGTATGGCCTATCAAAAACTGGAACAACACGAACTGGCATTACAGCACTTTACTGAGGCAGCGCGGCTTTATCAGCAGTTAGATAGCTTGAGCGCCCGGGTTAATGCACTGATTAATATTGGTGACAGCCAACTGGTGCTGAAACAGCTGGAAAAAGCCAAAGATACCTACAACACAGCGCTGAAGTTAGCTGTGGATAGCGAAGATCCTTATATGCTGATCTCCGCTCATGTCAGCTTGTCGGAGCTGGCAACGGAACAAGGTGATCTGGATCAATCCGAACAATTGCTTATTAAAGCTCACCAGTTAGCAAGTCAGGTGTCAGCACAATCGATCAAATCGGAAACCGCTTTATTTCTGGCCACTGTATTTATCAAAAAACAAAACTATAGTGCGGCAAAAAATATGCTGGACGAGGCAGCACCTGAACCGGAAAAGCTGGCGGCTTATCTGAAACGCAAACATTTAGCCTTAAATGCAGAATTAGCGGCGCTTGAACAAGAATGGCAACGAGCCTATCAGCTGGAAAAAACAGCCAACCAGCTAGAAGTTGCACAATTGAACGACACCAGCAAAATACAACTGGATAGTCTGCAGACCAGTCTTGAATTGCAACTGCAGCAAGAAAAACAACAACAGCAGCATCTGGATCAGCAAAACCAACTGAAACAATGGTTACTGATCACGTTAACCTTGTTAGCTCTTGCTGTTTTTATGTTGCTTTTGTTGCTGAGTAAGCAGAAAAAAACCGATACGGCTCCCTGATACAGGTATCACAGTGGCGTAGTTTTACCGAATTATTACTGCACCATCATCAGGCTAAAATGCAAGGCCAGTTGCTGGTCATAGTGCTGGAGCAAACACCTGCACTGTTAAATAAAGGGATACGGCATACGAAGGCCGACCTGAGCCTGTTCAGGGCTGGCTTGGATCAATCGCTGTTTTGGGTTGAACAGGAGCAAGAGTTCTGGCTGTATTGTGCTTCAGAACAGCAGGCGGCTGAGCTGCAACATCAGTTGCTCCAAACTATTCCAGCAGACTATGTGGCGCATTGCGCTGTATTACCTTTGCATGCATTATTGTCCAAACGTATTTGTGAGCAGGATTTAGATGCATTACGTGAATTGGTTTGGTACAGCCTGTCTTTGGCGCAGCAGCAAGGCTTCAACGGAGCTTTGGCATTTAACTATGAATGCCAGCAGAACCGCCCCTGTTCCTGGCAAACTGATAACTTACGACAGGATTTATTCAACGCCATTAGCCTGGGTATATTAAAGGTTCAGGTGAATGGCGTTTCATTGAGTGATAAATTACGACACCAACTGGGTCAGATTTGAACCTGTAGCAGGTTGGCTGGTAACTCAAACTCCATAGCGGTTTTGCGGAAAGGACAAATAAATTTCAGCTTTACCGCTTGCAACATCAAACCTTGTTCATTTTTATTGCCAGAACCATAAGCAGGGTCGCCCATCACAGGGTGTCCTGCTTGTGCAAAGTGACGGCGGATCTGATGTTTACGCCCAGTGATCAACTTGACACGGATTATGCTGGCGCGCCGCTCTTCGGAATAAGACTCCAGCTCAAATTCCGTCGTGGAGGCTTTATCGTCCAGCGGTGTGCTCAAGGCTGCTTTTGCAATCAGCTCGTCTGACAACTGACCTTTGACTTCAATCCGATATTCCTTATCAATTTTGTGCTGCTGCAGCATCAGACTAAAAGCAGCTGCCGCCTGCTTAGTATGAGCGATCAGCACCAAGCCACTGGCTTCGCGATCCAACCTGTGCAATAAAAATACCTGACGTTTACCTTGCCAGTGCAGTTCTGCAAATCGCAGTAAAGACAGATGATCCCCCCATTCATTGCCTTGCGACAACATACCAGCAGGTTTAAACCAGACACTATAGCCACGGGCTTCGTGAATAAGAACTGCAGGATCGCAGCTGCGTTGCAGTAACTGCTCGTCGTAATTCAGCTCCAGACTATCACCTGGCAACAGATCCGCCTGAGCACGGCGTAATCTTTTATTTTGTTTGCCACGCCGCCACAAGACTGCACCTTTGTTCATCGCGTCTTTCAGACGACCTTTGCTCAGTTGTGGTGCTGCGACAACCAAAGCCTCAATAGCCTGTTGTGCTTCGGTGATCTGGAGTTTTTTCGTCAGTTTCAAATTATTTATTCACTTAAAAAGAAGTTCAGCCAGTATTCATGGCGATTAGCCTGTAATGATACCAAAGCTAAGGAGGCTCTGTGTATGCGTAAATTTTGGTTGGTCAGTTTATTTGCCATAAGTTCTGGCATGGTACCCTTTTTCACTCTGGCCGCGCCTGCAGAAATTGCATCCACCAAAGAGTCATTTAAGTTGCAATCCGAAGTGGCGAAAACCGCTAAACCTAAAACAGCATTGCGTGCCAGTGGTGCTTTAATTCAAAGTGTCGAAAACAATGTCTGGTTTGATACCATCGACATTTCATTTGATTCAGATTTAAATAAAAACGGCTTTTTCCACAGCTTGTATGTCCGTTTTGATGCCGATACTAACTACGAGTCCGTCCCTGTATACGTACATTTTGCACTAAAACGTGCGGGTGCCCCTGAAGTCATTATTCACACCAGTTCTGTGTTTACGCTCTATGGCACCAGTGCAGACGACTGGTTTGCGATAGAAAGTGAACTGCTGCATAGTTTGCCGCCGGCTTATTACGACCTAGTGATCCGTGTCTATGATGCTGACTACAATGATTTACTGGCGGAAATTTCAGGCTTTGACGAACCGGCATTAGCAGAGCTTCCACTGGAAGATTTCTCGTATGACGAACCCCAGGTTGTGATTGTTGAAGAAGACAGTGGCAGTGTGGGCTGGTTTAGCCTACTGGGACTGGTTGGCGTTGCTCTGACCAGACGCAAATTTAAAGCCGCATAACAGATAAAAGCCCCGCTTATTGCGGGGCTTTTGTTTTCAATTATAAATTAGCCTCAGCAAAAGATGCCAACCGGCTACGTACTACACCATTGAGATTGATGGTGGTACTGCCTTCAAAGTTTTTAAAACGCTCCACTATATAAGTTAAACCAGAAGTCACAGCTGTCAGGTAATTGCTGTCGATTTGTGACAAGTTGCCTGAACAAATCAACTTAGTGCCTTCACCACAACGGGTGATGATGGTTTTCAGCTGCGCCGCACTTAAGTTCTGACATTCATCCAGCAGCACTATCGCATTCTGGATACTGCGTCCACGCATAAAGTTGACTGATTTAAACTGAATATTGGCCTTATCCATAATGTATTGCACGCTAGCATGCGGGTGTTCATCGGTTTTATGTAGCACTTCCAGCGAGTCAGTAATAGCCGCCAGCCATGGCGCCATTTTTTCTTCTTCAGTGCCGGGTAAAAAGCCAATAGACTCCGCAATTTCTGGCGTGTTGCGGGTCACTATGACTTTGTCGTACATGCCCTTCTCAATCACCAGCTCCAACGCGGCAGCTAAGGCAATTAAGGTTTTACCACAACCTGCAGGGCCAGTCAGAATGACCAAATCCATATCCGGGTCGAGCAAGGCATTTAACGCCATCGCCTGATAAATATTTTTTGGATGAATACCCCAGGCGTGTTTGTGCATCAAACGCTCAAAACCTAAATCAAGAATTTTGATTTCCTGCTCATTGATGTCCAGCACACGACCAGCAAAAGTTTCGGCTTCGTCAATCAGGTATTCGTTGATATACGCATTAGGTAATACGGAACGTGGTACAAAATGGTAGGTTTCACGCCCTTCATTGTGGGTGCGGCAGTCTTTGACTACAGACCAGAAATCGCCTGAAAACTTGTAATAGCCTTTGTATAAAAACCGTACATCATCAATCAACTGGTCGGTACGGTAATCTTCAACCAGCTTCAACCCTGCCCCTTTGGCTTTCAGGCGCATATTGATATCTTTGGTGACCAGTATCACTTTGGTCGGCGCTTTTTCCCGCTGTAAAAATAACGCTGTATTAATAATTAAATGATCGTTTTCACCACCAGGTAATCCCGGAATTTGGTCGCTGATATGATGGTCGTTGATAATAAATAAATGACCAGCATTTTTTTCTTCAATAGGACTTGGTAAAGCAACCCCTTGCAGCATCTCTTCAGGAGAAGCGTCTTTGAGTACATCTTCCAGGGCTCGAATCGCAATACGGGCTTCACGGCTGACGTCTTTGTGTTTGTCTTTGATGTGGTCTAATTCTTCGAGCACTGTCATCGGGATAACAACATCGTGTTCCTGAAAGTTTAAGAAGGCGAAAGGTTCATGCAGTAGAATGTTGGTGTCCAGAACGTATATTTTTTTATCTTTAGCTCTTCTTCGCGCCATAAGCAGCTCCTTAGCGACAATAAAAACCATGAAAGTTCATGGCAAAAATACAACAATCCTTACTTGGGTATACGCATCTGACTGGCTCCCTGATGTTTTGGTTCAGTGGGAAGGAAGATGTCAGTGCTTTTATTCATTTGATCTAAGCTTAGAGCAAAAATGCACTGCCTGTATGACCAATAGATGACGATTTTTAATCTATGGAAAAAAATACGTCATTACAGCTGATGCGGTATCAGGCATTTCGCTGTACCATGGCGCGCCATTTTCTGCAGTGAGGACAAGATGATAAAATTTGCTTTGGGTCAACGTTGGATCAGCGACAGTGAGTCGGATTTAGGTTTAGGTACTGTGATTGGGCAGGAAGGCAGGATGCTGACTTTGCTGTTTCCGGCCAGTGGTGAAAACCGTCTGTACTCCATTCTGGAAGCGCCGCTGACCCGTGTTCAGTTCAACCCGGGCGATACAGTCAAAAGTGCCGAAGGTTTTTCTTTATTAATCAGCGAAGTTGAAAGCAAAAACGACTGTTTTATTTATCATGGCACCCGCACTGACACTGATGAAACCGTGGCACTGCGTGAGTTGTTTCTCGATCATTTTATAAGTTTCAGTCAACCACAAGACCGCATGTTTGCAGGTCAGGTCGATCGTTTTGAAACCTTCCCTTTGCGTTACCAGAGTTGGCAACATTTGCATCAGCAGCAACAAAGCCCGTTGCAAGGTTTAGTCGGCGGCCGGATGAGCTTGATCCCACATCAAATTTATATAGCGGAAGAAGTGGCAAAACGTCACGCGCCACGTGTATTACTGGCTGACGAAGTAGGTCTGGGTAAAACCATCGAAGCAGGTTTAATTATCCACCAACAAGTACTGGCAGGTTTAGCTAAACGAGTTCTGGTGGTCGTGCCTGAATCGCTGCAGCATCAGTGGCTAGTGGAAATGCTGCGCCGCTTTAACCTGAAGTTTTCTATTTTTGATGATGAACGTTGTGTTGAATCCTCATTGGATGGCGGTAATCCGTTTGAAACCGAACAGCTGGTTTTAACCAGCCTTGAGTTCCTGGTAAAAAAACGCAGCCATCACCAAAAAGCCGTCGATGCAGACTGGGATTTGTTAGTCGTAGACGAAGCTCACCATTTGCACTGGAGCGAAGAAGCGGCCAGCACTGAATATCTGCGTATTGAAGAGCTGGCAGAAGGCACTGCAGGTTTAATACTGCTGACCGCAACTCCTGATCAACTGGGTCATCAGAGCCATTTTGCCCGCTTACGTTTATTAGACCCAAATCGTTTCCACGACTACCAGGCTTTTATTGCAGAAGAGCAAAGCTACAAACAAATCGCTGATTTGGCTGCGGTAGTGCTGGAGCAACACCCTTTGAGTGATGCATCGGCTCAAGCTTTAGGTCAGCTACTCGCTGAAAGCAATGTGAAAGCAGCATTAGCCACATTACAAAACACCAAGAGTGCCGATGAAGAGACTGAGCAAGCCAGACAGCAGTTATTAAATCAATTGCTAGACCGTCATGGCACAGGCCGGATTTTATTCCGTAACAGCCGTAGCGCGATTTCAGGCTTCCCACAACGTCAGCCACAGGCCGTTGCACTGGAATTACCTGAGCAGTATAAGAACGCATTAAAAGTACAACAAGCTTTTAATAAACAACAAAGCCTGGAGCAAAAAGCCAAAGCCAGTTTATTTCCTGAGCGCGTTTTTCAGGAGTTTGAAGGTAAAGCCAGCAGTTGGTGGCAATTTGACCCTCGGGTCGATCATCTGATCGCCTTGCTAAAACAGCATAAACGCAGCAAATTCTTACTGATCTGTGCTCATGCAGATACAGCTATCGCATTAGAAGAAGCAGTTCGCGTACGGGAAGGCATTCGCGCTTCGGTATTCCATGAAGGCATGACTATTGTTGAACGGGATATGGCCGCGGCTTATTTTGCTCAGGAAGATAACAGCGCTCAGATGCTGATCTGCTCAGAAATTGGCAGTGAAGGCCGAAACTTCCAGTTTGCTCATCATCTGGTGTTGTTCGATTTACCTCTGAACCCGGATTTACTGGAACAACGTATCGGCCGTCTGGACCGTATAGGTCAAACCCAGGATATTCAAATTCATATCCCATATTTTGCCGATCATCCACAGCAAGTATTGCTGGACTGGTATCAACAGGGTTTACAGGCGCTCAATCAGACCTGCCAAACCGGACGCTCCGTGTTTGAACAAGTTACCACTGAACTCTTTGAACTGCTTTGTGCCAACGTTATGGATCAAGACGCTGTGCAGGCGTTGATCGCAAAAAGCGCAGAACTGAACCTGCAACTGAAACAAAAACTTGAACAAGGTCGCGATAAACTGCTGGAAATCAACAGCTCTGGCAGAGGCAAAGCCAGTGAGTTGGCGGAAGCCATCGCTGTTTTGGATGATGAAACTCGCTTGCCTATGTTTATGTTACGGGCCTGGGATGTGCTGGGTGTTAATCAGGACGACAGAGGTGAAAACAGCATGGTGCTGACTATGTCAGAGCATCTGCATAGCCACTACCCTATGCTGGACGATGACGGTATCAGCGTGACCTTTGACCGGGCGACCGCTTTAGCTCAGGAAGATATTCAGTTTTTAAGCTGGGATCACCCTATGGTGCAAGGCACTCTGGATATTCTGACCAATGAGCAAATGGGCAATAGTTCTGTGGCTTTATTGCCAAACAAAGCCCTACCCGCCGGCACCTATTTTGTAGAATTTGTTTTTATAGTCGAAGCCAGTGCGCCAAAAGAGCTGCAACTGGGTCGTTATTTACCAGTGACTCCAGTGCGCCTGCTCTTGGAAAAAAATGGGAAGAATCTGGCTGCAAATGTTGGCTTTGAGCAGTTTAATAAGCAATTAAAGCCTGTCGGCAGACAACCTGCAGCCAAGATGGTGAAGGCTTTACAAAGCTTTATCCATCCGTTGATAGGTAAAGCGCAGGAGCTGGCCTCAGCACGTTTAATCGAAGTCCAGCAACAAGCACAGCAATTAATGCAACAAAAGCTCAATGCACAAATTGAACGCTTACAGGCGCTACAGAAATTGAACCCATCAGTGCGCCCTGAAGAAATCGCGCATTTACAAAAACAGCAACAAGAATTAACAGATTACATCAGTAAAGCAAGGTTAAAATTTGACGCATTGCGAGTAGTTGTTGTCAGCCATGACTAAAAGTGAATACAATGTTACTTGAGTACAAGCCGCCAACAACGCCTTACCTGGATATTGTTTATCAGGATGAAGACATTCTAATCCTGAATAAACCCAGCGGTTTGTTGACTGTTCCAGGCAAAGCACCTGAACATAAAGA
Source organism: Rheinheimera sp. MM224 (assembly GCF_947090785.1). Classification (NCBI taxonomy): domain Bacteria; kingdom Pseudomonadati; phylum Pseudomonadota; class Gammaproteobacteria; order Chromatiales; family Chromatiaceae; genus Rheinheimera; species Rheinheimera sp. MM224. Next base: position 3,876,330 of record NZ_OX352320.1, read on the forward strand.
CAGTCTGGAGTACAGGGTGCGGCTGGTGTGGCCTTTGGCTCGCATAGTGCACCGGCTGGATATGGCGACGTCAGGTCTGGTGGTCATGGCCATGCATGCACAAAGTCAGCGGGATTTGAACAAACAGTTTGAATTACGCCAGACCAAAAAGCGCTATGTTGCTTTATTGGAAGGACAAGTGCTTGTTGATCATGGGTCTGTTGATTTACCTTTATTGTGTGATTGGCCGAACAGACCAAAACAAATGGTGCATTTTGGATCCGGTAAGCCGTCACTTACGTACTTTAGTGTGCTTGAACGGAATAAGCATCAGACCAAAGTTGAGTTAACGCCTGTCACAGGACGTTCTCATCAACTGAGAGTGCATATGTTGTGGCTTGGGCATCCGATCCTCGGCGATAAGTTTTATGGCACTGAACATGGAAAAGTTTCAGTGCCTCGACTTCAGTTACATGCTTGCGCTTTGAAACTAAGGCACCCAACTTCAGGAACTGAGCTATATTTTGAAGTTGATTGTCCTTTTTAATCAAAATGACAGCTGTAATTGATTGCTTTGTTAACCTAACGTTCAGTTATATAAGGTAAACTTGGCATCAGGGTAAGAAGTCAGATGGATATCTGACTTAAATTCTTAATAACGAGCAGCTAGATTTGACTAAATTTTTTAGTTGAATAGAATAGCCGCCGCAATTTACCTCTTAGGAGATATGGATGAAACTAAGTACTAGCGCAATCGCCATTATGGCAACTTTACTTTCGACAGCTGCATTAGCAGATAGTTCAAAACCTTTAGTCACTGACCGTGCGTACGGTTCTGTATTTGGCGAATACTACATGCCAGATGGTGACAAAACTGAATCTGTAGAATGGAACTACCTGGACAAAGGTTTTGGCTATGGCTTCGAGCTTGGCTACAACATCAACGAAACTTGGGCAGTACGTTTTGAATTCGCCAGAGATCGTCTGGAACAATTAACATCTAACGCTAAGTTTGATGCTGACCGTTTCGGCGTTGACGCCCTGTATAATGTTGCGAACACAGGCATGTATATTGTCGGTGGTCTGAAGCATTTTGACGTGGAAGCAGGTCCTGATTCTGACGCAGTGAATTTAGGTGTTGGCTACCGTCATTATGTTGACGAACGCATCTCTTTATTCGCTGAGATGAACCGTTTCCAGGGTCTGAACAGTAACTCTTACGGCGATGCTAATTTAAAAATTGGTGCATCTATACTGTTCGGTTCAGCACCAGCGATGTCAGAGCCAACTCCAGCACCAGAGCCAGTAGCTGCTCCTGTGGTAGTAGTTGCTGATAGCGACAACGACGGTGTACCTGATGCAAACGACCTGTGCCCAGGCACTCCATCTACAGATAAAGTAGATGCAACTGGTTGTTCAATCTTCACTGAAAAAGAAGTGAACTTCACGTTAAAAGCTCAGTTTGCTAATGACTCAGCTGAAATCAAACCAGAATACAGAGCAGAAATCGCTGATTTAGCAGCATTCCTGAAACGTTTCCCTGGTACTGATGTTGAAATCGGTGGTCATGCTTCAAACGTAGGTACTGCTGCTTACAACCTGAAGTTATCTGAGCGTCGTGCAGATGCAGTAGCTAAAGTATTGTTAAACGAACACGGCATCAGTGCTGGTCGCGTAACAGTAAAAGGTTACGGTATTTCACGTCCTAAAGTTGAAGGTAATACTCCAGCTGCTCACGCTGCAAACCGCCGCATTGAAGCTGTTGTAACTGCAACTATCAAAGAAAAAGTAGAACGTTAATCGCTACTGCCTGAAAAAAGCCGCCGTAAGGCGGTTTTTTTATAACTCCGTTTTGTCTTATTCACTCTCTTCAATAAAGTTTTCCTAGCTGATGCCGATACCCTGTTCAGATTTCCTTCTTTCTGAGCTAACTGATGCCACCAAAATTTTTAGTTGTTCTGCTGCTACTGAGTTGCAGCACCGTGGCTTCAGAACCGATGTCTATGGAAGAGTGGCATAAATCCGATTTGACCTGGCAGTTACCAGCGGATGAAATTACCGAATTATTAGCTGGAGACAAAAGTTTTCTGGCGTTAAAAAGGGCCGCATTTACCGCAAAAGTAAAAGGTACTATTTTATTTGTCCCCGACTGGTCACAACATGCCTCAAGCCCGAAATATCTAAATTTACTCCGTAAAGAATTTAACGATTATGGCTGGGATACCTTAGCTATCGCAGTACCAGATGCCCCTTTCGAAAACGATACCCCAAGTTTAGACAGCTATAAAGAACAGCTACAGCAACGCATAACTGTAGCAATGACCAGTGTAATGACAGAAAGCAGCACCATCATTGTGGTTGCTCAAGGTAGCAGCGCGGCCTTGATTAGCCAGCTTTATGCCGACAAAAAACTACAGGAACCTCAATCTCTGATCTTGCTGGAAGCTTATTTACCTCAAGCCGAGCAACAACGTAGCTTGCCTCTTGCTATCGCCAAACAGCAGGTTCCTACTTTGGATTTGAGGCAAGAAAAAGGGAATCAACAAGTTGCAGCACAATGGCAATTAAGAAGACAGCTGGCAAAGCAGCAACAAAAATTATTGTATCGCCAGCGCGAAATCAGCGGGCTGATTGCGCAGGCAGAAACCCAGCAGCGGGTATTTAAAGAAATTCATGGCTGGCTGAGCTACCAGGGCTACTAAAAATCGCTTTTCCGCTGCTAAAAAACTATTACACTGTGCGACATCAATTTCCCTGTCACCGCTTGCCAAAGAGGCCGGACTATGTCGCCCTTAATCCAAACCGTATTGTTGCTGACTGCCAGTAATATTTTTATGACCTTTGCCTGGTATGGGCATTTAAAGCATTTTAAAAGCTCAGCGCTGTATATTGCTATTGCGGTGTCCTGGGGTATTGCTCTGTTTGAATATATGTTGATGGTACCGGCTAACCGTATAGGCCATCAGGTGCTGAGTCTGGCTCAGCTGAAGATTTTACAAGAAGTGATTACTTTGAGCGTCTTTATTCCATTCGCCGTGCTCTATATGAAAGAACCCTTTAAATGGAATTATGTCTACGCTGGTTTGTGCCTGATGGGTGCAGTGTATTTTATGTTTTTCCGCGACTAACCTCCTTGTTTGCGGATCAATTCATAAGCAGCTTGAATATCCTGAGTCTTTTGTTTGGCCACATCCATCAGCTCAGGCGGTAATCCTTGCGACATCAACTTATCCGGGTGGTGTTGCGACATCAGTTTTTTGTAAGCCTTTTTTAGTTCAGCTTCAGAGCTGTCTGAACTGATGCCTAAAATTTTATAGGCATCTTTTAATCGGTTTCCTGCATCCGCTGCTCCGCTGCTACTGCTTTTGGTAAAGCGGGCTTCGGCTTCATAACGACCTAACATTTGTTCCAGTTGAGTACCACTGATCCCTAAAGCCGAAGCAACCTGTGTCAGGATCTTCTGTTCTGCGCTACTTAAATTTAAATCCACATAGGCCGTGCTAATTTGAATTTCCAAAAACATCAGCAACATATCTGGTCTGGTTCTGTAAGCAGATTTGAATTCTGCCAATTGCTCCAACAGCGGAAAATCAGCTTGTTTGCCATGACGAAAAGCGGCTTGTGCCTCTTGTTTCTGTGTTGCTGTTAAGCCTAACTGCTCCATAAAAACTGTTGCTTGCTGAATATGAGATTGAGTCACTACACCGTTAGACTTAGCGATATGCCCCATCACAGCGAAAGTGTTATAACGGAAAATCCCCTGAGCTTCTGATTTATCGCGGGAAAAACCATTAAACCCGCCACGGCTGGCAAAAGTTCCACCATAAGCTTTGTCGAACCAGTGTCCTACCAATAAACCAATAAACAAACCCGGAATTTTCAGTAATGCCATGCCAAATAAAGCCCCCAGAATTTTACCCCACATGTCCGGACTCCAGTTGTGCAGATAATTCTGTGAGTCGCTGCACTGTGCCTATATCGTGCCAGACACCCTGATAAAGCTCTGCTGTCACTTTATTTTGTTGCATAGCCTGTCGTAAATAAGGCGCTAACTTTTGCTTACCTTCCGCCACTGGATGAAAAAACTCTGGCTGATAAATAGCGATGCCACTGAAAGTAAAGCACTGCTGAGCTTGTGCAATGGCATGACCCGTTGTATTGATACCGAAGTCACCTTCCGGGTGCTGCGGCGGATTCGGCACCAGCACTAAATGCGCTAAGCAGTCTGCCCGCAGCTTGTCGCTCAGCTGCTGATAAGGGTAGTCACAAAACACATCACCATTCACTACAACAAAAGGAGCATCTCCCAGCAAAGGCAACGCTTTTTTTATCCCTCCGGCAGTTTCAAGGCCTTCTGAACCTTCATCAGAGTACTGAATAGTCACCCCAAACTGTTCGCCAGTACCTAAATGCGCAGGCAACAAATGCCCCAGCCAGGCATGATTAATCACAATATCTTGCAGACCTGATGCAGAAAGAGCCTCAAGGTGATACTGGATCAGTGGCTTGCCTGCAACGGGCAACAGAGGTTTTGGCAACAGATCGGTTAAAGGACGCATGCGCTCGCCACGACCAGCAGCTAGTATCATTGCTTTCATATCAGGCCGTCGCCTCCAGCGCTGGTTTAACTTTCTGTTTCAACCACAAATCCAGCTCCTGCAGCTGTGGGTAATGCGACGTCACCTCAAGTACATAGTCAAAGACCCGAGGCAAATCAGCAAGATAACCTGCTTTTCCGTCACGGTGGTATAAGCGGCAGAAAATACCACAGACTTTAATATGTCGCTGTAGCCCCATCCAATCAAACCAAAGCTGGAACTGCTCTGGGCTTGTATCTGCCGATAACTCGGCCTGAGCAATCAGGTTGTGGTAAAACTCATGACTTAAGTCTTGAACCAGTTCGGTGGGCCATTTGATATAACAATCTTTGAGTAAAGACACAGCGTCATAAGTGACGGGGCCTGTCACCACATCCTGAAAATCAATAACAGCTAAATGGCCATCAGGTTGCAACATTAAATTCCGGGAATGGTAATCCCTGTGCATACCGGCCTGTGGCTGTTGCAATGCAGTGTCAGCCAGTAATAAAAAATGTTGCTGTAGCATGGTTTGCTCTTGTTTATTGAGTGTCAGTTTCAAATGCTGAAGCACAAACCAATCGACAAAAATTTGCATTTCCCGCAGTAAAAAAGCCTGATCAAATAGAGGCAGAGGCCCTGCAGTCGTTGAATTGATGGCACGAACCTGAGTAAGTTGTGCCAATGCCTGACGATAGAAACAGGGGGCACTATCCTGAGTCAATCTGGACAGCAATAAAATGTCCCCCAAATCGCTTAACAGCAACAAACCTTGTTGAAGGTCCTGTGCAATAATCTGAGGAACCTGCAAACCTGCGGTAGCAAATGCCTGTTGTGTCGCAACAAAACGGCTACAATCCTCTGCTGGTATCGGAGCATCCATTAAAATGTAGCTGCGTTCTGCACTAGAAAAACGGAAATAACGCCTGAAACTGGCATCACCCGTGATGGGGTCTAACCGAATTGCTTCACCCGGAAAACAAGTCGTTAAAAAACTTTGAATTAACTGCATGCGAGCTGGCACTTCATCCCCCTCATCAGGTCAAAGCCAGCACTATAACGGATTAGCAGGATCCGGAAAATTGATTTATTATAGTTGGCCCTGTGTTCTGGTCGTTTTCACCTGTTGCACGTATTGTACTAAGTAGGTTGCATGACTCATTCTTTGATCTATCGCCTTATTATTATGGCGCTTGGTATTCCTTATCTGGCCCATGCAGAAGAGCAAACATCTCAACCTATTGAGCAATGTTACAGCGCCATTGAAATGCCAGCCAAGCTGAGCACGCTGTCAGCAAAAGACAACAGACTACAAATTTTATCGGACCGTATCCAAATGATGCAGGATCAAACCGCATTATTTGATGGCAATATAGAAATTCTCTACCGCAATACCATGTTAAATGCAGCCAATGCCAAGGTAAGTCAGAAAGAGCAAACCTTGCTCGCAAGTGGAGGTATTCAATACTACAGCCCAGGTTTGAAAGTCAGCAGTAGCGAGTTCAGTGCACAATTAAAAGATGATAAAGCCGTATTAACCGAGGCTGATTACCAATTGGTCAGCCAGTCGGGGCGCGGATACGCCAAAGAGATGAGCGCGTTAAAGCAGCAAATCAATTTATCTGAAGCAAGCTTTACCACCTGTCCGCAAGGCGACAGTAGTTGGGCATTACACGCAGACAAAATTAATATTAATGCAGATGATGGTTGGGGCGAAGCCTGGCATTCGGTTATTAAAATTCAGGACGTACCGGTCTTTTATCTGCCTTACATGACCTTCCCTGTCAGTGATAAGCGTAAAAGTGGCTTGCTGTTTCCAAAAATTGGCAGCTCACAACGGCTGGGTGTAGATTTGGAAACACCTTATTACCTGAATCTTGCCGAAAATTATGATGCCACTATAAGTCCACGTTTTATGAGTAAACGTGGGACTCAGCTTAATACAGAATTTCGTTATCTGACGGAAGAACACCAGGGTCAACTGCAACTGGAAATTTTACCTGATGACAATGACAAACCAGCAGGTTTTGGCAGTCGATATTTAGGTCATTTCAGTCATAGCGGTGAGTTATCCGACCGTTGGCGTGCCAGTGTTGATTTTACCGATGTTAGCGATGATGCCTATTTATCTGAACTTGGATCAGATTACAGCAACCAAAGTGATACGCAGTTGTACCGGCAAGCCAGCCTGAATTATTTCGGTGATTACCTGAATTCTGAAATTCGTCTGCAAGGTTTTGAAATTCTGGGTAATTATTTGCCATCTTACGCCGCTTTACCTCAGATCGACTTGAGTTCAGCTGCACCTTTGGATTTAGCTGCAGGTTTTGAATTTAACTGGCACAGTCAGTATGCCCATTTTCGTAATGACGCCGCTACAATTAACAATGCAGATCGTTTGCATCTTGAACCCAGTATCCGCTGGCCATTGATCACTCCAGCTATGGAGTTAGTGGCAGAAACCAGCCTGTTGCACACCCGTTATCAGCAAAATACCGATCAAAGTCTGCAGCTGGTGCAAGAAGAAACGAACAGGACTGTGCCTAAAGTTCAGATTAACGCCAAATTGAATATGGAAAGAGAGCTGGAATGGGAAGACTCAGGCTCCCTACAAACTTTTGAGCCACAGGTGCAGTATCTTTACATTCCTTATCGCGACCAATCACAAATCGGCTTGTATGATACAGCAAGGCTACAAGACGATTATTATGGTTTGTTCCGCGAAAACAGATATTCAGGTTTAGACAGAATTGCGGATACCAACCAACTGACCATCGGCTGGACGACAAGGCTTTATGACTCAGAAGATACAGAGTTATTCCGTTTTAGCTTGGGTCAGATTGTATTTCTGGACGATCCAGAGCCGATAGATAACTCACTACTAGACGCCGAACAGCCTGCTGATTCAGTACTGGCTTCTGAACTTTTATGGAACTGGAGCAAAGGCTGGTACTTAAACACCGCATTGCAGTATGATTCCAGCAACGAACGTATGGTTAAAAGCAATGTGACATTAGATTACATCGCTGATGATAAAAGCCTGATCCAGTTGAACCATCGTTACAGTCGTGAAGTCTCAGACTACGAAATTGCACAGGTTGGTTTTTTGGCCACTACGCCGATAGACGATAAATGGAAACTGATTGCCAGTTATTATCGTGACATCAACAAGCATCATATGATAGAAGCTAACTTTGGTTTGCAATATGAATCCTGTTGCTGGGCAATACGCGTAGTTGCCAAGCGTCAAATCAATACCAACCTTGAGTTGGCACTGAATGATTTGTCACAACCTCCTACTTTTGATAACGGTATAGCCGTACAATTTGTATTAAAAGGTTTTGGTGAAGGAGCTGGCTTCTCAGTCAGTGACATGTTATCGAACGGAATTTTTGGTTATAGACGCCCATATTTACTAAATAATTAATGTAGGAACCTATGAAGTTACAACTTTTGATTGCCAGCTCTGTGGCCGCATTTCTGGTCTTTTCGAGCCAGGCGGCAGAACAAAAGATCGACGGTGTTGCAGCTATCGTCAATAACGGTGTCGTACTGGACACTGAAGTGACAGATATGGTCAATAAGGTAAAGCGTAATGCTCAAAGTCAGGGCCAGACCTTACCTTCAGACCGGGCTTTACGTACTCAGGCTCTCGAGCGTTTAATCAGCAATAGCTTGCAGATGCAAATGGCTAAACGTATGGGGTTACAGATCACCGATCCTCAATTAGATCAGGCGCTGGAAAACGTTGCACGGGGTGAAAACCTGACGATGGAACAGTTTCGTCAGCGTATAGTTCAGGAAGAAGGTGACTACCAGCAGTTCCGTGAACGATTCCGTGAGGAAATCACTACAGGTGAAGTGTTACGTGCCAACGTGCAGCGCCGTATTTATATCAGCCCTCAGGAAATAGAGAGCCTGATGAAGGTTATGGAAGAACAAGGTGCATCCAATGAACAATACAATATTGGCCACATTCTGATTTCGATCCCAAGCCAGGGTACAACAGAAGAGATCAGTGGCGCCAAAGAGCGTGCAGATAAAGTCATGGCATTACTGCGTGAAGGCAGTGATTTCAAAAAAATTGCTATCGCTTCTTCATCTGACAGCACAGCCTTAGATGGTGGTGAAATGGGGTGGATGAATATTAACGAAATGCCAACGCTGTTCTCTGATGCTATTCGTGGTAAGAAAAAGACCGACATCATCGGGCCTTTGCGTTCAGGCGCTGGTTTCCATATTCTGACGATTTTTGATATTCGTGGCGCGAATGTTGCCGAACTGAACGAAGTGAAATCACGTCACGTATTAATTAAGCCGTCTATTATCATGAGTGAAGAAAAAGCCCGTGATACCTTAAAACAATTTGCTGCCGACTTTAAAGCAGGTAAAGCTGATTTCGCTGAATTTGCCAGCAAAAACTCAGAAGACCCGGGCTCTAAATTAAAAGGTGGTGATTTAGGCTGGGCTGATCCTGCCATGTATGTTCCCGCCTTCCGCGATACGTTAAACAATCTGCAAATCCAGGAACTGAGCGAACCATTCCGTACTGAGCATGGCTGGCACATAGTGCAATTATTAGACAAGCGTGTTGTTGATATGACAGCAGAGAAAAAGCAGGACCAAGTCTATCGTATGCTATTTAACCGTCGTTTTAATGAAGAACAAGCCAACTTCCTGCGCGAGTTACGTGATCAGGCCTTTGTTGAAGTGCTGGCGGAAACTGAATGACATTAAAGATAGCAATCACCCCAGGTGAGCCGGCTGGTATAGGCCCTGATCTGGTGGTGATGTTGGCGCAAAAAGACTGGCCTGTACAGTTGATCGTTTGCGCTAACGCAGAAGTGTTAAAACAAAGAGCGGCAGCGTTAAACCTGCCGCTTCAGCTTTTACCTTATGAACCTGACCAACCTGCACAACCACAGCAAGCAGGCACTTTAACTTGTGTTGATTTCGCTTTAGAAGCGCCTGTAATTGCAGGACAACTCAACGAAGCCAATGGTCGTTATGTGGTAGACACCTTACGTTATGTCGGCGAGAAATCTATATCAGCTGAATTTGACGCCATAGTTACCGGTCCTGTGCATAAAGGTATTATTAATAAAGCTGGTATTCCGTTTAGTGGTCATACCGAATACTTTGCTCATTTGTCGAATACACCTTATGTGGTGATGATGCTGGCAACTGAAGGGTTAAGAGTTGCGTTGGCAACAACCCACATTCCGTTGGCCTACGTAGCCAAAGCCATCACCAAAGAACGACTGCACAAAGTGATATCAGTATTGCATCATGATCTGCAGCACAAGTTTGCTATTGAATCTCCGGTTATTTATGTCTGCGGATTAAATCCTCATGCAGGCGAAGATGGCCATTTAGGACGTGAAGAAATAGACATCATCAGCCCAACTTTAGATGAACTACGCTTACAAGGCATGGATCTGGTGGGGCCTTTACCTGCAGATACCTTGTTTCAACCGAAATATCTGCAGCACGCCGATGCGGTCTTAGCTATGTACCACGATCAAGGCTTGCCTGTTCTGAAATACAAAGGCTTTGGACGCTCGGTGAATATCAGTCTTGGTTTACCTTTAATCAGAACCTCAGTCGACCATGGTACTGCACTGGATTTAGCCGGTACAGGAAAGGCCGACCCCGGCAGTTTATTCCATGCCCTGGAACAAGCCATTTATTTAGCGCAAAGAGCCAAGTTATCACATGACAGATAAAGTACACCTGGGCCATACAGCCCGAAAACGTTTTGGTCAGAACTTCTTACACGATCCTGTAGTGATTGAACGCATAGTCAAAGCCATCAACCCTAAACCGACGGACCTATTGGTAGAAATTGGTCCAGGGTTAGGTGCAATCACTGAGCCTGTGGTTGAGAAATCAGGTCACTTGACCGTGATTGAGCTCGACCGGGATCTGGCACAACGTTTACAAGAACACCCTGTACTGGCTGATAAATTGACCATACACCAGGCGGATGCGATGAAATTCGACTTCCGTCAGTTAGTACAACCAGGTAAGAAATTAAAAGTCTTTGGGAATTTGCCTTATAACATCTCTACCCCACTGCTGTTTCATCTGTTCGATTACGCAGATGATATTGAGAACATGCACTTTATGCTGCAAAAAGAAGTCGTTGAACGTATGACCGCAGGTCATGGCTCTAAAACTTACGGCCGTTTATCCGTGATGACTCAGTTCTTTTGCCATGCGATGCCGGTGGTCGAAGTAGGTCCTGGCGCCTTTAAACCAGCGCCTAAAGTGCACTCTGCTGTCGTACGCCTTATCCCTAAGCCAAGCTCAGAGAGACAGGATGTGCCTGTTGCAGTATTAAACAGAGTCTGTCTGGAGGCTTTTAACCAGCGCCGTAAAACCTTGCGTAACTGTTTCAGCAATTTTGCGACAGCTGAGCAAATTGTCGAAATGGGTATAGATCCAACCTTACGCCCTGAGCAATTAAGCGTGGAACAATTTATTGGCATAGCCCGCTGGCTGCATCAACAAGAGCAACAACAATTATGAGCCTGAGTTTCGAAATTCCAGTCTCAGTCGAGACATTTTATGTGGCGGCTCAATCTGATCCTGCTATGGGCAGATATGTATTTGCCTATACCATTACCATTAAAAATCACGGCTCTGAACCAGTACAATTACTCAAACGTTATTGGTTAATCACCGATGCCAATGGCAAAGAAACTGAAGTACATGGCGATGGAGTGGTCGGGGAGCAACCCCAACTCGCGCCAGGGTCCAGTTATAGTTATACCAGTGGAGCAGTGCTGGAAACTCCGGTAGGCACAATGCAAGGTCATTATGAAATGACCAGTCAGAGCCAACTGAGCTTTAAAGCAGCTATTCCTCTATTCCGTTTGGCTATCCCGAATATTCTGAATTAACTTCATGCCAAGCTATGTGATAGGGGATGTTCAGGGCTGCTTTAGCCAACTGCAATCCTTGTTAGCCAAAATCCAGTTTGATCCAAAGCAAGATCAACTATGGTTTTGCGGGGATTTAGTGGCAAGGGGCCCTGACTCGTTAGCTACTCTGAGGTTTATTCGTTCTTTGGGCGATACCGCTAAAGTAGTCTTGGGTAACCATGATTTACATTTTCTGGCCTGTGTTTTTGGTTTTGCTAAAGTAGATAACAAAGATCAACTTACCGAATTACTCCAAGCCACCGATTTGCCTGAATTAGCACTTTGGCTACAACAACAACCTTTAATGCATTTTGACCCGGAACGACAATTGCTTCTGGTTCATGCAGGTTTAGCACCGGATTGGCCAATTGAGACCGCATTAGAAGCGGCAGCTGAAGTAGGTGAAATACTGAAAAATTGTCCAGAAAAGCTATTTGCCGTGATGTATGGCAATACTCCTGCTTTATGGTCTGAAGCGCGGACTTTGGAAGAGCGCTGGCGTTTTACCATCAACAGTTGCACCAGAATGCGGTTTTGTCTGGCAAATGGCGCACTTGAACTCAAAGAAAAGCGCCATCCGGATAAAGTCAGTAATCTGATCCCGTGGTATCAGTTTTGGCAACAAAAAATTCACCCACAGATTTTTTTGGACACTGGGCAGCCTTGATGGGATATAGCCCGGTTGCAGGCATACATGCGCTGGATACCGGAGCTGTATGGGGAAATTATTTAACAGCCTATTGTATTGAGACGGCACAGCGTTATAGTGTTTCTGACTAAAAATAACGCTATAATGCGACGCTGTTTCAAAATAATATATTTTGAATTGTTTATTGTGTGGTGACAGGGCCAACGATGCCCTTTTAGCCTGGATACTGGGAGTAAGGTTATGAAGTTAACGGTAGCACTTCGGATTATTGGTGGTTTTGGTGTGATCTCACTTCTACTGCTGGTGATCGGTATTACCTCGTACATGAGCTTGAATAGTATCAATGCCTCAACCACGCAAGTAAATGAAATCTCGATCCCAGCTTTAGAAAATAGTGCAGTGCTGCAAAGTGAATTTGTCAAAATGAGCAAAGTCAGTCTGCAGGCATTTTATGCCACTGAAGTGAAACAGGTAAAAGATTTAGAGACTCAGTTCGGTGCGGAACAAGCATTGTACGATACAGCAGCTAAAGCATTACAAACTGTGGTGGCCGAAGAGGAAACTCTGGCGAATTCTTTTAAGGACGTGTCAGCGGCTTACACTGAATTCACCCCCGTCAGTAAAAAACTGTTCGCAGAGCTTAGCAAAAGTCTGACTTTGCGTGATCAAATCGCCTCTCATTTGTCGGATGTAGAATTAAATTCTGATGACTCAGCGTCTTTACTGTTAGATTTCAGCGATGTTAGAGATGTAGCCCGTCGATTCCCACAAGCAAGCAAAGCGGCCACTGAACTGGAAACAGGATTAAACACATTAGTAAGCGTTGTGGTCGATTTAACCCGTACCACTTCAGCAACCACTGCAGACACCATTTCCAATGAAGTAAAATCTCGTTTGGAAGGTGTAAACCAGCAAATGAGCTCCATTAAAACTGAAGCGGGTTCCAGTGTTGATATGGTTGCTGATTTAGATGAAAAAATTACTGCTATTAATGATTTGCTTGCAGGTGACGAAGGCATTCTGACGTTAAAAACACAAATGTTAGCTGCCTCAGCTGAAGCACAGAAATTACTGACTCAAGCTGAAGCTCACAACAAAACTGCGTTAGATGGGTTAAACCAACTGTTATCACGCGCAAGAACGGTAGCAGGTGAAATTCAATCTGAAGCTGCATCTGATGTATCAAACGCTATTTTTTGGATTATTCTTGTTGTATTAGCATCGGTTTCGTTTTCTTTTGTTGTTGCGACGTGGACGGTAAAAAGCATTACGACTCCATTATCAAAGGTTAATGAAATTCTCGGCGTCGTTGCTTCTGGTGACTTAACCAAACGTCTGGATGACAAAGCTCAGGATGAATTTGGCGATCTGGCCCGTAACTGTAATCAGGTTATTACCAACTTACGCCAGCTGATCCAGGGTATTATTTCCCGCTCTACACAGCTTGCCGCAGCTTCTGAGCAGACTTCTGCTATTACTGTGGAAACGACTACAGCTATTCGTGAACAGAAGTCTCAGGTCACACAGGCCGCGACTGCTACAACAGAGATGAGCAGCACCTCACAAGGTGTAATGCAAAGCTCGAACGATGCGTTGGCTGAAATCAAAAATGCGGACAGCGAAGCTGAGCGCGTCAAAGTGATTTCTGAAAATAACAAGCAGACCATACTGCAGTTATCAAAAGAAGTGGACCAAGCGTCAACTGTCATCAACAAACTGCATAAAGACAGCGCATCAATAGGTAGTATCCTGGATGTTATCCGCGGTATTGCAGAGCAGACGAACTTGCTGGCATTAAACGCCGCTATTGAAGCAGCCCGTGCCGGTGAACAAGGTCGTGGTTTCGCAGTAGTAGCGGATGAAGTTCGTTCTCTGGCGAGCAAAACTCAGGCATCCACTCAGGAAATTCAGGCGATGATTCAGGTTCTGCAAACCGGTGCTCATGCAGCTGTAGAAGCGATGAACAAAGGTAAAAAGCAGGCCGAAAATTGTGTGACTCAAACAGAAGTAGCGGCTCAGGCGCTGGAATCAATCACCAATGCGGTGCACTTAGCCCACGATATGAGCGAACAAATTTCTCATGCGGCCAAAGAGCAGAATCAGGTATCTAATGAAATCAGCCATTTATTAGAATCCATCGTCACTATTGCTGAACAAACAGCTTCTGGCGCTGAACAAACCTCTCAATCCAGCCATGAAGTAGCGCGTTTAGCTGAAGAGTTACGCCAGTCTGTCGACCAGTTTAAAGTCTAAACTGGTAACTCACTGAGCATAAAAAAATCCGCCAATTGGCGGATTTTTTTATTCTGATCGGATAAGTGAATTACTCACCACCACCCGCACGCTCTTTTAATACAGCTAACAAAGGAGAGGCAGCAAAACCATTGCCCTCTGCCCATGCCACATCACCAGAAGCTGCAACCTGAGCTGCTGGTAACTGTTTCACAATAAATTCACCCACGTCCGCTGCATTATTCTTTATCGCAAACCGAACTAAGCTATCACCGTTACAGGTCACGCCATCATAGATGTTACGTAAACGCAGGCGGTAATCACTTAATACTTTGCGTAATCTATTTTTATCGTCAGCCTTGACATAATCACACATAGAAGCAGCGAGCTGGTCGTCAGCATGCACCACTGGGGACACTAATACTGCACCGGCCACCACTACACCACAGAACACTGCTGGCAACAATTTCATACATTACTCCTGAAGCAGTCAAAAAACAGACAAATCCATAGTAACAACATGTAGCAACGGGTGCAATGCAGACCTGTTCATTCTCTGTTCAGGGTGCGGAAATGATAAGAATGGGGGTTTTGTGGATCAGGTTGATGATGCTCATATGCAGACTCACGCCAAGTCGCAACGGCCTGATAGTCTGGAAAGAAGGCATCGCCCTCTACGGTCAAATCAATATCAGTAATATAGAGTGTGTCTGCTAAAGGCAGCACCTGACGGTAAATTTCAGCACCGCCTATAATCATCACTTCAGCTTCATGCTGTACTAAAGCCAGTGCCTGCTCAATGCTTTGCACCCAGTCGGCATCAGTACTGAGTGCACCGCTCTGTCTGCTAATCACTATGTTACGGCGACCTGGCAGAGCCTTACCTATAGATTGATAGGTTTTCCTACCCATAATAACCGGCTTACCTAAAGTCACCTTTTTAAAGTGTTTCAGATCAGCCGGTAAATGCCAGGGCATCTGGTTATCTTTGCCAATTACTCTGTTATTGGCCATAGCCGCTATCATTGCAATCCGCATTGTCACCTCAGCGTTTGTAAATTACTTCAACGTCGTAATCATCTTCGTCGAAATCATCATCTTCATCGTCAAGGTCGTCTGCAACAGCCAATACGTCCTGATGATAATCATCCCACTTGAAGTTTACGGCGTCTTCGATCTGCTCCCTTGGTTTTTCAACCGGCAGCAATTCAATATAATTCAATATATCTGCAGCTAAACGCTCGGTATTAGTGCGACTGGCAGCAGCGATTCGATGAACCTCACCTTCCCAGTTGATGGCTTTGGTGACACGCTCAATTACTTCTTCCAGCTCATCTTCCAGCACTAAATCCAGTTTATTGAAGACTAACCAACGTGGTTTATTGGCTAACTTGTCACTGTATTTATCTAATTCATTTAAAATAGTCACAGCATTCTCAGCTGGATCTGAACCGTCAGCAGGCAGCACATCAACAACGTGCAACAACAAACGACAACGTTCTAAGTGTTTTAAGAACTGAATACCTAAACCGGCACCTTCAGCCGCACCTTCAATCAGACCAGGAATATCAGCTATTACGAAAGAACGGTGAGCTTCAACCCGCACTACACCCAGGTTAGGAACCAATGTAGTAAAAGGATAATCAGCAACTTTTGGCTTAGCAGAAGAGACAGCACGGATCAGAGTCGACTTACCGGCATTCGGCAGACCTAACAAACCTACATCAGCTAATAACAGCAACTCTAAGCGGATATTACGTACTTCGCCTGGTGTACCATTGGTCTTCTTACGCGGCGCTCTGTTGGTACTGCTGGTAAAACGGGCGTTGCCCAAACCATGCCAGCCACCTTTAGCAATCATCAACTTCTGACCATTTTTGGTCAAATCGCCAATAACTTCTGCGGTATCGATATCCACAGCACGTGTCCCTACAGGCACACGTAAAATCATGTCATCACCACGTTTACCGGTACAGTTGGTACTCATACCATTCTGACCACGTTCCGCCTGGTGATACTTTTCAAACTGATAGTCCACCAAAGTGTTCAGGTTGGTGTCAGCCATTAAATAAACATCACCACCATCACCACCGTCGCCACCATTTGGGCCACCTTTGGCGACAAACTTTTCGCGACGGAAACTGACAATACCGTTGCCGCCATCGCCGGCTTCAACCCGAATTTCCGCTTCATCTACGAATTTCATCTGGACTATCCTGATCTAAAAAAACTATGGGCTCATTATACTATCAATTCCGCCCGCACATGAATGCATAGCAGGGCTCTGATGAATTGAAAGCAACAAAACTGACCTTCAGCATACTGAAGTATCAGCCTCCGATCGATTCTTAATAAAAAAGCCCCGCACTAGGCGGGGCTTTTCGAATCAATGCGTCGTTATTCGCTAACGATGCTTACGAACTTGCGATTGTGCTCGCCTTTCGTTTCGAATTGCACTTTACCGTCAGTTAAGGCGAATAATGTGTGGTCTTTACCGATACCAACATTACTACCAGCGTGGAACTTAGTACCACGTTGACGAACGATGATGTTGCCAGCTAATACTGACTCACCACCAAAACGTTTCACACCTAAGCGTTTCGCTTCTGAATCGCGACCGTTACGAGTGCTACCTACACCTTTTTTACTTGCCATGAGTAGTTACTCCTTCGATTACGCGCTGATGCCGGTAATTTTCACTTCAGTAAACCACTGGCGGTGACCAGCTTGTTTACGGTAGTGCTTACGACGACGGAATTTGACGATTTTAACTTTATCGCCACGGCCATGGTTGACCACTTCCGCTGTTACTTTACTGCCTTCAACTAAAGGAGTACCGATCTTGATGTCTTCGCCGTTAGCGATCATCAGAGCTGAAAATTCAATAGTTGCGCCGGTTTCTAAGTCTAGTTTTTCTAGACGAAGGGTTTGCCCTTCCGTTACACGGTGCTGTTTACCACCACTTTGGAAAACCGCGTACATAGTTAACTCCGTACAAAGCACGCCGACTTTTAAGGGCGTGTTAATTATAATCACAGGGCGCGAATTGTACGCAATTTCCCCTACCCTCGCAAGCACAATTATTAAAAAGATCAGTGAGCAACAAAAAGGATCGGGTTTTACTTTAGCTGATCGGCTGCAATGGTGTAGAATCAGCCACATTCTATACCTAAGCAGTTGTTTTACCAGATGACGCTCGAAGAGATCCGCCAGCTCAGTCTTAATGACATGACGGCCGTGAACCAACATATATTCTCTCAGCTTAGTTCTGAGGTAGCGCTGATTAATCAGCTTGGCATCTATATAGTAAATAGTGGCGGCAAACGTTTGCGCCCACTTTTAGCTGTATTAGCGGCCCGTGCGCTGGGTTATGAGGGCCAACAACACATTACTCTCGCCACCATAGTGGAATTTATTCACACCGCGACTTTGTTACACGATGATGTCGTCGATGAATCTCTGCTGCGCCGAGGTAAGGAAACAGCCAATGCGGTCTTTGGCAACCAAGCCAGTGTCTTAGTAGGTGACTTCCTTTATACACGAGCTTTTCAGCTGATGGTGTCGCTGGATAAAATGCAGATCATGCAAATCCTGGCCGATGCCACCAATATCATTGCTGAAGGCGAAGTGTTGCAGTTGATGAACGTCAACGACCCGGAGACATCAGAACAAAACTATATGCAGGTGATTTACTGCAAAACAGCCAAATTATTTGAAGCTGCTACCCAGCTTGCTGCTATTTTGGCAAATCAGCCTGAATCTGTGGTGAATGCGATGAAACTCTATGGCATGCACTTGGGCACTGCGTTCCAACTGATTGATGATGTACTGGATTATCAGGCAGATGCTGATGAATTAGGTAAAAACATCGGTGATGATTTAGCCGAAGGTAAACCAACTCTGCCACTTATTTATGCGCTGCGTCATACAAGCGGTGACGACCAGCAACTGCTCAAAGATGCGATTGAACATGCCAACGGTATGCAGCATCTGGACCGCATCATGGCGATTTTAGAACAAACCAAAGCCTTTGATTACACCAGAGCCATGGCCGATCAGGAAGCTGAAAAAGCCCGTCAGGCTATCGCCTTCTTACCAGAGTCTGATTATAAAAACGCTTTGCTGACGTTAGCCGATATCGCAGTGCAGCGAAATCACTAAAAATACGTTTAGCTAAAAAACAGAAGCCAGCTTACGCTGGCTTTTTTTATTACTCGAACAATCTTAGTTTGCGTTAGCAACAAACTCTTCGCCTAAGGTGATGTCAGCTTTTAAAGTACCTAACATGTCGTTCATGGCTTTTTGCTCGTACGCACTTAACTCGCCGATAGGTAACAGTGCTTCAACACCATTTTTACCTAATACGATAGGCTGAGCGAAGAAACGGGCATGTTCACCCTGACCTTCAACATAAGCGTATTCAGTGACTTTTTCGCCTTGTAAACCTTTCACTAAAGACACACAAAAACGTGCAGCAGCCTGACCCATAGACAGAGTTGCAGATCCGCCACCGGCTTTAGCTTCAACTACTTCAGTTCCAGCATTCTGGATACGATAAGTTAATGAAGACACTTCTTCATCTGTGAAAGTGACATCTTTGACTTGAGACAGCAGAGGCAGAATAGTAGTACCGCTGTGACCACCGATCACTGGAACCAGGATTTCAGCAGGGTTTTTGCCTTTTAATTCAGCAACAAAAGTCTCAGCACGGATCACGTCCAGTGTAGTGACGCCGAATAAACGCTTAGGATCATAAGTGCCTGCTTTTTTGAACACTTCAGCGGCGATAGCTACAGTGGTATTCACAGGGTTAGTGATCACACCCACTAAAGCTTTAGGGCAGTTCACAACAATGGCTTCAGCCAGGTTTTTCACTACGCCAGCGTTAATGTTGAATAAATCAGAGCGATCCATACCTGGCTTACGTGGCATACCAGCAGGGATCATCACGATATCAGCACCAATCAGCGCTTTATCCAGGTCTTCTTTACCAAAACCTGTAATTTTTACCGCTGTAGGGATATGACTTAAATCAACAGCTACACCCGGTGTGACTGGGGCTAAATCGTACAAAGCTAAATCAGTACCAGCTGGTAAGTTTAACTTTAATAATAAAGACAGCGCCTGACCTATACCACCAGCAGCACCTAATACGGCAACTTTCATGCTATTCTCCCAATTTACGGTTCAAAAGAAACGCGCCAACAATACTGAAATGTGGCACAAAATACAAATCACTTACGCCTAAAGTCTAAGCATTTTATCCGATTTTGGTGTAATTTACTTGCTGAACCACAGTATTAGTCCAAGTTCGGTGAATACGACCGAAAAAACAAAAAGTTTAAACAAAAATGATGACTAAACAATCGAAACAAGAAGCTTTGATCCAAGCCTTTAAATCCTTATTGAAAGAAGAGCGTTTTGGTTCCCAAAGCGATATTGTTGATGCGCTGAAAGCGGAAGGATTTGACAATATAAGTCAGTCTAAAGTGTCCCGCATGTTAAGCAAATACGGCGCAGTGCGTACCCGTAATGCCAAGCAGGAAATGGTGTATTGTTTGCCCCCGGAACTGGGTGTTCCCACCACCAAAAGTCCGTTGCGTCAATTAGTTCTGGATATTGAACACAACGATGTGATGATCATTATCCGTACCAGCCCTGGCGCAGCTCAGCTGATTGCGCGCTTACTGGATTCTGTAGGTAAAGCTGAAGGCGTACTAGGCACTATAGCGGGTGATGACACCATTTTTATCGCCCCGACCAGCGTAAAAAATATTAACTTCACCTTAAACAAGGTCACTGAGTTATTTGAAAAGGTCTGATCCAGACTGCTCTTCCAGAAAATTAATAGAGGGGGCAAAAAAAGCAGCCCCCGCTTCAATTTGGCAATAATCCAGCAATAAATCTGCATCTTCGGTGTTATAACCCACACGGGTTGATAGCCATAAAGGTACATCTGTTGCGTTGGCTGAAAAACCAACAGAGATCATACCTTGTGAGCGAATATCTGCCACGGGCATGTTTTGCCAAAGAATTTGCTTACGGCCAGCTTCATTCTCCAATGCAGTTTTATCAGCATGAGAGTTTGACTGACGCTGTGCTGAGGGTAGCAACTGTCCATCTAGCTTATTACGTCCCATCACAGCTTCCTGCTCTGGCATCGTCAGTTGTTGCCAACGTTGTAAGTCATATTGATAGCGCAGCATATAGACATAACTGCCGGCACTCATTGGACTTTTCGGCTCGTTGCTAATCAAAGCACAGGAGCGGCGCTGCTTACCCTTAGGGTTATCAGGGCTGTCATGGAAGCCTGTCAGATTACGGCCATCCAGATAACGAAATGCATGTAATTGTTCATACAGATCCACATGTTGCTGTAGCAAATGATAAATTTGTTGGGTAGCTATATGAATGACATCAAAACGGTCTGCCCGGATCTGAATCAATAAATCGGGTGACACAACAGATAAATCTGCCGGATTATCCGTAAAATCAGGCCAGGGTTCTGGTTGGTACTCCGGATACAAATGCGGCCAGTAGTTTTGGCCTACTGCCACAACAACATTAAGCATCGCCTCAGAAAACTGATCCGATAAGCGTTCAGTCAGCATAGGTACTTTAGCTAACTGCAGGCGCACATAGTGCTCATGACCATCTAAGGCATTCAGCGCTACATAACAACAATGCAAGTTTGCTTCGGCACAGATGCCTGATTGTTCCCGGGCCATAACCATCTCATCAGAATTAGGGGTGGGCGATCATACCAATTTGGCTGGTCTTGGTCAGTAGTTTTCACACCAGTCAGCAACAGCCAGACAATTGCCCTGTATCTTTGTGAGATATATCTCACAAATCAGTAAGCTAATGCAGCTTTTACTGCAAGCAACACTTCAATAACAAATACATAAATCATTGATTTAAAATGATTTACAACTTAAAAACCACAAATTACAATAATATTTCACCACAAGTATTTAACAAACAAGGTCCTTTTCCACCGAAAAATAGACGATAATTATTTCGTCGCTGGATGTGACGGCTAAACAAGATGTTTGGCAGGACAAGCTACAAGAGGTAGCAGCAGGAAGCAAGGATATCAAAGGATTGTGCAGGGCAGCGCAAGGATGAACAGGACAGGCTCCGGAGTGAGCATACATCTTTAGGATGAAGATAAAAGGACAAGGACTCTGCCGGAGGCAGAAGGTACTCTCAGGATGAGGGTTAGAGGGAGAGGGATGCTGCAAGAATGCAGTTGGAATGTTCAGGACGAGCACAGGGATGATCCATCAGGGATAGTGGTTGGAAGGACGCCACCAAGTTTTAGGGGCCGCGAAGTTCGCGGCCCGTCTTGTTTTTAGACCACTCATTTTTACTTCCTCGTAGTTCCAGTCAGCAGTATCAAAAATGCACCATATTAATGCACCCTTTGCGCCACGCTGATGCAGTTTAGAGTTTTCGCACTAACAATAATGTTGTTTTTTTCATCAGGGCTCTTTTCCTGTTTGAAAACAGCTGTTAGATTACAGGCGTTCTTTGCAAAATGATTTGGCGACTGCACTAAAACAGCGCACAGGTCCGTGGCTAAGACCACAAGAAAAAACCCCGGAAGCTCGCGCCGCCGGGGTTGTCTGATAAAGACAAAGGACAAGGATAGACGAATTTGGTGGTACGGGTTTAGTTGCCAAGACCAACTGCTACTTGCGTAGCTGCTGGCTTGGCAACCAGCTCCTGAGAAGCCCCACCGGCTCTCCCCAGGCTGCCTACTTTACTGTCGATACAAATTCAGGATAGGCTTCTACGCCACACTCTGAACGATCAACACCTTCATATTCTTCCTGCTCTGTGACACGGATACCCACTGTCATTTTCAAAGCAAACCACACTATTAAACTCGCCACAAAAACCCAGACGAAAATAGTAGCAGCACCAGCCAGCTGACCCACTAAAGTGGCCGACTCTTTGGTCAGAGGAACAATCAATAATCCAAATAAACCTACAGTACCGTGCACAGAAATCGCACCTACAGGGTCATCAATTTTTAACTTGTCTAAGGCAAGGATAGAACCCACCACTAACACACCGGCGATAGCACCAAAGATAGAAGCTTCTAAAGGTGTTGGTGTTGAAGGTTCTGCGGTAATAGCAACCAGACCAGCTAAAGCACCGTTTAACGCCATGGTTAAATCAGCCTTTTTGAACAACAGCATAGACAGGCTAATAGCAGCAATAGTTCCTGCAGCAGCGGCAGCATTGGTATTTAAGAACACCACAGCGACAGCATTAGCGTTAGCAATATCACCTAATTTCAATACTGAGCCACCGTTAAAGCCAAACCAGCCTAACCACAGAATTAAAGTACCTAAAGCCGCCAGTGGCATATTGGAACCAGGGAATGCGTGAGCTTTGCCGTCTTTACCGTATTTGCCTTTGCGGGCACCTAACAGGATAACACCAGCTAAAGCAGCAGCAGCACCAGCTAAATGCACTATGCCTGAACCTGCGAAGTCAGAGAAACCTAAGTCACCCAAGCTGTATAAACCAAATACAGACTGACCACCCCAGGTCCATGAACCTTCCATTGGGTAAATCACACCAGTCATTACTACAGCAAAGGTCAGGAAAGCCCATAACTTCATACGCTCAGCCACAGCACCAGAGACGATAGACATAGCGGTTGCAACAAACACCACCTGGAAGAAAAAGTCTGAAGACTTAGAGTAAATAGCTTTGCCTTCAAAACCATTTTCACGCTCAGCGAAGCTGGTTAAAGTCTGAGCCACATCAACTTCACCAATACCGGTTAAGAAGAAACCACCGCTGTACATCAGCTGGTAACCACAGACCAGATACATCACACAAGCCACTGAATAAAGGACGATATTTTTTGTCAGTATTTCTGTGGTATTTTTCGCACGTACCAAGCCAGCTTCGAGCATTGAAAAGCCAGCTGCCATCCACATCACTAAAGCGCCACACACCAAAAAGTAAAAGGTGTCCATCGCAAACTGTAAATGATAAATTTGTTCCTGCATGATTTACCCCTTAGATGGCTTCTGAGTCCATTTCACCTGTGCGGATACGCACTACTTGTTCCAGATCATAAACGAAGATTTTTCCGTCACCGATGCGGCCTGTGTGTGCAGCTTTTTGGATCACTTCCAATAAACGCTCGACGTTTTCATCCAATACCGCGATCTCCAATTTTACTTTAGGTAAAAAATCGACCTGGTATTCCGCTCCCCGGTAAAGTTCTGTATGACCTTTCTGACGACCGAAGCCTTTCACTTCTGTCACAGTAAGACCTTCAATACCGATGTCCGCAATCGCTTCACGGACATCGTCAAGCTTGAATGGCTTGATGATGGCACATACGAGTTTCATGGTTATTATCCTTATGGTGTCTTGTTGCATTTGCCAATAAGACAAGAAAACCTTGTGCCAAGATTTATAATTGTTATTTTTCAATAAGTTACAAAATTAATTTTTAAATGTTCAAAAAAAACGCACCAATAAGGTGCATTTATTCACTGCCAGAGTGCAGCTGATGGGTAAAAAAACTAAATCAGGCGGGTAAAAATTGTTGCCATTGCTGCACTAAATGCAGCAGATCTTCCAGGCCACATTCGGCATAAAGCTGGCTTTGGTCCAACTCCAAATCCTGCTCTGGATCCAACTCCATGTGAGGACTTCCTTCCTGCAACAATGCGTAATGACAAATCACCACTTCAGAAGCCTGTACCGTCAGGCGATACTCTTTACCATCCCATTGATACTGACTCTGTGCATTCAGCTGCTGTAGCTGTTCCAGCAGCTGCTGATAAGCACTCGCCCGCCGCTCAAATTCATCCAATAAAAAACACTGCAAAGCCAGCTGCTCAGAACTTAACTTCAGGCTGTAGCGCTTCGCATCAGTGTTGTAGGTAAAATCGAATTCCATCACTCACCTGCCCCAAGAATAGTGGCTAATAAAAAGGCCCGCTAAGCGGGCCTTATTGCATCACGTTAAGTCAATTATACAGCTTGCTGAATAATCACATTGGCCGCTTTGCTGGTGTACTGGCTCATCTGATGGAAATTCAGGTAGCGGTAGGTGTCCGCAGCCGTCGTTTCGATCTGTTTGGCATACTCCAGATACTCCGGCACTGTTGGCAGACGGCCGATAATAGCAGACACAGCAGCTAATTCAGCAGAAGCCAGATAAACGTTAGCGCCCTGACCTAAACGGTTCGGGAAGTTACGGGTAGAAGTAGAGACTACAGTGGTATTGTCGCCTACACGAGCCTGGTTACCCATACACAATGAGCAACCTGGGATCTCAATACGGGCGCCAACACGGCCGAAAATACCGTAATAACCTTCTTCGGTCAGCTGATCTTTATCCATCTTAGTTGGTGGAGCAATCCACAGACGGGTTGGGATCTGGCCTTTGAACTTGTCTAACAATTTACCGGCAGCACGGAAGTGGCCGATGTTAGTCATACAAGAACCGATAAAGACTTCATCAATGTTGTCTCCTGCAACTTGTGACAATAAACGGGCATCATCCGGGTCATTTGGTGCACACAGAATTGGCTCTTTAATATCAGCCAGATCGATTTCGATGATGGCAGCATATTCAGCGTCAGCATCAGCACGTTCAAGTTTTGGATCAGCTAACCAGGCTTGCATGGCCTGAACACGACGTTCAATAGTACGTACATCGCCGTAGCCTTCGCTCAGCATCCACTTTAACATCACGATGTTGGATTCTAAGTACTCTGCAACTGAAGCTTCAGACAAAGTGATAGTACAACCAGCAGCTGAACGCTCAGCTGATGCGTCAGACAATTCAAAGGCTTGTTCAGCCGTTAAATGTTCCAGACCTTCAATCTCTAACACACGACCAGAGAAAATATTGACCTTGCCTTTCTTCTCAACCGTCAGCAAACCCTGCTTGATACCGTAGTAAGGAATTGCATGCACTAAATCACGTAAAGTGATACCAGGCTGCATTTCGCCTTTAAAACGTACCAGCACAGACTCAGGCATATCCAGTGGCATCACACCAGTAGCAGCAGCAAAAGCTACTAAACCAGAACCTGCCGGGAAAGAAATACCAATAGGGAAACGGGTGTGAGAGTCACCACCAGTACCTACAGTGTCTGGTAACAACATACGGTTTAACCAGCTGTGGATAACACCATCGCCTGGACGTAAAGAGATACCACCACGGTTCATAATAAAATCAGGCAATGTGTGGTGCGTGTTCACGTCAACCGGCTTAGGATAAGCAGCAGTGTGACAGAACGACTGCATCACTAAATCAGCAGAGAAACCTAAACAGGCTAAGTCTTTTAACTCATCACGAGTCATAGGGCCTGTAGTGTCTTGCGAACCTACTGTGGTCATTTTTGGTTCACAGTATTGGCCAGGACGAATACCTTTTACGCCACATGCTTTACCAACCAACTTCTGCGCTAAAGTGAAACCTTTGTTGGTTACCACAGTCACAGCAGGACGTTCAAACACTGTAGAGTGCGGTAAACCTAAAGCTTCACGGGCTTTGTCTGTTAAACCACGACCGATGATCAGAGGAATACGGCCACCGGCACGCACTTCATCAAGCAACACGTTCGAGCGCAGTTCAAAAGTAGAAACCACTTCATCAGTGCCATGGCGTTTGACCACTCCCTGATGTGGGAAAATGTCGATCACATCACCCATGTTCATGTTCGACACATCTAATTCGATAGGTAATGAACCTGAATCTTCCATTGTGTTGAAGAAAATAGGTGCAATTTTGCTACCTAAACAAACACCACCAGTGCGCTTGTTTGGTACGAATGGAATGTCGTCACCCATAAACCACAGCACTGAGTTAGTGGCTGATTTACGGCTTGAACCTGTACCGACCACATCACCGACATAAGCCAGTGGGAAACCTTTGGCGATTAAGGCTTCGATTTGCTTAACCGGGCCTTTTGAACCAGGTGCATCAGGCTCGATACCATCACGCACGTTTTTCAGCATAGCTAAAGCGTGCAGAGGAATATCAGGGCGTGACCATGCGTCCGGAGCTGGTGATAAATCGTCAGTGTTCGTCTCACCTGTCACTTTAAATACAGTCACAGTGATTTTTTCAGGGATAGCAGGCTTGCTGGTATACCATTCGGCGTCAGCCCAGCTTTGTAATACAGCTTTGGCGTGCACATTACCTGCGTCTGCTTTTTCTTTCACGTCATGGAAAGAATCAAACATCAGTAAAGTGTGAGATAAACCTTTAGCTGCTAAAGCCGCTAATTTTGGGTTATCCAGCAAATCGATCATTGGCTGGATATTGTAGCCACCAAACATGGTGCCTAATAATTCAGTTGCACGCTCTGGGGTGACTAACGAGCTTGTCACTTCGCCTTTGGCGACAGCAGTTAAAAAGCCGGCTTTAACATAAGCAGCTTCGTCCACGCCTGGTGGAATACGGTTCTCTAACAAATCAACTAAGAATGCACCTTCACCTGCTGGTGGGTTTTTCAGTAATTCAGTTAACGACGCCACTTGTTGCGCGTTAAGTGGCAATGGAGGAATGCCTTGAGCAGCACGTTCAGCCACATGTTCACGGTATTGTTGAAGCACAGTAATGTCCTCTGGTTAGGTCGCCACAGAGTACTGTATCAGTACCGCAGCGATAGACAGGAATCTCGAACAGGCTGGATTATAAGAAAAAACGGCCTGAATTGACACCTGAGTATAAGCAAGCAAGCTTATAGTCGCTATAACTTTCGTGAATACCATCCCTAGTTGAGAATCATTCTCAAGAATAATACTAAAACTGGTCGTGCAGATAATCAAATGGCCGCGTTAAGCGGCCATTTGTCAGTAATAAAAACGAATTACCAAATCTTCACGCGGTTTTCCGGCGCTATATACAGCTTGTCGCCTTCTTTCACATCAAAAGCTGTGTAGAACACTGGCAGGCTGGAAACAATACCGTTGACGCGGTAATGTGGTGGTGAATGTGGGTCAGTCGCTAATTGCTCTTTCATCACTTCATCGCGGTATTTAGAACGCCATACCTGAGCCCAGCTTAATAACACACGCTGATCACCGGTAAAACCATCCATCACAGGCGCTTCTTTGCCTTCCAGTGAGATATGGTAGGCTTTCAGAGCTACAGTTAAACCACCTAAGTCACCGATATTTTCACCTAAGGTCAAATCGCCGTTGACGAAATGGCCTGGTACCGGCTCATATTTGCTGTACTGTGCGCTTAAGGCTTTACCCAAAGCCTGGAACTTGGTTTCGTCCTGCTCTGTCCACCAGTTGCGTAAGTTGCCTTCGCCATCATACTTGGCACCCTGGTCGTCAAAACCATGGCCAATTTCGTGGCCAATTACAGCACCAATACCGCCGTAGTTCACCGCATCTTCAGCCGCCATATTAAAGAATGGAGGTTGTAAAATAGCAGCAGGGAACACAATTTCATTATTTGACGGGTTGTAGTATGCATTGACCGTTTGTGGTGTCATAAACCATTCGTCTTTATCGATTGGCTTACCTAATTTAGCCAACATCTGGTCGTAACCCCAATGGGTTGAACGCACAAAGTTACCTACTAAATCATCGGCTTTAATCTCCAGGCTGGAGTAATCTTTCCACTTGTTTGGGTAACCAATTTTTGGTGTAAAAGTACCCAATTTAACCAATGCAGCTTTTTTGGTGTCTTCTGACATCCATTCCAGATCTTTAATCGACTGCTCGTAGGCTTTGATTAAGTTCGCCACCAGCTTTTCCATATGAGCTTTGGCTTCTGGTTTGAAGTGACGTTCCACATACAGCTTACCTGTTAACTCACCTAACACAGAGTCACTGGCATCCACAGCTTTTTTCCAGCGTGGTTTTTGCTCTTTTACGCCACGTAAAGTGGTGGAGTAAAACTGGAACTGACGATCTTCAAAGGCTTTATTCAGCTTGTCTGCATAGGCATTTACCGTATGGAAAGTCAGGTAGTCCTGCCAGCTTTGTATATCTGTAGCTGCAACAATTTTACCTAGCGCTTCAAAGTAGCTTGGCTGGCCAATAATGATTTCATTCACATTGTTCAGTTTAGAACCTGCAGCAAAGTCGCTCCAGCTTAACTCACCCAAAGTTTTGGCTAAATCAGCAGTGGATACTTTGTTGTAGGTTTTATCCGCGTCGCGGTTTTGTACACGGGTCCACTGGTTTTTCGCCAGTTCAGTTTCCAGTGCATACACACGTTTAGCAGCAGCTGCAGGGTCTGCATGCTTAGCTAAAGTAAATAAATCCAGCAGGTAAGTCTGATATTCAGCCTGAATTTTTTTCGAAGCTTCATCATCTTTGGTGTAGTAATCACGGTCTGGTAAACCTAAACCGCTTTGATCCGCATAAACAGCGTATTCAGTAGATTTTTTGGCATCGTTGTTAACGTACCAACCTAATGGAATAGTCACGCCATCACGTTGCAGTGAGGCAAAAGTGCTGGCCAGTTGCTTTTTGTCTTTTAAGCCCTGGATCAGTTCCAACTGAGGCTGTAAGGCGGTTAAACCAAGCTCTTCCAGTTTGGCTTCATTCATATAGCTGTTGTAGAAGCTACCTAACTTATGGCCATCTGAACCAGGCGCTAAATCAGTGCGGCTGGCGACTTCATCAATAATGGCTTTAACAGCCAGCTGAGAGTTGTCAGCCAGTACATGGAAAGAGCCGTACGAAGATTTTTCCGCAGGGATTTCAGTTTTATTTAGCCAGCCGCCGTTCACAGCTAAAAAGAAGTCATCCTGAAAACGTACTGCTGAATCAAAGTTTTCTTTATCAACACCAGACACCAAAGCGACTACAGCAGCTGTAGCTTGTTGTTCTGCTGCTGGTTTTGCGGTTTCAGTGGTAGTGGTTTCTGGGGCTTTGCCACAGGCTGCCAGACCAAGCGCTATCGCAACGCTTAAGGCTGTTAAGGTAATTTTTTTCATCCGAAGGGTTCCTGCCAAAATTCAGAGGGTTGACTAACTGCACCATACTACTCTTGGCTGCGCTTTTTTGTTAATGGAAGTTGTAACAAAATATAAAAAAACCGGCTATGCGAAGCAATTGCCGGTTTTTTTCATGCCATCTCGTTAAGAGAATTAAGCTTATTTTTTCTTCGCTTTTGGATTTGGCAGGTCAGTAATAGAACCTTCGTAAACCTCAGCTGCTAAGCCAATAGATTCGTTTAAGGTTGGGTGAGCATGGATGGTCAGAGCTATGTCTTCAGCGTCTGCACCCATTTCTACAGCTAAGCAGATTTCACCTAACATTTCACCAGCGTTAATACCGACAATAGCGCCACCTAAAATGCGGTGTGTTTCTTTGTCGAAAATTAACTTAGTGAAACCTTCACTGCGACCTGAGGCGATAGCACGGGCAGAAGCGGCCCAAGGGAAAGTTGCAGTTTCAACAGCAACGCCTTTTTCTTTAGCTTCTTTTTCAGTGATACCAACCCATGCGATTTCCGGATCTGTGTAAGCAACAGATGGAATGCAACGTGGGTCGAAGAAATGCTTCTGGCCAGCAATTACTTCAGCAGCCACATGGCCTTCATGTACAGCTTTATGCGCTAACATAGGCTGACCTACTAAATCACCGATAGCATAGATGTGCGGTACGTTGGTACGCAGTTGTTTATCTACGTTGATAAAACCACGCTCATCTACAGTTACACCAGCTTTTGCTGCATCAACCAGTGCGCCATTTGGGCGACGGCCAACAGCAACTAAAATTTTGTCGTAACGTACAGCTGTCGCTGGTGCGTTTTTGCCTTCGAAGGTTACATATAAACCATCAGCTTTGGCTTCAACAGCAGTCACTTTAGTCGACAGCATAATGTTGAAGTTGTCTTTGTTGAACTTGGTGTACACCTTCACCAGATCCGCATCAGCAGCAGGAATTAACTGGTCAGCAAATTCAACTACAGACACTTTAGAGCCTAAAGCACGGTACACAGTACCCATCTCTAAACCAATGATACCGCCACCTAATACCAGCATTTCGCCAGGAATGTCTTTTAATTCCAGAGCACCGGTAGAGTCGATCACACGTGGGTCATCTTTTGGAATAAATGGCAGAGCAACAGGCTCAGAACCAGCTGCAATAATAGCGTTGTCGAAAGTAATAGTAGTATCACCAACAACCAGCGTATTTGGGCCAGTGAATTTACCGTAACCAGTCACTACTTTAACTTTACGCATTTTAGACATGCCAGATAAGCCGTTGGTCAACTGACCTACAACTTTGTCTTTCCAGGCGCGGATTTTGTCTAAATCAATTTGTGGAGCACCAAAAGTAACACCGTGAGAGGCCATTTCTTTGGCATCGTCGATCACTTTTGCTACATGTAATAAAGCTTTAGATGGGATACAGCCAACATTTAAACAAACACCACCAAGTGTGCTGCGTGCTTCAACTAAAGTCACTTCCAGACCTAAGTCAGCTGCGCGGAATGCTGCAGAATATCCACCAGGGCCGGCGCCTAACACCACAACTTGAGTTTTGATTTCGTTGCTCATCGGTTTACCTTTTTTATCTTTTGCTAAGATAGCCGCCAGTCAAAGCGGGCGGCCAGGAAATAAAGTGACGGAATTTTATCACCCTACCTGAAAGATGTCCCGTATCTTTTCAGAACACAGGACAACTTTCGGGCTTGTATCTATTACATAATGATTTGGCGGATATCCGCTAAATACGATGCCAAAGTCGCAGTGAAACGCGCAGCTAAAGCACCATCAATCACCCTGTGGTCATAAGAGACAGACAAAGGCACCATCAGGCGTGGTTCAAACTCTTTACCATTCCACTTAGGTTTGATATCAGATTTTGACACCCCCAAAATAGCCACTTCAGGCGCGTTGACGATAGGCGTAAAGGCCGTACCACCAATACCGCCTAAGCTGGAGATGGTAAAACATCCACCCTGCATATCGGCAGCAGTCAGTTTACCTTCACGGGCTTTTAATGAAATATCCTGCAGTTCGCGGGATAACTCGATAATGCCTTTTTTATTCACATCACGTACCACAGGGACCACTAAACCGTTTGGTGTGTCGACCGCTATACCTAAATGCACATATTTCTTCAGGATCAGGCTGGAACCATCTTCAGATAACGAGCTGTTAAAGGTGGGGAACTCTTCCATCGCTTTCGCCACTGCTTTCATAATAAAGACTAACGGGGTGTATTTAACGCCCATTTTCTTTTTATCAGCCAGTGCGTTTTGCTCTTTGCGGAATTCTTCCAGGCCAGTGATATCAGCTTCATCAAACTGAGTCACATGCGGAATACGTACCCAGTTACGGTGTAAATTCGCACCAGATAACTTCTGAATACGGGACAGTGGTTTTTCTTCCACAGCGCCAAACTTGCTGAAATCCACTTTTGGCCAAGGAATTAAATCGAAACCCACACTGTTGCTACTGCTGGTGACGTTGCCTTTGCCTGATGCCACTTGCGCAATAATGTTTTTCACATAGTTTTGCACATCTTCGCGCTGCACACGGCCTTTACGGGCTGTGCCTGTGACCTTGCTTAAATCAACACCAAACTCACGGGCTAAACGACGGACCACTGGCGATGCATGAGCATAAGCCTGATTCTCGGTAAATTCGCTTGTTGAAGCAGATGCCGCTGCAGCCGGAGCTGATGCTGCAGGCGCTGGAGTTGCTGCCGGAGCTGGCGCAGCAACAGCAGCCGAAGCTGCTACCGCAGCAGCTGCAGCTGATGGAGCACTGCCAGCCACTTCAAATACAAAGACTGAAGAGCCTGTTTGTACTTTGTCGCCTACTTTGACTTTGATTTCTTTGACAGTACCAGCAAATGGCGCTGGTACTTCCATTGAAGCTTTATCACCTTCCACGGACAACAGAGACTGATCAGCGGCAACAGTGTCACCGACTTTCACCATCACTTCAGTCACTTCAACGGCGTCACCACCAATATCAGGCACCTGAACTTCTTTTAACTCTGCAGCTGCAGGAGTGGCCGGAGCAGCAGCAACCGGAGCTGGTGCAGCCACTGGAGCAGGAGCCGCAGCGGCTGGCGCTGCAACAGCAGCACCTTCAGCTTCGAATACCATAATCAACGAGCCGGTTTTCACTTTATCGCCAGCTTTGACTTTGATTTCTTTAACAGTACCGGCTTGTGCAGCTGGTACTTCCATTGAAGCCTTGTCGCCTTCTACCGATAACAATGACTGGTCCAGTGCAACTTTGTCGCCCACCTTCACCAGTACTTCGGTGACTTCAACTTCATCCGCACCTATGTCCGGCACATGAATTTCAATCGTCATGACAAATCCTCTTATGCGTACAGTGGGTTAGTTTTGTTGGTGTCGATACCAAAACGGGCAATGGCGTCTGCCACTAACTGCTTGTCGATTTCACCGCGTTTAGCCAATTCACGTAACGACGCCAGAACTATGTAACCTGCGTTCACTTCGAAGTGACGACGCAGATTTTCACGGCTGTCAGAACGGCCAAAACCATCTGTACCCAGAACTTTATAAGACACCGCAGGTACAAAAGAACGCACCTGATCAGCATAGTTTTTAATGTAGTCGGTCGCTGCAATAGCAGGAGCTGAACCTAACACTGTGGCAATATATGGCACTTTTTCTTCTGCCATAGGATGCAACATGTTGTAACGCTCACAATCTTGGCCATCACGAGCCAGCTCGTTAAATGAAGTCACGGAGAACACGTCTGAGCCTACACCATAATCTTCACTTAAGATTTCAGCCGCTTTACGCACTTCATTCATGATAGTGCCGCTACCTAACAGTTGAACCTTGGCTTTTTCACCGACATGGCTTTCCAGTTTATAGATACCACGACGAATACCTTCCTCAGCACCTGCTGGCATAGCAGGGTGATGGTAGTTTTCGTTCATCACTGTGATGTAGTAGTAAATATTTTCCTGCTCAGCACCGTACATACGACGGATACCATCCTGGATGATCACCGCCAGCTCATAAGAGTAAGTCGGATCGTATGAAATACAGTTAGGCACTGTGCCCGCCAGAATATGGCTGTGACCATCTTCGTGCTGTAAGCCTTCACCATTTAATGTCGTACGGCCAGCAGTTGCACCTAACAGGAAACCACGGGCTTGCTGATCACCAGCTAACCAGGCCATATCGCCGACACGTTGGAAACCAAACATGGAGTAGTAGATATAGAATGGGATCATCGGCAGATCGTTGGTGCTGTATGAAGTAGCAGCGGCGACCCATGACGCCATCGCACCCAGCTCGTTGATACCTTCCTGCAATACCTGACCTGAAGTTTCTTCTTTGTAATAAGACACCACAGCGCGGTCTTCCGGCGTGTAGGTCTGGCCACGTGGGTTATAAATACCAATCTGGCGGAATAAACCTTCCATACCAAAAGTACGGGCTTCGTCTGCAATAATAGGCACAATTTGCTGACCGATATTTGGATCTTTCAGCAATACGTTCAGTGACCGCACAAAAGCCATAGTGGTCGAAATTTCACGTTTTTGCTCTTCCAAAAGAGGCTCAAATACGTTCAGCTCTGGCAGAGTTAACGCCTTAGTGAAATTCGGTAAACGCACTGGCGTGTAACCATTTAACGCATTACGACGGGAATGCAGGTACTGATGTTCAGGTGAACCTTCAGGCAGTTGAATATAAGACAGAGCCTGTACATCTTCTTCGCTGATGTAGTCTTCCAGGTTCAGGCGCTTACGGATTTGTAGCACATGGGTCATATCCATTTTCTTGACCTGGTGCGCAATGTTTTTGCCTTCAGCCGCTTCACCCATGCCATAACCTTTGATGGTTTTGGCCAGGATCACAGTTGGGCGACCTTTGGTTTCCTGAGCAGATTTAAAGGCTGCGTATAACTTGGACGGCTCATGACCACCACGTTTTAACGCGAAGATTTCTTCGTCTGTCATATCAGCCACTAGAGCTGCAGTTTCAGGGTAACGTCCGAAGAAATGCTGACGTACATAAGCACCGTCTTTGGCTTTATAGGTCTGGTAGTCACCATCTACAGTTTCGTTCATCAGCTGCAGTAATTTGCCTGTGGTGTCTTTGGCCAGCAGCTTGTCCCAGCCACTGCCCCATACCACTTTAATCACGTTCCAGCCGGCGCCGCGGAATAAACCTTCCAGTTCCTGGATGATTTTACCGTTGCCCATCACAGGACCGTCTAAACGTTGCAGGTTACAGTTCACCAGGAAACACAGGTTATCCAGCTTTTCACGGGCAGCAAAAGATAAAGAACCACGGCTTTCCGGCTCATCCATCTCGCCGTCACCTAAGAAGGCATACACACGCTGTTGGCTGGTGTCTTTCATACCACGACCATCTAAATACTTCAGGAAACGGGCCTGATAGATAGAAGTGATAGGACCTAAGCCCATAGAAACAGTAGGGAACTGCCAGAACTCAGGCATTAATTTAGGGTGTGGGTAAGAGGATAAACCTTCACCACCGACTTCCTGACGGAAGTTGTCCAGCTGATCAGCTGTTAAACGGCCTTCGACAAAAGCACGGGCGTAGATACCCGGAGAAATATGGCCTTGGTAATACACCAAATCGCCGCCGTCTTTTTCATTCGGCGCACGGAAGAAGTGGTTAAAACAGGTTTCGTAAAACGCAGCTGAAGACTGGTAAGACGCCATGTGGCCACCTAAATCCAGCTCTTTTTTCGAAGCGCGTAAAACGATCATAATAGCGTTCCAGCGGATCACTGAACGGATACGTTTTTCCAGATTTACATCACCCGGATACGCAGGTTCCTGCTGTGGCGGAATGGTATTGATGTAATTGGTGGTGATGCCTGTTGGCATATCCACGCCTTCCAGACGAGCCTGTTCCAGCACTTGTTCTAACAGGAACTGAGCGCGCTCTACACCCTCGGTGCGAACTACAGATTCAAGAGCCTCTAACCATTCTTTGGTTTCGAGCGCGTCGATGTCAATCTTATTGACTTCAGACATATCAAAGTTTCCTTAATCAGTTCCACGCCAGAGAGCGGAACATTAACAGTTAAAAAGTATGCTTACGCTCATTCGCTCTGTTGTGAACGTCTGAGCGAGCGTTCAATGCGTGAGCGCTCCCGGTCAGCTTCCAGCAATGCCTCTTCGATAAAGGCTAAATGGCTGTTGCTGGCTTGCCGGGCTTGCTCCGGCTCGCCATTGATCACCGCTTGCATCAGGCGATGCCTGTGCGAATTCAGCTGGCTCACTATGCCTTCTTTTTCCCGCAAAACTTCAAGGTTTAACTTGATGTTTTGCTCTACCAGCGGCGTTAAACCGCGCACCAAATGCAAAAGCACCACATTATGCGATGCCTCTGCAACCGCCGAATAAAACTGGCCTACCGACCGCGCTTCAGCGTCTAAATCCTGTTGCTGCTGGGCAGCACATATTTCTTCGTAACGTTGTTTAATCAGCTCGTAATCCGCTTGCGTGCCACGCAGCGCAGCGTAATAAGCACAAATGCCTTCTAAAGCGTGACGAAACTCCAGTAAATCAAATTGCGATTCTGGGTGACGACCAATCAGAGCAAATAAAGGATCGGTTAAACCCACAGCCAGATTTTCACAGACATAAGTGCCACCACCCTGACGGCGATTCACCAAACCTTTGGCTTCGAGCTTCTGAATAGCTTCACGTAAGGATGGACGGGAGACATCAAATTGCAGCGCAAGTTCACGTTCAGGCGGTAACTTTTGTCCGGGCGTAAAAGTACCTTCCAGCAGCATATGTTCCAGTTGCTGGACTATTTGGTCGGACAATTTGGCAGGTTTGATTCTCAGACTGGACATTGCCACCTTGATGTTAAGTCTTTGGTTATTGTTTTGGTTATTTCAAGTTGACCACTTGTAAATTGGTCTTACCAATTCAATTTAATGCGGCATAACTTAGCAGAAAGGATTCAAACTGTAAATTAAACTGCGGAATTATGCGACCAAAGCGGGTAAATAATTAGAGCAAAAGCTCAAAAATGAAGAGAGGAAAATACGGCAAGAAAATTGGTCTGACCATTCATAAAATTCGGGTCAGAGTAAAATTAAACGGCTTGGCTTAATTTTACTCTGACCCGAATTAAGTTTAACCCAGCCAGCCTGAGAGTGTCAGAACTGCTACTAAAGCGAGGAAAAATAGCACATTACGTTTAGCTAACTGCACCATACAAGCGGTTTCTTCAGCGCAGTTATAAGCATCATCAGGCAAAGGCTCAGCCGCTTTTGCTACTGTGGTCACTACTTTATCTGCCGGCGTTGAGAAGTCGCCTAAAAAGCCTAACAACGCAGCAGAAGCTCGGGAGAAATGCCCAACCAAAGCTAAACCTACGCCAAATAAACGTGCCGGCACCCAGTCAGCCCAGAACATCAGTTGTTGGAAGACTGCTGGAATATCAGGTGCGACTTCAACAAATTCAGCGCTTTCATCACCTTCTTCCGCCAGTTTTACTGCTTTATCCCAGCTGGCAGGTTCATTCATCTGACGCAGCAAAGCGTAAGTGATAGCACCAGCCCCACCTAAAATAGCAAACCAGAACAAGACTGCGGCGTAATACCGGAAATTCAACCAAACCAGACGTTGGCCATAACTTAAGTCAGCATCTGTTAAACCCACATCCGCACTTAATTGCTGCATAGTTAAAAAAGCCGCTTCGTTATCCGCTCTTTCGCTGGCGTTTAAATATTGTTTGTACAACTGACGATAATGCCAGCAGCCAATACATACCAGTAATACCAGCGTGTTCAGCACTAAAGTCACCAGACTACTGCCGATTAACCACAAAACCAGAGCATATACAATGCCCGGCAACAGCACCCACAGATACTGGCCTTTACTTTCGCTGACTAATTTGGACAAACCTGAGCTTTGGCTTACAGACAGGTACTTTTTGGCATAAAACAAAAACTGCCATGCCTCACTGCGTACCGCCAGCCGTTCAATAATTAAGGCGATAAGCATACTGATCAAGGTCATTTATCCATTCTCCTTTAACGCAGATTGATAACGGTCCCAGTCAAACGACGGACCAGGATCGGTTTTCCGACCCGGCGCAATCTGCTGATGTCCCACAATACGTTCCAACGTGATAGCCGGAAAGTCTTGCATCAGTTGTCTGGTTAACAGCACCAGACTTTGATACTGCATATCTGTATAAGGCAGATGTTCAGTACCCTCTAATTCTATTCCTATCGAAAAATCGTTACAGTTTGGCTGCCCGTTAAATTCCGATAAACCAGCATGCCAGGCTCTGTAGTGAAAAGGCACATACTGCCGAACCACACCGTTTCTGAAAATAACACAATGCGCCGATACCCGAACACCAGCTAAATCCGCAAAACTGTTATCGGCAGCAGTATCCAAAACACCCATAAATAAATCATCGATGTAGCTGTTGCCAAACTGGCCCGCTGGCAAACTGATGCAATGGATCACCAACAAGCTGATATCAATGTTATGCGGTCTTAAGTTCCAATGTGGACTTGGTCGCTGTTCAAGTTCAAAGGAAACCGGGTCTTGGTTCACCGTATAGATCCTGTTTTGCAAATGCGCTTCATGCTCGGTTAAGCTGGAGCCTTTATTGTCAACCCTGAGACTTTGGAATGCAAGCATCTGACAATACAACTAAATTAGGTCGGTTATTTAGCTGGATCAGTTGGCTGCTGTTGCTTGGGCTACTGTACTGTTTTTTTGAAGATCAGATTTCGTTACAAATAAACCCCAATCAGCAGCTGCAAAGTCAGGTTGGTAGCAGCGGTGAAAAAGTCACAGTGCTCAAACGTAACAAAGCAGGACACTATGTTGGCACCGCCTTGTTTAACGGTGTGCCTATGGAATTTATGCTCGATACAGGAGCAACAGTAGTCGCTGTATCAGAGCAGGCCGCACAAAAGCTGGGGATGAGCAAAGGCCAGCGTTATCAGGTCAGCACAGCCAATGGGCCCGCAGCTGCGTACGACAGCCAACTGAATAGCCTGCAACTGGGTGATATTATGCTGACTGACATACGCGCCAGTATCACACCTGGCTTACATGGCAGCGATATTTTGTTAGGCATGAGCGCACTAAAACAATTAGAATTCAGCCAACAACAGGATGAGCTGAAGCTAATCCAACGCTAATTTTAATTGGCCTTATGACCGATTATGACACCGGAACTATAAATACAGATGATTAACGTCCCTTACCTTACTGATTTACAACGGGATATTGAACTGACTGTTCGTCAGGCACTGGCCGAGGATTTAGGCCATTTACCACTGGAGCAAGGTGATATTACGGCGTCCTTGATCCCAGCAAGCCAGCAAGCCAAAGCCACTATTATCAGCCGCGAAGACTGTGTGTTTTGTGGCAGCGCCTGGTTGACCGAAGTATTTCGCCAGTTGTCCGCAGAAGTTCAGGTGGAATGGTTTGTTCAGGATGGTGAAAAAATCACTGCTAACTCCATATTGTGTGAGCTGACGGGACCTGCCCGTATTTTATTAACAGGTGAGCGTACCGCACTTAACTTTATCCAGAGTTTAAGTGGCACAGCTACTACTACGGCTTTGTATGTGTCGTTATTGGAAGGCAGCGCCACCCGCTTGCTGGATACCCGCAAAACTTTGCCTGGTATGCGTTTGGCGCAGAAATATGCTGTGGCTTGTGGTGGTGGTAAAAACCACCGTCTGGGTTTATACGATGCGTTCTTAATCAAAGAAAATCATATCGCAGCCGCTGGTTCTATAGATAACGCGGTCAGCATAGCGCGGCAAAATTTCCCGGGGAAACCTGTCGAAGTCGAAGTGGAAGATTTGATTGAATTTGAGCAAGCCCTCAAAGCCGGTGCTGACATTATCATGCTCGACAACTTCCATATTGCTGATATCCAGCAAGCCGTCAGCCTGAACAAAGGTCGGGCCAAACTGGAAGTGTCAGGCAATATCACTGCTGAAGCACTGCGTTCGTTAAGCAGTACAGGAGTGGACTACATCTCCAGCGGTGCTTTAACTAAAAACCTACAAGCCATTGATTTATCTATGCGTTTACGCAGCATCTAAATCGAAACAAGCAGATGAGGACTATGGCCTCATCTGCTGTCATTCGTCGCAGCGACCAGCAAACTGATAAAAGACTGATACACTTTATCTAGTGTTCCCGCACCGCTGTGATCGTTATGAATCCTGTCCCTCTATTGCAAGGCACTGTCAGCTACTGGCGTGACGACAAAGGTTTTGGCTTTATTACAACCGATACTTCAGAGCGGGTGTTTTTTCATATCCGCGACTTCACACAGCCACCGGCAAGACGTCCACAGCAAGGTGACAGACTGAGCTTCCAGCTAGGTTTGGACAAACAACAACGCTCTTATGCTCTATCGCTGCAACTTGAAGAAAGTACCCTAGCGCCGATAAAACCAGCCAAAGCAACTGGACCTGACTTTTATCAGATCCAGCAGCATGCCTGGTGTTTCCGCTATTTGTTTTTTGCCTTACTGTTACTGTCTTTATTGGCTGGCTCTTTTGCTTTTACGGTGCCTTTGTTTTATCTCGAAGCCAGTCTTTTTACTTACTGGTTGTATCAAATCGATAAAAAGCTTGCTGCCAGTGGACAAAGCAGTCGCTTACCTGAAGAGAGTCTACAAATGTTTAGTCTGATTGGTGGCTGGCCCGGCGCTTTAGTGGCACAAAAACGTTTGCACCATAAAGTACATAAGATGCCCTTTCAACGTGAATTCCGTTTTGTGATTTATGGTAACAGCTGCTTTTTGTTATGGCTTTTATCCGACTCAGGCGCTGCGTTTTTACATAAAGTAGCGCTGTTCTGAACAGAGCATACTGAACACTGTAGAATGCCAGTGGAAAATGGGTTTTAAAAATCAGCAATTTAACTCGTTGTTCACTTTTTCTATCTGCTTTGTTTGCAACTGAAATTAAACATCTGGCCAAAGCTTGCTTAATAACAAATATTAACCAGAATTAAGTAGCCCCGTATGTGGGCAAACCAATCAGGAGATGTTCCATGAAACGTAATCAAGGTTTTACCCTCATTGAATTAATGATAGTTGTTGCAATCATCGGTATTTTAGCTGCAATTGCTTTACCTGCTTATCAGGACTACACCGCCAAAGCCAATGGTTCAAATGCAGTGGCTTCGTTAGGTGGTCAGAAAATTAAAGTAGCTGAAGCCTTTGCCACAGGCGGTTCTTTAGGTTGTACTGACTCAGCAAACGTAGCTATCCCCGACTGTACAGGTGCTGGCGTGCTTGCCAGAACCTATGGAGGCATTACGGCCACTATGACCCCAACTGCGCCATTGGCAGGCTCAGGTCTCAATATTACCTGGACTTGTGCACTAACAGGTTCTGGTGCCGTACCAATTAAAGGCTGTGGTATTTAAGCTTTATTGTCTGCACAGAAAACGGCCCCGCATGGGCCGTTTCTCTCCCACTGAAACCACACAGGGCCAGCTTCACCATAAAGGATCTGTATGGCATTAAACCCAAGCTCAATTTTACTAAAACGTTTGCAACAGGCGAATCTGGTCGACCCGCAGATCACCGCCAAACTGCTGCAAGAAAAAAGTCACCAGTATCAAACTATTGCCGATTTGTTAATTGGCGAAAAACTGATTCAATCAAAAGTACTGGCAGAAGCCGCAGCCTCTT
Source organism: Rheinheimera sp. MM224 (assembly GCF_947090785.1). Taxonomy (NCBI): domain Bacteria; kingdom Pseudomonadati; phylum Pseudomonadota; class Gammaproteobacteria; order Chromatiales; family Chromatiaceae; genus Rheinheimera; species Rheinheimera sp. MM224. The sequence goes on from NZ_OX352320.1 coordinate 3,917,349, forward strand.
TTACCTTACACAGCTCTATGGATTTAGACTTTTTTGATATCAATGCTATCCCGGAGCAACTACGTAACGAAAAACTGATTCGTAAACACCATATTCTGCCGCTGAGTAAAAGACATAAAACGCTGTTTCTTGCAGTGGTCGACCCGACGGATATGACCTCTGTAGAAGATTTTGAATTTAATACCGGCCTGAACGCCGAAATGATAGTGGTCGAGTTTGATAAGCTGCACAAAGCGATCGACAAGCTCTTTGATACCACAGCTACTGACAGCTTTACCGATACGCATTGGGATTTGGCAAAAATGGGCCTGGCCGGTGGTGAAGAAGAAGACACCAAAGCAGTGGGTTCGGACAGTGAAGATCAGCCTATTATTTCTTTTATCAACAAAATGCTGCACGACGCTATTCGTAAAGGTGCTTCAGATCTGCATTTTGAGCCTTACGAAAAAAGCTACCGTATCCGTTTTCGGATTGATGGTATTTTGCATGAAGTTGCATCACCACCTGTAGCTTTATCTACCCGCTTATCCGCCCGTTTAAAGGTGATGTCCAGATTAGATATAGCCGAAAAACGTGTGCCTCAGGATGGCCGCATTAAATTAAAATTGTCTCAGAAAAAGTCGATAGACTTTCGGGTCAGTACTTTGCCGACCTTGTGGGGCGAAAAAATAGTGATGCGGATCCTCGACTCCGACAGCGCTATGTTAGGTATTGATATTCTGGGTTACGAAGTAGAGCAAAAACAGTTGTATCTGGACGCCTTAGCCCAACCACAAGGCATGATTCTGGTGACAGGCCCGACGGGCTCAGGCAAAACCGTCTCTTTGTATACAGGGCTGAATATTCTCAATACCGAAGAAACCAATATATCCACAGCTGAAGACCCGGTTGAAATTAACCTGCCAGGTATCAATCAAGTGCAGGTCAATCCAAGAGCGGGATTGACCTTCCCTTCTGCGTTAAAAGCTTTTTTACGGCAAGACCCTGATGTCATTATGGTCGGTGAGATCCGTGATATTGAAACCGCTGAAATCGCGATTAAAGCGGCTCAAACCGGGCATTTAGTCTTAAGCACCTTGCACACAAACTCAGCGCCTGAAACCTTAACCCGCCTGCTGAATATGGGTGTACCAGCTTATAACGTCGCAAGCTCTGTCACCTTGATTATCGCTCAGCGCCTGGCTCGGCGTTTATGCAACCATTGCAAAGCCGCAGAGCAACTGCCCGAACAGGAAGCGTTAAAACAAGGCTTTTCTGCCACGCAGCTCAGCCAACTCAAACTGTTTAAGCCTGTGGGTTGTGATCATTGCACTGGCGGTTACAAAGGTCGTTTGGGCATTTATGAAGTCATGCCTATCACAGCGCAAATTGCGGCGAAAATTATGGCAGGAGCTAATTCGCTGGATATTGCCGCTCAGGCACAAGTGGAAGGATTCCCAAACTTACGCCAGTCGGCGTTAAAAAAAGCAGCAGCAGGCTTCACCAGTCTGGCGGAAGTGAATAGGGTGACCAACGCTTAAGCCAACACAAAGCGCAGTAAGGATCAGAATCATGGCCGAAGTAAAACTCAAGCAGCTGGATATCTTCCTGTGGAAAGGCATTAACAGAAGAGGTAAAACCAGCAACGGTGAAATCAGAGCTGGTTCTGTGGCCGAGGCCAAAGCTTTGCTGCGGCAACAGGGTTTTACTCCGTCTTCAGTCAAGAAAAAAAGCAAACCTCTGGGGTTCACTAAGCCATCGATTAAATCCTCTGATATCTCTGTCGTCACCCGGCAAATTGCCACTATGCTGGGTGCTGGGGTGCCTTTAGTGCAAAGTATTGATCTGATTGCCAGTGGCGCCAGTAACGAAACCTTACGCCAGCTGATGGCAAAAATTTCAGTCAAAGTGCAAGGCGGTACACCTTTATCCGAAGTCCTGCGTGAACACAAAGACTATTTTGACGAACTTTACTGCGATTTGGTCAAATCCGGTGAACAATCCGGTGCTCTGGACAGAATTTTTGACCGCATAGCCATTTACAAAGAAAAAGCTGAAGCACTGAAATCTAAAATTAAAAAAGCCATGTTTTACCCTATAGCGGTAGTAGTGGTTGCAGGCATAGTCACCTCAATTCTATTGATTTTTGTGGTGCCACAGTTCGCTGAAATTTTTGGCAATATGGGCGCAGAACTACCTGCTTTTACCTTGTTTGTGTTGAGCATTTCCGAATTTATGCAAAATTATTGGTACATAGTATTAGGAATTGTGGTGGCAACCATAGTGGCTATGTCAAAATCCTATAAAACCAGCCAGAGCTTTAAAGTAGGCGCCGATCACGCCATTTTGAAACTGCCTATTATCGGTATGATTTTAAATAAAGCGGCGGTCGCGCGTTACGCCCGAACTTTATCCACTACTTTTGCGGCCGGTGTGCCTTTGATTGAGGCTTTGGAATCTGCGGCAGGAGCTGCGGGTAATGAAAAATACCGGGCTGCTATTTTGTCAGTGCGCGAAGAAGTCGCTGCGGGTAATCAAATGCATTTGGCGATGAAAAATACCGCGGCTTTCCCTGAGATGGTGAACCAGATGGTGGCGATAGGTGAAGAGTCTGGCGCACTGGACAGTATGCTGTCCAAGGTGGCGACTATCTATGAACAGGAAGTGGATGATGCAGTGGATGGCTTAACTGCCTTGCTTGAACCCTTGATTATGGCGGTATTAGGTGTCTTAATAGGCGGACTTATTATTGCGATGTATCTTCCGATCTTCCAACTGGGCAGTATTGTGTAATGGATTTTTTCTCTCCTCTGGTACAAGTGTTCGAACAGTCTGTACTTACTTTTTATATCATAGTGACGCTTTTTAGTCTTGCAGTTGGCAGTTTCCTCAACGTGGTGATCTACAGATTACCTAAAATGATGGAATTGGCCTGGCAACAGGATTATCAACAGTACTTTAGTCAAAACGCCGAGCAGACCAAAACCAGATTTAATCTGGCTTTACCGCATTCACATTGCCCTAAATGTCAGCATCAGCTCTCTGCTCTGGATAATATTCCACTGGTCAGCTGGCTGCTGTTAAAGGCCAAATGCCGTTATTGTAAAGCCCCTATCAGTGTGCGTTATCCGGCTATTGAAGCATTTACGGGCTTGTTGTCTCTGCTGGTCGCTATGCATTTTGGTGTGACAGAACAGACCCTGATTTATTTGCTGGTCACCTGGTGCCTGATTGCCTTGTCCTTTATTGATATCGATAAAATGTTGTTGCCGGATCAGATCACTCAGCCGCTGCTCTGGTTTGCCTTATTACTCAGCGTCACAGGCTTTACTGTGTCCCCCACCGACTCATTGATAGGCGCTGCTGCAGGTTACTTAAGTTTATGGTCGGTATTCTGGTTATTTAAACTGGTCACAGGTAAAGAAGGCATGGGTTATGGTGACTTTAAACTGCTGGCTATTTTTGGCGCCCTGCTCGGCTGGCAATTATTGCCATTAATTATTTTATTATCTTCCGTGGTAGGTGCTGTGTTGGGTTCGCTGATGCTACTGATACAGGGCAAAGGCAAAGCAACGCCTATTCCTTTTGGACCCTATATCGCGGCGGCTGGCTGGATTGCGATTTTATGGGGCAAGGATATTACTGCCTGGTATCTGGGTACTATGGGTCTTTAGTCAGCACAAGGCAGTTAGATTTATGTCCGGATATATAGTAGGTCTGACCGGCGGTATAGGCAGCGGCAAAACCACTGTCGCCAATTTGTTTCATGATTTAGGTGTACAAAGTGTCGATGCTGATCTGGTCGCCCGTGAAGTGGTGATGCCGGGAGAAGCAGCTTTGGCAGCCATAGTGGAGCACTTTGGCACTGGTATTTTGCAGCACAACGGCCAACTGGACCGCGCGATTTTGCGAGCTAAAATTTTTGCTGATGAAGCCGAAAAACACTGGCTAAATCAATTATTACATCCGCTGATACGCCAACGTTTACTGCAGCAGTTACAACAATGTACATCAGACTACGCTTTATTAATTGCCCCTTTGTTGCTGGAAAATAAGCTGCAAACCTATACAGACCGTGTGCTGGTGGTCGATGTGCCAGCAGAGCTGCAACTCAGTCGCACTATGCAGCGAGATCAGGTGCCGGCAGAACAAGTCCAAAACATCCTGAACAGCCAGATAGCGCGGACAGAGCGTTTGCGCTTGGCTGATGACGTATTGCTGAATACAGTGCCACTTTTTGAGCTCCAACCCCAGATACAGCAGCTACATAGCAGTTATCAGCAGTTTGCCAAGGAAAAACTAGCAAAAAGCTCTACTTAGGTTTATGGTAATGAACATTGTTAACAAATGTTTCAGTTATGACTTCAATCATCTACGAACATCCGCTGAACGAAAAAGTACGCACCTATTTACGGGTTGAGTATTTGTTTCAGCAAGTCACTAAGTTGCTGCCACTGGAAACAGAATGGCAACAACAGGGCTTTTTTACCTCGTTGTTTTCGTTGATTGAAGTATTGGAACGTAATGATGTGCGGCCGGATTTGATCAAAGACGTCGAACGCTGTGAGTCGGCGTTAGTAAACTGGTCACGTCATCCATCAATTTCGGATGAAATGCTGCAAAGCATGTTGCAAAAAGCAGTGCGCTTGCAAAGTGATTTATTAAGGTGCGGCAAGTTTGCGGCCAGCCTGAAAGAAGATAAATTCCTTGCTCCGTTACGTCAGCGCTTTTTTATCCCTGGCGGCACCTGCTATTTTGATTTACCTCAGCTGCAATACTGGTTTTCCCAACCTTTAGTACAACGGAAAAAAGCAGCGCAGGACTGGCTGGATCAGTTGTCTTTGGTTGAAACTGCGATCTCCTATGTACTGACTTTTATCCGTGAACGGGGTCAATTTCAGCCGTTAATCGCAGAAAACGGTTTTTTCCAAAGTAATACCGAGCAGTTTGAGTTGCTGCGTATCGACTACTCGATGGAATACCAAAGTTATCCCACCATCAGCGGTAACAGATACCGTTACGCCATACGTTTTATGCAGCTTTGCGACAGCTTAGGTCGTACTACCATAGATAAAGCGATTCCTTTTAAGTTAGCCTGCTGTTAGTCAATCAGCTGAAGGCTTGTCATTCGAGACGGGCGGGGATAAACCCGGCCCCTACCTGAAATCCACAGTCTGCGGTACACTAGCGCACTTTTGAATACGCTGTTGGAGTACGCCTTATGGCCACTATCGTCAAATGCCCGACCTGCCAGAAAGAAGTCATCTGGGGTCCAGAGTCCGCCTTCCGGCCTTTTTGTTCTGACCGTTGTCGTTTAATAGATTTAGGCGCATGGGCCAATGAAGAACACAAAATACCGGATAAAGGCCGTGCCGACTTGCCGCTCTCTGAGCAGCAATTAGAACAGTTAGAGAATGAGTTGCTAGAGCAGGATAACGAGTTTTTTAAATAAATTGTGTACTGTAGGGGCGACCTTTATGGTCGCCCGTCTACCCTTTGAAACCGATCCCAAACGATAATTACGGCCGTCCGAATTCGGCCAACAACTTATCTAATATCGGCTGATTGGCATCAGGAAACTGATACTGACCAAGCTCCGACAAAGGCACCCAGCGCACTGGCTGCCCTTCCAGACCTTTAGCCTCACCGGCAAAGTCTTGTACCAGATGAATATCCAGCAACACCGTCTTTTCAGGGTAGGTATACTGCAGTTCAAACCAAGGGCTTGAACCGGCAATATCCAGATCCACCTCTTCTTTCAGCTCACGTGCCAGGGCTTCAGAAGTTGTTTCACCTGCTTCCACTTTGCCACCAGGAAACTCCCAGCGACCGCCCTGATGCAATTTGTCCGGACGCAGCGCCAATAACACCTGCTGCTCCTTTAAAATGACACCTACGGCTACGTGAACTACTTTGAGCGTCATGATTTAAACCAACTTACCGTGACACTGTTTGTATTTCTTACCTGAGCCACAAGGACAAGCATCGTTACGGCCTACTTTTTCCGCATCACGAAACACCGGTGACGGATTAGTTTGTGGTACTTCAGTCGCAACCTGTTCTACTTCTTCGTGCTGGAACTGCATATCGGTACTTTCAGCTTTACGACGTTGTTCTTCCACAGCATCAACATCTTCAGCGGCACGGATTTGCACACGTGATAACACACCGACCACGTCCAGTTTCAGGTTGTCCAGCATAGTAGAAAACAATTCGAAAGCTTCACGCTTGTATTCTTGCTTCGGGTTCTTCTGCGCATAACCACGTAAGTTAATGCCCTGACGCAAGTGGTCCATCGCTGCTAAATGCTCTTTCCAGTGTGTATCTAAACTTTGCAGCATCACTGATTTTTCAAACTGACGCAGCACTGAAGGACCCACCATATGCTCTTTCAGCTCATAGGATTTATCGACCACTTCGTGGATTTGCTCACGCAGTTTTTCTTCAAACAGTTTCTTATCATCTGCTAACCATTTAGCGATTGGCATATCGATGGCAAAATCAGCGCGGAAACGGGCTTCTAAGCCTGGAATGTCCCACATCTCGTCTAACGACTGAGGTGGAATGTATTGATCCAGCACAGAGGCAACCACGTCGTGACGAATAGCATTGATGGTTTCAGAAATATCAGCTGCATCCATCAGTTCGTTACGTTGTTCGTACACTACTTTACGCTGGTCGTTGGCCACATCATCGAATTCCAGCAATTGCTTACGGATATCAAAGTTACGAGCTTCAACTTTACGTTGAGCGTTTTCAATAGCGCGGCTGACCCATGGGTGTTCAATGGCTTCGCCTGGCTCCATACCCAGTTTACGCATCATGCCAGCCATACGGTCTGAAGCAAAAATACGCATCAAGGCATCGTCTAACGACAGGTAAAAACGTGAAGAACCCGGATCGCCCTGACGGCCAGAACGACCACGTAACTGGTTGTCGATACGGCGCGATTCATGACGTTCAGTACCAATGATATGTAAACCACCAGACTCAATCACAGCGTCATGGCGTTTTTGCCATTCCTGTCTGACTTGTTCAATCTGTTCTGCACTGGCGTCACCTAACGCAGCCAGTTCAGCCTGCAGGTTACCACCCAATACAATGTCCGTACCACGACCAGCCATGTTGGTAGCGATGGTCACAGTGCCAGGCTGACCAGCCTGAGCAATAATTTGTGCTTCGTTAGCGTGGAACTTAGCGTTTAATACCTGATGCGGGATTTTGGCGTCATGCAACAATTTCGACAGGTACTCAGAACTTTCGATTGAAGCTGTACCGACCAGAATAGGGCGCTTCAGAGCACGGTTCTCTTCCACGTCTTTGATAATGGCCTGATACTTTTCTTCCACCGTCAGATAGACCAAATCAGGCATATCTTTACGAACCATAGGTCTGTTGGTTGGAACTACAATAGTTTCTAGGCCATAAATAGACTGAAATTCAAAAGCTTCAGTGTCTGCTGTACCTGTCATACCAGCCAGTTTGTCGTACAAACGGAACAGGTTCTGGAACGTGATAGAAGCTAAAGTCTGGTTTTCGTGGTTAATATGCACGCCTTCTTTAGCTTCAATGGCCTGGTGTAAACCTTCAGACCAACGGCGACCTTCCATAGTGCGGCCCGTATGTTCATCAACGATAACGATTTCGTTGTCTTTGATCACATAGTCCACATCTTTCTTAAAGAGATTGTGCGCGCGTAAAGCGGCATAGGTATGGTGCAACAGGGTAATGTTGGCAGCAGAGAATAACGAATCGCCTGGCTGGATTAAACCCAGTTCCTGCAGAATTTCTTCCACACGGATTTGACCTAATTCAGTCAGATAAATTTGCTTGGCTTTTTCGTCGATGGTGAAGTGACCATCGCCCATAGCGCCTTCTTCATCTTCTTTTTCCTGTTTCACAAGCTGAGGCACTACAGTGTTGATCACACGGTACAACTCAGAGCTATCTTCAGCCTGACCAGAAATAATCAGCGGAGTACGGGCTTCATCTATTAAAATCGAATCCACTTCATCGATAATGGCATAAGCTAAATGACGCTGAACCCGCTCAACAGCAGAGAAAGCCATGTTATCGCGCAGATAGTCAAAACCAAATTCGTTGTTAGTACCGTAGGTAATATCCGCACTGTAAGACGCTTGTTTATCTAAATGCCCCATACCAGGCACGTTGACACCTACAGTCATACCTAAGAAATCGAATAAAGGCGCGTTGGTTTCAGCATCACGACGGGCCAGATAATCGTTGACGGTAATAACATGCACAGACTGACCACTTAACGCATTTAAGTAAGCCGGCAAAGTAGCGGTTAAGGTTTTACCTTCACCTGTACGCATCTCAGAAATTTTGCCCTGATGCAGCACTATACCGCCAATCAGCTGCACATCGAAATGACGCATCTTAAACACACGTTTACTGGCTTCACGCACAGTAGCAAAAGCTTCTGGTAATAAATCATCCAGCGTAGCGCCATCCGCAAAGCGTTGTTTAAATTCAGCCGTTTTTAATTTGAGTTCTTCATCAGACAAGGCAACAAAAGCAGGTTCCAGGCTATTAATCAGCTCAACCGTTTTTTTCAATTTTTTTAAATAACGATCATTACGGCTACCAATTAATTTGGCGAAAAATTTTCCAAACATTTTATAAATACCACTTCTTGGTTGAGACTCGCTCCGAGTCCGGCCTGAGCCTTTGTTACCCACTTCCCTGAAACTCCTGCCTCAGGAAAAGGGGTATCTATTATTGAATACGGCGATTAACAAACATCATAGGGTCAATCTGCTGACCATTTTTCAGTACTTCGTAATGCACGTGAGGTCCTGTTGAACGGCCTGTGTTGCCCATAATGGCAACTTCCTGGCCTTTGGTCACCATCTGCCCAACCTGAACAGTGGTCTCCTGAGCATGGGCGTAACGGGTGCGATACCCATCGCTATGCTCAATCTCAACCATTTTACCGTAACCAAAACGTTCACCAGCCCAGGTCACAATACCACCTGCTGTTGCAAAAATAGCATCGCCTTCTTTACCGGCAAAATCTACTCCACGGTGCACTGCGGGTTCACCGCTAAAGGGGTCACTGCGAACACCAAAACTCGACGACAAGTAACCACTTAATACAGGGCGACCGGACAGCTGGACGCTTTTTCCTATATGGTGATTCAGGTCCAGAGATTCAAGCATCGCAAAACGGGTTTGCTCGGATTGCAGATTTTGCTCCAACTCATTGAGTTGCAACAACACGGCATTCAGTTCAGCCAGACTGATTTCAGTCGGAGTTTGTGAAGGACCTCCCATCGCAGGAGTCTCGTGCAGATTAAACTCTTCAGTCGACAAATCAGCAGCATCAATTAAACGTTCACCGACCATATTCAGTCGGTTCACCTGAGCCTGCAGCGTCGCAACTTTGGCAGTTAAAGCAGCCAACTGATTTTCAGCACGACGGCGAATATCAGCAATTTCTTCTGTTTCTGCGGCACGGCTCAATTGAGCTTTCTCAAGTTCGGCATTGCCTTGCTGAAACAAATTAGCAAAGGCTGCACCAGCGCCAGAGGCGATACAAAACAATAAGACGGCCGTGACTGTCAGTTGCGATGGCGTGCTGCCAAAGCTGAAGTGGCGATGTCGGCCACGATAGAAAACTGTTACACTCATGCAACCTCAGTATAAATTCATAAGTTAAGATGGCGCGCTATTCTCAGAAACCAGTGGATCTAAGTCAGTTGCTGCAACAAAGCTCTTTGTTGTCGACCATGCAGCACGCCGATCTGTTGCGCCAACTTAATACCGAATTAGCGCAGTTTCTGCAACTGGATCCATCCGGTTTTTGCAAAATTAGTACCATAAAAGCGGGTCGCTTAGTTATTTTGTGCCAATCGCCCGCCTGGGCGACCCGGCTGAAAATGCAAAGAGAGGCCATTCTAGACAATTTCCGCCAGAAAATCTTGCCGGATTTGGCAGGTATCGACATTGAAGTCTCACCCAATACCCAGCTGCAATATGTCAAAGCGGAAGAAATCAAAACTGAAGGACCTAAAATCTCTGAACAAGCTGCGGTGTATTTACTGGCTTTAGCACAAAACAGTGAAGGTGAGTTAAAGCAGAAACTACAAAGGCTGGCAGAGCTGGCTCAAAAGCCTCGCCCTGCCCCCAAGACTTAGGCCAATTGAGGTGCTAAGTATGATATCGGCATTTGCGCTTCTTTGTCGAAGCTAACAAATTCCCAGTTCGCCTGTTCAGCAAGTACTGCAGACAATAACTGGTTATTTAAAGCGTGGCCCGTTTTATAAGAACGGAACTCGCCCAGAATGCTGTAACCGGCCATGTATAAATCACCGATTGCATCCAGAATTTTGTGTTTGATAAATTCGTCTTCGTAACGCAGACCGTCCTGGTTTAACACCCGGAACTCATCCAGCACTACGGCGTTATCAAAGCTGCCGCCTAATGCCAGATTATTGGCGCGTAAATATTCAATGTCCTGCAGGAAACCAAAAGTACGGGCACGGCTGATATCTTTAATAAAAGACGCAGCTGAGAAGTCGAGCTTCATGCGCTGTTTGGTTTCAGAAATCACAGGGTGATCGAAATCGATGGAAAAATCCATACGGAAACCGTGATGTGGCACAAACTCAGCCCACTTGTCACCGTCTTCAACCCGTACTTTTTGCTTAATGCGGATAAACTTTTTGGCTTTTTTCTGTTCGCTGATACCGGCTTCCAGTAACAGGTAAACAAAAGGGTTGGCACTGCCATCCATAATTGGAATCTCAGCAGAGTCCACTTCGATAAACAGGTTATCGATACCTAAACCAGCCACCGCAGCCATTAAATGCTCAGTGGTGGACAGGCGCACGCCGTCATCGTTGATCAAACACGTACACATCACAGTGTCGCCCACTAATTCAGGGGTGACTTTAAAATCAACGATCGGGTTCAGATCGACACGCCGGAAGACGATACCGGTATTATCAGGAGCAGGCCGGAGAGTAAGCGTAACCTTTTCTCCCTTGTGTAAACCCACCCCGATCGAGCTGATTGATTTTGCAATGGTACGTTGTTTAATCATATTTTTTCCTGTTCAAATATTGAACAAATCCAAAATGGCGGCGAAGCATAACATAGCTAATCAGCTATGCCAACCTTTGAGCCTTTTGTAAGCTGACTAAAAATTAGTCAGCTTGTTTACGTAAAAACGCAGGAATATCGAAAATATCGATGTTCGCTTGTTTCTCCGCTACTGGCTTACTTTGCACAGCAGGGGCTTCTAATTGCACCTGTGACATGTCACGGGCGGCGTTACCCTGATGATGCGAATAGCTTGTACCAGCATTGCCATAAACGTGCGCTGAACGAACTGGTTCATGACGGTGATTTGGCACCAGGCTAATGTCAGGCTTACGCTCTGCACCTATACCTGTGGCAACCACAGTGACACGAAGTTCATCAGACATGTCAGGATCAATAACGGCACCTACTACAACAGTAGCATTTTCTGAAGCAAATGCTTTAACAGCATTACCAACAGTTTCAAACTCTTCAATGCTGATATCCAGGCCAGCAGTGATATTCACCAGAATACCCTTAGCACCTGATAAATCGATATCTTCCAGTAACGGGCTGGAAATCGCTTGTTCAGCGGCTTCTTCTGCACGGTCCGGACCTGATGCACGGCCAGTACCCATCATGGCAGTACCCATTTCAGACATCACTGTACGCACGTCGGCGAAGTCGACGTTAATCAGACCAGGACGAGTGATCAGCTCAGCGATACCTTGCACTGCACCTAACAACACGTTGTTAGCCGCTTTGAACGCATCCAGCAAACTAGTGCCTTTGCCTAAGACTTTTAATAACTTGTCGTTAGGAATAGTGATCAGTGAGTCAACATGTTTTGCCAGCTCAGCAATACCTTCGTCTGCATAAGCAGAACGCTTTTTGCCTTCGAACGGGAATGGCTTAGTCACAACAGCCACAGTCAGGATACCCATTTCACGAGCCACTTCAGCCACTATCGGAGCAGCACCAGTACCAGTACCACCACCCATACCGGCAGCGATAAAGATCATGTCCGCGCCTTGCAGCGTTTTCTTGATCGTTTCACGGTCTTCTTCTGCAGAACGACGGCCTACATCAGGGTTAGCACCAGCACCTAAACCTTTAGTGACGCCAGCACCCAGTTGCAGGGTCATATGGGCAGAAGAGTTACGCAGCGCCTGCGCATCAGTATTGGCAGCAATAAACTCAACACCTTCGATGTTGCTTGCAACCATATACTCAACAGCGTTACCGCCACCACCACCAACACCTATTACTTTAATGACAGCTTCTTCGCTGTGGTTTTCCATTAACTCAAACATAGCTCTCTCTCCGTTTTAGTACGCTTACTCAAAAAAGTTAAAATTCGCCTTTAAACCAGCTGGTGAGACGTTTCACCATGCCGCCGACCGACTCGCGGGCAGCAACAGCTTTTTTCTGCTGGGTCCGCATGTCTTTTCCGTAAATCAATAAACCCACGACGCTGGCGTAGGCCGGGTCCTGTACATATTCTCTTAAACCTGTAATGCCAATCGGGTAACCCAACCGCACCGGCATCTGGAACACATCTTCAGCAAACTCAATGGCACCTTCCATTTTGGCGGTACCACCGGTCAGCACTATGCCTGCGGCAATTTGTTCTTCCAGACCAGAGCTGCGGATTTCTTCCAGCACCAGTTCAAACAATTCCTGATAGCGTGGCTCTACCACTTCTGCCAGGGTATGGCGTGACATGCTGCGGGCCGGACGACCGCCCACGCTTGGCACTTCAATGTTTTCTTCTTTACCTACCATGCTGCGCAGTGCACAGGCGTATTGCACTTTGATATCTTCGGCGTGGCCTAAAGGCGTGCGGAAGATTTTGGCAATATCGCTGGTGACCTGATTACCAGCCACAGGGATCACTGCGGTATGGCGTAAAGCACCATTGGTAAAGACCGAGATATCTATAGTGCCGCCGCCCATATCAACGACGCAGACACCCAGCTCTTTTTCATCATCCGTCAGCACCGCATAGCTTGATGCCAATGAAGAGAAAATCAGCTGGTCGACATGCAACTCGCAGCGCTCAGCACATTTTTCGATATTTTTTGCCATATCATTGGCGCAGGTGATGATGTGAGCCTTGGCTTCCATCCGCACCCCTGACATGCCGATTGGGCTTTTAATGCCTTCCTGCATGTCGACTGAAAATTCCTGTGGCAGCACATGCAACATGCGACGCTCAGCCGAAATAGGCACTGACTTGGCGGCATGAATGACGTTAATCACATCTTCAGCTGTCACTTCGGCATCATTGATTGGCACCATGCCACTTTCGTTCTGGCAACGAATATGTTTGCCGGTAATACCTAAATACACAGAAGACACGCGGCAATCGGCCATCAGTTCGGCTTCTTCCACGGCGCGGCGCACAGACTGCACCACCAGGTTCAGATCGTTGACACCACCTTTGTCCATACCACGGGCTACATGAGTGCCCACACCAACAATACTTAACTGATTGTCAGCGGTAATTTCGCCCACTAAGGCTTTTACCTGTGCTGTGCCTATATCTAAGCCAACGATAAGATCACGTTCTGTCGACTTTGTCATCTTGTTCTCTTTGTTCTGGCGCTTCGACCCAACGTACAGCGACGCCTGTGTCATAACGCAAATCAACTTCGGCGACTGCCTGAGTTTTATGTTTACTAATCACAGGGTACAAATCGATAAACCGCTGCACCCGCTTTGCCGTATCTTCACGGCCCAGAGTCAGTTGAATGCCCTCTGCTAAATTCAGTTGCCAGGCCTGACGGGCTGACACTGTGAGTCCTGTTGCTGCATGCTGATGGACGGTCAGCATTTGATTCAATTGATTGAACATGGTCAGTGCATCCTGCTCGGCCCCGTCCGGACCTTGTAACTTTGGCAATGGCTGCTTTAGTTCAGCAACAGGAGCGACAAAGATCTGACCTTGTTGATTGAGTAAATAGTGGTCATTCCATACCGCGACTGGCTTATGTTCAGTCACCACCACCACGAGCGTATCAGGCCATTGTTTGCGCACGGCTGCCTGAGCTACCCAGGGTTGTTGCTGCAGAAACAGCTGCACCTGATCCACGTTCAAATTAAAAAAGTTACCCAGATACTGTTGTTGCAGCTTTTGGTTTAAACCTGCAGCTTCAATCTGAGAAAAATCGCCATAGACCTTCACTTGCTGGATAGGTGCACTTTGTTGATCCTGACTCCAAAGCCAGATCTGATAACCTAACCAGCTGACAAACCAGACGGCAAAGCAGAAAAAGGCGACACCAGCCCAGAAGGCTTTGTTAATAGGTGCGCTCACTGTCTTGCCGTTTTTGGTCATAAGGTCTGTTCTAAAATCTGCAGCACTAACTGCTCAAAACTTAAACCCGCTGCTTTAGCCGCCATAGGCACCAATGACTTCTCCGTCATGCCTGGCACAGTATTCACTTCCAGCAGATAGAAATTACCCTGCTCGTCCAGCATCGCATCGACACGACCCCAGCCTGACGCACCAACAGCAGTAAAGGCAGCGGCTGCAACTTGTTGCAAAAAGGCAGTCTGATCGGCTGTTAAAGGCGCAGGACAAAGGTATTCAGTGCTATTGGACTGATACTTGGCTTCATAGTCATAAAAAGAACGGGGAGTACGCATTTCAACTATTGGCAGTGCCTTACCGTTTAATACAGTCACTGTAAATTCGCGGCCCTGGATCCACTGTTCAACCAGTACATCAGAATCGTATTTACATGCCACAGCTAAGGCCTGTTCCAGCTCTTGTGCAGTGCTTGCTGCACTCATGCCGATACTGGAACCTTCATTCGCTGGTTTAACCATCACTTTACCAGCTAATTGCTGCAAAATATCCTGATAATTCAGTTGTTTTCCAGCTTCAGCCACTAAAAATTTTGCTGTAGGTAACCCTTGTGCCTGAAACAGCCATTTGCAGCGGATTTTATCCATCGCCAGGGCTGAACCTAAGACGCGGCTACCTGTGTAAGGTAAGCCCATCAGCTGCAAAGCACCTTGCATAGTACCGTCTTCACCACCACGGCCATGCAGTACTATAAATACACGATCAAAACCAGCTGCAGTTAAAGCACTTAACGGCTGATCTTTTGGATCAAAAGCATGGGCGTCGACACCTTGCTTTTGCAAAGCGGCCAGCACAGCGGCACCTGAACGTAATGACACTTCACGTTCTGCCGAGGTTCCACCAAACATTACAGCCACTTTGCCAAATTTGCTGCTCATACTTCAAGCTCCCTCGTTTGGTTTTAATGCAGAAATTGCTAATTTAGACGCTGCCAGTTGTTTGGCCAGCGCACCTATATTGCCCGCGCCCTGAGTCAGTAACACATCACCGTCCTGCAACACGTCAGCTAAAGCAGCGGGTAAATCGGCAGGCGTCGCTACATAAATAGGGTCCAATTGACCGCGGGCACGGATAGAGCGGCATAAACTGCGGCTGTCTGCGCCAGGAATAGCGGCTTCGCCTGCGGCATAAACTTCAAGCAATAACAATAAATCGACAGAAGACAGCACTTTGGCGAAGTCTTCATATAAATCACGGGTTCTGGTGTAACGGTGTGGCTGATAAGCCATGACGATACGGCGCTCCGGCCAGGCGTTACGCGCCGCAGCTAAAGTGGCAGCCACTTCGCTTGGATGGTGACCATAGTCATCGACCAGCAGCACTTTGCCACGGCCTGTCTCAAACTCACCGTACTGTTCAAAACGACGGCCTATGCCTTCGAATTTTTTCAGTGCAGCTAAAATGGAATCCGTTGCTATACCTTCATCTTTGGCCACGGCAAAAGCAGCTGTAGCATTCAGCGCATTATGACGACCGGCTAAATTCAGTTCAATCTGGCTGGCAACACCGTTTTTATCGGTAATAACAAAATGGCTTTGAGTACCGGTTTGACCGAAGTCGCTGATGACATAATCTGCATCTTCGCTAAAACCATAGGTAATGACAAAACGGCCAATTTGTAGGATCAGCTCACGAACGACGGCATCGTCGATACACATCACAGCGACACCATAAAATGGCAGGTTATGGCAAAACTCCAGATAGGTGGCTTTCATTTTTTCAAAGTCACCCTGATAAGTTTCCATATGGTCAGGTTCGATATTGGTGATCACTGACGCCATAGGCTGTAAATGCAGGAAAGAGGCGTCGCTCTCGTCCGCTTCGGCAATTAAATAGCGGCCAGCACCAAGACGTGCGTTGGTACCTGCAGAATTCAGTAAGCCACCAATGACAAAGGTAGGATCAGTGCCAGCTTCCGCAAAAATAGAGGCGATTAAGCTGGTAGTGGTGGTTTTACCGTGGGTACCAGCGATAGCAATACCATGGCGGAAACGCATTAATTCAGCCAGCATTTCAGCACGGCGCACCACAGGAATACGGTGTTCAATAGCAGCAGCCACTTCCGGGTTATCGGTTTTAATAGCACTGGAGACAACAACAACACTGGCGCCTTCGATGTTTTCAGCTTTATGGCCAATCACAATACAGGCACCTAACGACGCTAAACGATCGACCACAGGGTTTGGTGCTATATCTGAACCCGAAACTTTATAACCTTCATTGACTAATACTTCGGCAATACCACCCATACCAGCGCCGCCGATCCCAACGAAGTGGATCCGCTCTACTCTGCGCATAGCATTTTTATTTTGTTGTTTTGTATTGCTCATTTAGTCTTACCTATCACTTCACCACAGACTCTAACAACGTGTTCTGCGGCATCATCTATTGCTGTTCTGCGGGCATTATTTGCCAAATGACGCAGTGCACTTTTGTCCTGCAACCAGGACTGGAGTAAAGGCAACAAAGCACCTTTACTGAATTCGCTTTGTGGCAGTAATACCGCCCCTTGTTTTTGCACTAACCAGCTGGCGTTGGCCGTCTGATGATCGTCAATAGCAGATGGCAAAGGCACAAAAACCGCAGCTACGCCGGCACAAGCCACTTCGGATACAGTTAAAGCACCAGCGCGGCAAATCACTAAATCAGCCCAGGTATAAGCAGCAGCCATGTCTTCAATAAATGCACTGGCACTGGCCTTTAATTCAGGCAAAGCGGCATAAGCCTGTTGCACTTGCTGCTCCATCGCCTTACCCGTCTGATGCCTTATTTCCAGCACACCAGTCTGAGATGCTTGTGCAAACAGAGCAGGTAATTGCTGGTTAAACACCTGAGCACCTAAACTGCCACCTATCACTAATACTTTTAAGCTTGGTGTTGACGCCTGCAGTTGCTTTTGACCCGACACAGCCAGCACTTCAGCACGCACAGGATTACCCACTACTAATCTGTCTTTGCGATCGGCAAAGGCCTGTGGAAAAGCCACTAATACTTTTTTGGCAATACGAGCCAATAATCTGTTGGTGGTGCCTGCCACTGCATTTTGCTCATGCACTATTAAAGGCTTACCCGCTAACCAGGCGGCTAAGCCACCAGGTCCACTGGCATAACCACCAAAACCTAACACCAGTTCAGGGTTCAGTTGCTTGACTAAAGCACGGGCCTGACTGATGGAGCGCCATAACATCAGCGGCGCTTTGACTAAGCTTTTTAAGCCTTTGCCGCGTAAACCAGCCACTGCAATGCTATGAAACGGGAAACCAAACTGCGGCACTAAAGTCGCTTCCATTCGATCCGCTGTACCCAGCCAATGAATGTTCCAGCCTTGTTGCTTTAACAGTTCAGCCACAGCTTTAGCCGGGAAAATATGGCCACCAGTGCCGCCTGCCATAATCAGCGCTGTTTTTTGCGGTTTGTCAGTAGTCTGCATCAGCTCAGGCATGAGGACCCCCGCTGATGGCGTGACGACCTTTCAGTCGTACTTCAAAATCAATACGGATTAACAAAGCTGCGGCTACTAACATAATGATTAAGCTACTACCGCCAGAACTGACAAAAGGCAAAGTTAAACCTTTAGTTGGCAAGACGCCGCTTGCCACACCTACATTAACGCAGGTTTGAAAACCAATCCAAATCGCCAGCGCATAAGCTAAAAAGCCGTGAAAGCTCATGCCTTTAAACAAAGCTTTGTTGCCAATCCACAAAGCACGGCTGACCAGTAAAAACAGCAAGCTTAAAATCACAAACACACCTATCAGGCCGGTTTCTTCTGCAATCACCGCGAAGATAAAGTCGGTATGAGCTTCTGGTAAATACTCAAGTTTTTGTACGCTGTTGCCCAGGCCTTGCCCAAACCAGCTACCACGGCCAAACGCCATCAAAGATTGCGTTAACTGATAACCGCTGCCAAAAGGATCGGCCCATGGGTCTAAAAACGAAGTTACACGGCGCCAGCGGTATTCGCTGTATAAAATCAGCACACCAATAGCTGCAAGACCTGTGAAAATTAGGCAGAAAAACTGCCATAACTTAGCGCCAGCCAGAAACAGCAACACCACTGAAGTGGCAAACATCACAATGACTGTACCCAGGTCTGGTTGCATCAGCAGTAAAACAGCCAGAATAAACATAATGATCAAAGGTTTGATAAAGCCTTTGATGTTTTCCCGCACTTCTTCATGCTTACGAACCAAGTAGCTGGACAAGTAGACAAAAAAGAATAATTTGGCTGGTTCAGCCGCCTGAATATTGATTGGGCCTAACGCCAGCCAACGGGTTGATCCATTGACATTGCGACCCACCAGCAAGACTGCAATCAATAACACCAAGGCCAGCATCAGCAATAAGATATTGGTTGTATGCCACCAGGACACAGGTACATTCAGTACCACATAAGACACACCTAAACCTATCACCAGATACACCATGTGACGGATAGTAAAATGCATAGGATTGCCATGTAAGCGCTCTGCCACAGGCACTGAAGCACTAGTGACCATAATAATGCCAACACCAATCACCAACGCCAGCAACACCAAAAACAGCTTATCGTAGCTGTTGGCTTCATCGCGTTGCCACCACTGAGCTATGGCTTCAGTGGGTGAAGGGATCAGGTTCAGCAGCATTTGCTTCATAACCACACCTTCTGCACAGCTGCAGCAAACTGCTGGCCACGGTCTTCGTAATTTTTAAACATATCTAAGCTGGCACAGGCAGGTGATAACAACACCAAATCATCAGCAGTGGCCAGTTGAGCCGCAGTTTTCACTGCTGCCATTAAATCTTTCACTTCAAAGCTGCCCGCTTTTAACGCAGCTATCGCAGGACCGTCCTGGCCTAAAGTAATTAAGTGATCGACATCACGATTCAGCACTGTGGCCAATTCACTGAAATCTGCACCTTTGCCATCACCGCCTGCAATTAAAATCAATTTGCCTCTTACTTCAGAGCGTAAACCGTCAATAGCAGCTAGCGTTGCGCCGACATTGGTGGCTTTGGAGTCGTTGACCCAACGTACGCCTTTTTGATCCAACACTAACTGGCAACGGTGCGGTAATGAGGTAAAGGTCTGCAGCGCTTTGACTAAGCCTTCGCGGCTTGCTCCGGCAGCTAAAGCTAAAGCACAGCTGGCCAACGCATTAAACTGGTTATGCAAACCCACTATGGTCATTTCACGCACTGGCATTAGAGGCTCTGCTACAACTAACAACCAGCTTTCGCCCTGATGCTGAACCACACCGTAGTCTGCACCTGCTAAATCTAAAGCCAGAGCAGGCACCGAAGTTTTTGGTGTAGTTAAGCCATCGGCTTTATTGTAAATCGCCAGATCCGTGCCCTGATACACCCGTTGTTTTGAAGCAGCATAAGCGGCCATAGTGCCGTATCTGTCCATATGATCTTCAGTCACATTGAGAATACAGGCGGCTTTGCTTTGTAAAGAATGAGTGGTATCCAGCTGGAAGCTCGACAGCTCAAGTACAAACACATCAGCATCGCTTTGCAGCGCATCCAGAATAGGCAAACCAATATTGCCGGCTGCTACAGCCCGTAAGCCAGAACATTGCAGCATATGAGCAGTTAAACTGGTGACAGTCGACTTGCCATTGGCGCCGGTAATAGCCAGTACAGGTTTCTGATTTTGCAGTGCAAATAGTTCCACATCACCAATCAGATGAGCACCTTGTGCCAAGGCAAAACGTATAGCCGGATGTTTAGGGTCTAAGCCAGGGCTGACTACCAACACGTCCATATGAGCTAAACGGTTGGCGTCCAGTTCACCTAAATAAATACCGTCCACTTTGTCAGTTGGGATCTGTTCCAGCCCTGACACTTTTAAGCGGGTATCCATCAAAACTGGTTTCACGCCTTGTTTCAGCAAAAAGCGTACTGTGGCCAGACCTGAAAGGCCTAGTCCTATCACAGCAACACGTTTTCCCTGGAACAACTTAGCGTTCATTTTTTATCTCAGTTTTAAAGTAGCTAAACCAATCAGCACAAAAATGACGGACAAAATCCAGAACCGCACAATAACGCGAGGTTCAGGCCAGCCTTTTAATTCGTAGTGGTGATGAATAGGCGCCATACGGAAAATCCGCTGGCCGCGTAATTTGTAAGAACCAACCTGCAAAATCACAGACACAGTTTCCATCACAAAAACGCCGCCCATAATAAAGAGCACAATTTCCTGACGGACTAAAATGGCAATCACGCCCAGCACTGCACCTAAAGCTAAAGAACCTACATCGCCCATAAAGACCTGAGCCGGATAGGTATTAAACCAAAGGAAACCCAGGCCAGCGCCGACTAGCGCAGCACAAACCACCACCAGTTCACTGGCGTGAGGCAGATAAGGAATATTCAGATAATTGGCAAAATTCACGTTACCGCTGGCGTAAGCGATGATGGCAAAAGCAAAGGCCACCATAATGGTTGGCACTATGGCTAAACCGTCTAAACCATCGGTTAAATTCACCGCGTTGCTGGTACCCACAATGACGAAGTAACACAAAGCAATAAAGATAAAACCCAGCTGTGGCAGCACATCTTTAATAAATGGCACCACTAAACTAGTCTCAGCCGGACGTTCTGCCGAGGCATAGAGGAAAAATGCGATAGCCACAGCAAACAAGGACTGCCAGAAGTATTTCCACTTAGCGATCAGGCCCTTCGGATCCTTACGCACTACTTTGCGATAGTCATCAATAAAACCAATCCAGCCAAAGCTGATCAGCGTAAAAATCACCACCCAAACGTATTTATTCGCCAAGTCGGCCCATAACAGAATACTGGTCAGCACTGAACCTAAAATCAGCAAACCGCCCATAGTAGGGGTGCCTTTTTTCGAGAAATGGCTTTGTGGGCCATCATCCCGTACGGTTTGACCAATTTGCAGTTGTTGTAACTTAGCGATCAGCTTGGGGCCAAAATACAGGCTCAGCATTAAGGCCGTTAGAATACCCAGAATAGACCTGAAGGTCAGGTAACTGAATACGTTAAAGGCATTGATATATTGAGTTAAATACTCGGCTAACCACACTAACATGAGCTGATCTCCTGCTGACATCTTTCTAGCAAGTCCTGCACGACCAATTCCATTTTGGCGCTGCGCGAACCTTTGACCAGTACGGTGCTACTCGACTGTTCATCAAGGATCGGGCTTAACTTTTGGATCAGTTGCTGACGGGAACTAAAATGGGCCCCTTGGCCGTTAAATAAATCACTGGCGCTCTGTGATAACACACCCAGGGTGAATAACAGATTAATCCCCTTTTGTTTGGCGTATAAACCTACTTCTTCATGGTACAAACGGGCATCAGCGCCCAGTTCGCCCATATCGCCAAACACCAATACTCTGAAGCCCGGATAAGTAGCCAATAAGTCGATAGCGGCCTTAGTGGATTCAGAATTCGCGTTGTAGGTATCGTCAATCAAACGTAATTTGTCGCTGGCTACTGTGACATTAATGCGGCCTTTGACAGGCTTCATTGCCGCTAAACCTAACTGCACATCGGTCAGGCTGGCACCTAAAGTCAAAGTAGCAGCAGCTGCTGCTAAAGCGTTGGCCACGTTATGTTTACCAGGTAACACCAGCTGAATAAAAATCCGGCCTTGTGGACAAACTAAATCAAAGCTGGCACAACCTTGCTCATTCAGCACTATATGTTCAGCGGTAAAATCGGCCGCCTGAGTGCTGCTGAAGGTCAAGACAGTTTTATCCTGCAGACGCTTTAACCAATAATCAGAAAACTCGCTGTCCAATGGCACTATAGCAACGCCATCAGCACCTAAAGAGCCATAAATTTCGCCTTTGGCACGAGCTACACCAAACAAGTCACCAAAACCTTCCAGATGGGCTGCCGCCACATTGGTGATAATAGAGACTTCAGGTTTCACCAACGAAGAAGTGTAAGCAATTTCACCTAAATGATTGGCACCCAGCTCCATCACAGCGTACTGATGCTGCTCTGTTAAACGTAATAAGGTTAAAGGCGCACCAATATCGTTATTAAAGTTGCCTGCGGTCGCCAGCACATTGCCAATGCGGTCCAAAATAGCGGCCATCATTTCTTTGACTGTGGTTTTACCGACACTGCCAGTCACAGCCACAGATTTAGGATTGACCTTTTGTTTCACTGCCGCGCCTAAAGCCCCTAAAGCTAAGCGGGTGTCAGCAACGATAATTTGCGGCACTGCCACAGGCAGTTGCTGATCAACAATCAAAGCCACAGCGCCTTTGCTGATCACATCAGCAGCAAACTGATGACCATCAAAGTTCGGGCCTTTTAAGGCAATAAACAAATCGCCTTGAGTAATATTGCGGCTGTCTGTGCTGACGCTCTGAATTTGAATATCAGCGCCAACCAGTTGTCCCTGCACTAACTGTGCTATTTCTTTTGTTTGTAAAGGGATCATAAAGCAGTCTCCGTCACCAGTTGTCGGACAAAGGCACGTTCGTCGTAGGGTAAAACTTCATGGCCAATGATTTGATAATCTTCGTGGCCTTTACCGGCGATCAATACCAGATCACCAGCCTTGGCTTGTTCTAAAGCAGTGCGTATCGCCGTCTTACGGTCGGTGATCAGCTGATACTGCTGCTCTGTGCAACCTGCAGCTATATCCAGACAAATCGCCATCACATCTTCAGTGCGTGGATTGTCGGCAGTAATAATTAACTGATCCGCCAACCGCTCCGCGATAGCACCCATTAAAGGTCGTTTGCCTTTATCGCGGTCGCCACCACAACCAAAGACCACCCAAAGCTGGCCCTGACAATGGTTACGAACGGCTATTAAAGTTTGCTCCAGCGCATCAGGCGTATGGGCATAATCCACCACAGCCATCACTTTGCGATGGGCTTGATAAAACTGTTCGATACGGCCCGGCACACTGCATAATTGCTCTGCAGCACCCACTAAAGCCTCAAAGCTATGGCCTAATTGCAGCATGGCACCAAAAGCAGCCAATACGTTTTGAATATTAAATTCACCCAGCACTTTAAGCTGCAACAGCTGTTGACCTAAATGGCTGCTTAAACGGAACTGATAACCCAGTGGGGTAATTTCCAGTTGGTCGTAAGCCAAATACTCGCTATAGCCCTGGCAATCTTTGAACTGACCATAAGCCAGTACAGGAAGAGTGCAGTCAGCTGCTAATTGGCGACCAAACTCATCGGAGACATTAATCACAGCTTTTTTGGCTAAATCAGCTTTAAACAGCAAAGCCTTGGCTTCGCCGTAGGCTTGCATAGTGCCGTGATAATCCAGGTGATCGCGGGTTAAATTGGTAAACACAGCCACTTCAAACTGCAAACCAGCTACACGTTGTTGCACTAAGGCATGAGAAGATACTTCCATAGCCACCAAAGCACAGCCTTTAGCGGCTTCAGTCGCAAGAATACGGTGAATATCCACCAGATGAGGGGTGGTGTTATTCAAAGCGGTCAGGCTACGGTAATCGCCATAGCCCAAAGTGCCAATCACAGCGGCTTGTTGTTGTAACAACACAGCAAGCTGATTGACAAAAATAGCAGTACTGGATTTACCGTTGGTGCCGGTAATACCCACAAGTTGCTGCACCTGATGTGGATAAAAAGCAGCAGCTAAAACAGGCAGCAATTCAACTAGCTTATTTACAACCACAATACGCTCATCATTCAGCGCGCTCTGAGTATCAGTCAGTACCAATACAGCACCTGCGGCTAAGGCTTTTTCAACAAACTGATTGCCATGAGTTTTAGTGCCTGGCAAAGCCAGAAACACATCACCGCTTTGTACTTCAGCGCTGTTGATACGCAGACCCTGTAATGGCAAAGCTGCCACGGAGCCTGGCAGCTGGATTGCAAAAGGAGTCAGCCATAGCTGGAGTGAGTTAGCCTGCATTGGGCACCTCACTGACTTTGGTAATACGGCTATCGTTTGCATCAGGTGCGATATTTAATAACTGCATCGCAGCGCCCGATACAGCGGAGAACACAGGAGCAGCGACTTCACCACCGTAGTAATAATCGCCGCTTGGTTCGTTGATAATAACCACCACAGCAATTCGAGGATTTGAAATAGGTGCTATACCGGCAAAAGAGCCAATGTAATCATCGCTGTAACCACGGATACCGGCCTTTTTCGCCGTCCCTGTTTTACCACCTACGCGATAACCTGGAACAGCGGCTTTTTTCGCACTGCCGCCAGGGCCAACCACAGCTTCTAACATGGCAACCATATTGTCGGCATGTTGTTCGCTGACGACACGTTCACCTAAAGGCTTTTTATCACTTTTGAAAATAGACAATGGGTAAGACACACCGCCATTGGCGATAGTGGCGTAAATGCGGGCCAGCTGTACTGCGTTTACGGTAAAGCTATAACCAAAAGAAATGGTGGCTAACGCATGCTCACCCCAACGGCGTTGTTCACGTAACACACCAGGGGTTTCACCTGTCAGGCCTAAACCCGTTTCAGAGCCCACGCCCATCTTGTAATACATATCGAGGAACTTGTCGGTCGGCAGACCTAAAGCTAAGCGGGTCACACCTATGTTACTGGATTTGCGCATAATGCCGGTTAAGTCCAAATCGCCATAACCATTGATATCCCGCACTAAACGACCACCGATACGAACCGGGCCATAACCAGTTGAAATGACTGTATCCATAGTGGCAGTGCCATTCTCCAGAGCCGCTAAAACAGGCAAAGGTTTAATGGTTGAACCTGGCTCGAAGGTATCGGTAATAGCGCGGTTACGGTATCTGTTGCTGTCGGTATTTTTTCTGTTGTTCGGGTTGTACGAAGGTGCATTGGCCAAGGCCAGCACTTCACCGTTATGCACATCCACTACGACAACAGAGCCAGAGGTAGCACCAAACTGCATCACAGCTTTTTTCAGCTCACGGTAAGCCACAGCCTGAATACGCTGGTCGATACTCAGTTGAATATTATTGGATGCCTGACCATCGGTTTGTGACAGCACTTCAATTTCACGGCCTTTGGCATCTTTACGTATAGTTTTGAGTGCAGGTTTGCCGGTTAAAACGTCGTTAAACTGACGTTCAATGCCTTCCATGCCCTGATCATCCACATTGGTAAAACCTAACAAATGCGCAGTGACTTCACCGGCCGGATAATAACGGCGTGATTCCTGCTGAAAGGCAATGCCCGGAATTTTTAGCTGTTTAATGTAATCCACTGTGGCAGGACTAGCCTGACGTTGCAGATAGACAAAACGTTTGGAGTCATCGGCACCAATCTTATCCGACAGTTGCTGCGGGCTGATTTGCAGCATATCAGCCAGCGCATGCCAACGGCGTTCATCAATTTTGTGTCTGCTGCGCAGCACCAGTTGTGGGTCAGCCCAAATGGACTGCACAGGAACGCTGACCGCCAGTTCTTCACCGTTACGGTCTAAAATCATACCACGCATGGCAGCGTCAGATTTCACCCGCAAGGTGCGCATATCGCCCTGTTCCAACAGCATTTCAGGTTCTAACACCTGCAAATAAGCTGCACGGATAATCAGGCCGCTGAATACCGCAAATAAGGACACAATTACAAAAGCAAAACGCCAACTGATGACAGTCGGCTGTTGATTCTTTTTCGCCTGCTTTTTAGGTGCTGCTGGTTTCTTTATCATGGTTCCTGCACCACCACATCTTGCGGGCCGCTGGGCCTGACCATATTCAGTTTGGTCGCTGCCAGCTCTTCCACCCTGCTGTGTTCAGACAAGGCCCTCTGCTCCAGCAATAAGTTGCGCCACTCCATTTCCAGGGTGTCGCGATGTTGCAGTATTTTATCTTCGTGCATCGTCAGTTGGCGGTTCATATGAGTGAACTCCACCACGGCCAAAGCTGAACCTAAACAACACAACATCAGCACCAGCAAAAACTTGTGTTGCCAGATATCGCCGATGATCAGACGGTTCAGTTTGATGGCGCTCATGCGGTTTTCTCCGCAATACGTAATACAGCGCTACGGGCTCTGACGTTGTGTTCCAGTTCAGCATCAGACGGCATAATGGCTTTGCCAATCAGCTTTAATGGTGTGTACAGGTTCAGTTGGTCTTGCGTTAATGGCAAACCTTTAGGAATGGCGGCGCCTTTGCTTTTTAAACGCATAAACTGCTTTACCATCCGATCTTCCAGCGAATGGAAGCTGATCACCGTTAAACGGCCACCAGGTTTTAATACATGCACAGCAGCATCCAGCGCAGTTTTGATCTGGTCCAGCTCACTGTTGATATAAATCCGAATGCCCTGAAAGCTGCGGGTCGCAGGATGTTTTTTCTCTTTATGGCTTTTTGGTACCACGGTGCTGATTAAGCTGGCCAACTGAGCTGTGCGGGTCAGTGGCTGCTCACTGCGGCTGTCGACTATGGCATTGGCTATACGCCAGGCTGATTTTTCTTCGCCGTATTCACGCAACACAAAAGTAATGTCTTCCACATCAGCTTTTGCCAGCCAGTCGGCAGCAGAAATACCTGATGTTGGATCCATACGCATATCCAGTGGGCCATCACGCATAAAGCTGAAGCCACGTTCAGCATCATCCAGTTGAGGAGAGGACACACCTAAATCCAACAATATACCGTCTACTTTGCCGGTAATGCCTTTGTCTTCAGCAATTTGGGCTAATGCAGCAAAAGGACTGTGGGTAATAGAAAAACGAGGGTCGGCCAATAAAGGCTGGGCGGCAGCAATAGCAGCCGGGTCGCGGTCAATACCGTATAAACGGCCTTGTTCGCCTAATTTAGACAAGATCACTCTGCTGTGACCACCGCGGCCAAAAGTACCGTCGAGATAAATCCCGTCGGGTTTAATGGCTAATCCGTCTATGGTCTCGGCCAATAGTACGGAGATATGGGCGCTTTGATCCATCAGAGTACAAAATCCTGCAGCCGTTCGGAGATCTCAGCGTCGACGGACATATCACGTTCAATTGCCATATCTTCGGCAACACGTTTATTCCAGGTGTCTTCGTCCCAGATCTCGAATTTGTTAAGTTGTCCGACTAAACGGATGTTTTTTGTCAGGCTGGCATGGCTTCTTAGTGGCGCAGGTAATAGAATGCGGCCGCTTTTATCCATGTCACAATCCGACGCGTGGCCTATCAATAAACGTTTAAAGCGCAACTCTTGTGGGTTTTGGTTGGATAAACGCTGCAGCTGTTCCGCAACATCTTCCCATTCAGGTAATGGATACAGCAGTAAACAAGGATCTTTGGTGTGAATAGTACAAACCATGGCACCTTCTGCATCAGCAAATAAGGCATCACGGTAACGCGTTGGAAGCGCTAACCGACCCTTATCATCCAATGTTAAAGAAAACGACCCACGGAACATATTAATCCCACTTTATTGTTGTTTGATCCTGATATTTGATCCACAAATACCCACAATTTCCCACTGATGTACAGTTTAGGGCCGCAGAAGAAAGCTTGTCAAGGTGAAAACCCCTTTGTTTGATCATGATAGATCCAGTAAAAACAAGGCTTAGCGCGAAGATCCTGATTTCTGTGGGGAAAAGTGGAAGAAAAAAACCTTAAAATACTTTGAAATATTTCATTTAGTTACGCATAACCCAACCCTTCAGACTAATGGCTTGCAGTATGCGACTAAGGCGCTGTTACTAAAGTGATTACAGCGATTTTTTAAGGCAAAGGATAGTTATAACCTTATGATTTTTATTGAAAAAAACTAATACCTTGATGAAAGGAAGCAGTTAGAACTGCGATAAACGATAATAACTGCAAAAGCTTATCAAGCTCAAAACAAAGCCAAAAAAACGTAGAAGAATGAGAAAAACCACACAAAGAAACCAACAGTAGCAAGACTTTAAAAGTAAGCAAGCGCTCACAATCAGATATAAAAAAGCCCTGTCTGCCATAAGACAGTCAGGGCGAAAAACAGGAAGTTCAGCGACGCACTGCAGAAGCAGGTCGGGCTAACTGAAATATATCAGCAGCAACCCTGCTGTAACCTGAACCACCAATACGACTGATTAAATCCATTTTGTATGGATCAGGCATGCCATTGGCATCCAATAATGTGGGGTTGATATAAATCGCCAGCACTTCTGCAAAAATCACTTCACAGCTTGGGTTTTCCGGCGGATAAGGTTGTAACCTGGATAACCTGCATTCAAGAGCTACAGGAGCTAATGCCACACGAGGCACTTTGATTTGGCTGGACGCCGCCTGTTCCAAACGGGCTAAATCAAATTCACTTTCATCTGCAGGCACTGCGGCTGCGCTGATATTCATTTCATTAGCCAGCGCATGCGGCACCAGATTCACTACAAAATCCCGGGTCGCTTCAATATTTAGGCTGGTGTCTTTACGACTGCCATCGGCTTTATGCTGAGTGGAGATCATCAGGGTCGGTGGCTGATCTGTGATCATTTGAAAAAAACTAAAAGGGGCTAAATTCAATACGCCATCTGAAGACAGACTCGATACCCAGGCGATAGGTCGAGGGGTGATAGTACTGGTTAATAGCTTATAAGCCGCTGAAGGGTCCAACTGCCGCAGATCAATCCACATTAATAAAAACTCCAAAAAGATAAAACTAAACCCAACATAGCGGCTCCTGCTATCACCCGCATTAAGCTCTGCTTCGCCACAAACAAAGCCAGCGCTGCAAGTATAGTAATAAGAACAGCTTGCCAGTCGATAGCACCGGTAAAGCCTGTTGGCCATACAACATGGTATGCAAAAAACAGCGCTAAATTAACAATAACCCCCACCACCGCAGCACTTATTGCCGTTAATGGTGCAGTGAGCTGTAACTTGCCTTGAGTGGATTCCACCAGAGGACCTCCTGCAAGAATAAAAATAAAAGAAGGTAAAAAGGTAAACCAGCTCACCAGAAGCGCGGCTGTAATTCCGGCCAGCAACATCAAATCAGGGCCAAAGCTGGCATGCACATAAGCGCCAACAAAAGCGACAAAAACCACCACCATAATCAGCGGGCCTGGTGTGGTTTCCCCTAAAGCCAAGCCATCCATCATCTGCCCAGGCGTTAACCAACCAAACTTATCTACAGCGCCCTGATAGACATAAGGCAGCACAGCATAAGCACCACCAAAAGTTAATAATGCAGCCTTGGTAAAAAACCAGCTCATTTGGGTCAGTTGATGTTGCCAGCCCAAACTGAAGGTAAGTAGCAACATAGGTAAAGCCCACAGTACTAAACCACAAGCTACTACCACGACAAAACGGCTCCAGCGAAATAACGCATGTGAAGGAGTTGGGGTTGTATCGTCAATCAAAGCCGGACCATAACTTTTTTGGGAAGCCGCATGACCGCCAGATGAAAACACTGCAGGTGTCACTTTACTGCCGATAAAACCAATCAAGGCGGCAGACAAAACAATAAGCGGGAATGGCAGTTGAAAGGCAAAAATAGCGACAAAAGCAGCAACAGCTATAGCCCATAATAACGGGTGTTTCATCACCCGCCCGCCTATACGCCAGGCGGCATGTAGCACTATGGCGGCTATCGCAGGTTTAATCCCATAAAACAATGCAGCTACCCAAGGGTGCTCGCCATACACCAGATAACCCCAGGACAGCAGCACCAAAAGCAGTAATGACGGCAGAATAAACAACAAACCTGCCACCACGCCACCCAAAGTGCGGTGCATCAGCCAGCCTAAATAGGTCGCCAGCTGTTGTGCTTCAGGCCCGGGCAGCAGCATGCAATAATTCAGCGCGTGCAAAAACCGGCCTTCGCTGATCCAACGGCGTTTTTCCACCAGCTCAGTATGCATCAGAGCAATCTGTCCGGCAGGCCCACCAAAGCTGATACAACCCAACTTCAGCCAAAACCAGAAAGCTTGCCAAAATGGGATGGAAGGAGGAGAAGATAAGGCTACGTTTTGCATTGGAATATCAGCAAGTTATTAAGGGGTTCAGACTACCAAACTTATAAGGTGCATCGCCACTTGATAGTGATTCAGTCACCGTGGAATTATTTGATAGCATCTTAAATCCCGAAAACAACTACTGGACAAATAGATGAAAATAACTAACTCTACATGACGATTAAAAAAATGACATGCCGCTATTAGAAGCAATAAATACATGCTGTGCATACAAAAAAATAGCAGGAAATTAACACGCCAAGCACAAGTATCAATTTTGCCGAGCTTTGGTGTGCGCTCAGAGAAACAGGATTAAGCAAGGAGCACGGAATGGAAAATCAGAATACGAAAGTAACTTTGACGAAGCCAAAATCTATATGGAATCGTAAAGTGACTCTAGATTTAAAGCCGCTATTTAAAGCACTTGGAAAGATGGCTACCCATGCTACCACTCTCAAGTTCGAAGAGTTAGGCAACGATACCGTCGAAGCTGCGGTGAGTCTTGGGTTAGAGACTCCAATTGAGGAGTTAGGATATGCATTAGTTTCAAATGCGCTCTTAGACGCCCTAAAGTCATTATCACGAGAAAGTACCTCGCACTTCGACGCAAGCTCTTCTCAAGATTGCTCAATTAGCGAACAACTTGAGAAACAGTTAATTGGAACAGCCATTTCTTTCAATGATAAATTCTTTGACGCTCCAGCCGATCAACCTTTTCTCAAAGATGTAATTGAAGCCTATTCTAACTGGCTCTGTGATAATGGTGTTTCACCTTGGAACTCACAGTCTATAGCGGCTCGACTTCCTGCATACTTCGTTAATTCGCTATCGTCTGAATGGCGAAAAAATTCTTCTATTTATAAACGGTTATTAGACCTACAAGATACTCCTTTCAAAAAGGCTGAATACGCTCTACAAGGCTGGAATGCTTATTTTTCATACCTACAAAAGCGGATATCGGAAAATATATTCGACGAGCCATTTAGCCTCGCTCAGCTTTATATCCCGCTCAATGCTTACTACGTAGAACGTGTTGAAAAATCCGAGCAAAGTGCCTCTGAGTTCCGAACAAAAGACAGAAGGGTCTGTGTTTGCCTTGAAGATGAGCTTGTACATTGGCTCGGGTCTCAAGATAAATCAGATGCTTTGCGAGTAATCAGTGGTGGTCCAGGAAGTGGGAAGTCTTCTTTTACACGAGTTTTTTGCGCTGAAATAGCAAAACGCGGCATCGCAAAACCCATTTATATCCCGCTGCATCTTATAGATCCTACACGTGACGTTTCAAGCGAAGTTGAAAAGTTTATTCGAGATGAAGCACTACTTGGATTCAATCCGTTAGATCCTGATAGGAAGGAGATAGGTGTACTTCTGGTCTTCGATGGCCTAGACGAACTCGCTAGTATGGGTAAAGCTGCTGCACAAGTTGCTCGTGATTTTATACAAGCTGTCGAAAAGATGATTGAACGAAGAAATCTTGGCCCGAATCCTATTAACGTAATAATAAGTGGCCGTGAGTTAATCGTCCAAGAGAACGAAACTGAGTTTCGACGCCCACGACAAGTGCTTAACATACTTCCCTACTTTGTTACGGAAGACAAATCGACATATGCAGACCGTAAAAAAATACTTGAAGTAGACCTGCGACAACTTTGGTGGCAAAAGTACGGTACGCTGGTTGGGCAACAGTTCACAGGAGTTCCCAAACAACTGCAATTGCCGGAAATTGATGAAATCACGGCTCAACCTTTGTTGAATTATCTAGTCGCCCTAAGCTACCGACGTGGGAAAATCGACTTCAATCGAAAAATAAACTTGAATACAGTTTACGCAGACCTCGTGGTTGCGGTGCATGAACGGGGTTATGAGAAAACAAGAACTTATCGACCAATTAGCCATATTATTCTCCGAGACTTTGTGCGAGTTTTAGAAGAGATTGGTTTAGCTGCTTGGCACGGAAGCGACGGCCGTTCAACCTCTGTCAGGGATATACTTTTTCACTGTAAACAGAGTGGGCTCACCGCATTATTGGACTCTTTTACTGAGGGAGCTCAAGCAGGAACAACCAAATTGTTAGCTGCATTTTTCTTCAGGCGAGGAAGCGAGGCCGCTGGTGACGATTCGACATTTGTATTCACACATAAAAGTTTTGGTGAGTATCTCACAGCGATGCGCATCGTAAGGGGTCTTGATCGCATAATAACTGAGAGAAATCGGAGAATAGCAAACACCGACGACGGTTTCGATACAACTGATGCTTTGATTCATTGGGCGAAACTTACTGGGCCTGCAGCAATGACTGAGTATGTTCAGAGATTTCTTCGTCGTGAAATCGCTAAGCGGCAGATTGAAGAATTAGAAGTTTGGCAACCTGTTCTCACTGAACTAACTACACATGTCATTGAACACTTAATTCCCATGGAGAAAATTGGTAACCTCAGCCATTCATCTGCGTGTCGCCAAGAAATTAACTCGTCGACATCACTTTTAATAGCTTTAAACGCTGTGTCCGTAGCTCTACAAAAAGTTGCCAAACTAAATTTTAGTACCGAAGTGAGTTTTGGTTCCTTTTTACGTCGAATGTGTCCTCAACGCTCAGGGGCTAAGTCGCCACTGCTATTTTCGTGTCTATCATTTTTGGATCTCTCAGAGCAATGTCTGGATATGGTAGATCTATTTGGTGCAAACCTACAATCGACTATCTGGAGGGGAACGAGCGCGCACTTTGGGATCTTTGATAGCACCGATCTCAGTAATGCTGACTTTACAGGAGCAAAGTTAAGTTGGAGCCGATTTGGTCATGCAACACTCAATTCCGTAAGATTCGTTGACGCAAGACTTACAGGAGTAAAATTCGGGATTTCATCACAACTCCGAGGAATAGACTTTTCCAGAGCTCGGCTCCAGCGTGCAGATTTTGAACACGCAGAACTAGTGCAATGCACTTTCGATAGAGCGAATATTTCCGGTACTAATATTAATCTAGCTAGCGTAGTTGTCGACTGCACCATACATGGAGCTAGAGCCGATAAACATGAGAAGCAGTTAATTCAATGGGTAGAGCGATTAAGGAAGGATGGAAGCCTAAAAGGAGAGTTAAACTTAACAGAAGCAAATGACTCTTAGCCGTTAAAATAACACTGAATTATTCATAAGCAGAGGAAATTTGCCTCATTTGGCAAAACTGCAGTAGCAGACTAGCTAAAGCGAGGATGGCTATAGTTCTAAGAAGACCGTCTTTGGCAGGGATGCCAAAGACGAGCCTATAGGGACATATTCACGGCGTGTCTGCTTGGGCTATAGCCATACCGCAGCTACCGAACTTTGCTGAGTAATTAATTGTCAGCAAAGGAAATAAGAAGGTGTGAGTCGGCCCGTTAAGCCGGGTTCTGTCGTGGACAATCATTCCTCTAGGACGTACGTCACCGCACGCCTCAAGCAACCTACCCGCCCCCAACGCGGGCCGCGCCAAAGGGGGCCTATTTGGTCTTGCTCCGAGTGGAGTTTACCGTGCCACGAACTGTTACCAGCCGCGCGGTGCGCTCTTACCGCACCCTTTCACCCTTACCTGATCCCCAGCTTGCGCAAGGGCCATCGGCGGTTTGCTCTCTGTTGCACTAGTCGTCGGCTCGCGCCGCCCAGGCGTTACCTGGCACTCTGCCCTATGGAGCCCGGACTTTCCTCCCCCTGCTTACACAGGCAGCGATTGTCTGGGCCAACTCACGGCGCGCATTATACCCTTCTTCCTCGAAGCTGCAAGGTTGTTGGCCAGACTCTATCTATTACAGTATCAACATCTGATAAAAGTCGCGGGCGGGGACAAGCCTAATTAACATCAGATTGGAATTTGAAACGGGCGGGTATAAGACCCGCCCCTACGATTCGGTATCCCAGCTTAAACCCAATTTATACAAAGCATTTTTCTTTTCGCCGTGAATTTCTGCCGTTAAAGCGGCGGCTTTTTTCAGTGGTAATTCACTCATCAGCAGCTTCAGAGTTTGCTGAGCTGCCGGGTTAATTTCTTCTTCGGCAGCTAAAGTTGGCGCTATCATTAACACCATTTCGCCCTGACAACGGGCTGGGTCTTCATCTAACCAGGCTGTGATCTCTGCAGCTGTGCCATAGACAAAGTTTTCAAAGGTTTTAGTCAGCTCTTTGGCCAGTACCAGCTCACGTTCTGCACCAAACACCTTCACTACATCTTCTAAACAATCTTTGATACGACGTGCCGTTTCGTAGCAAATTAAGGTGCCTACACCTTGTGGAATGGCACTTAATACATTTTGACGTTGCTGACTTTTGGCAGGTAAAAAGCCAATAAAATGGAATTTATCTGTAGGTAAACCAGCGCAGCACAAAGCGCTGATCAAAGCACAAGGACCAGGTATTGGTACTACACGTACACCAGCGTCACGGCATAAACGCACCAGACTGTAACCCGGGTCACTAATCAGCGGCGTGCCCGCATCTGAGATCAGGGCAACGTCTTCGCCTGCCTGTAATTTCTGCAATAAAGTGGCAGCTCGTTGCTTTTCATTGTGGTCATGCAGCGCCAGCATTTTAGCTGAAATACCTAAGTGACTGAGTAACTTACCGCTGTGTCTTGTATCTTCTGCCGCCACCCAGGCCACAGTGCTTAAGGTTTTGATGGCGCGCTGACTGATGTCATCTAAATTGCCAATAGGCGTGGCTACTATGTATAAATTTCCGCTTTGTGCAGTCATATGGCGCTTATTCCGTTGTACTTGAATTACTTTGGCTGGAATTCATTGAGCTTAGGCACGGCACTGAGTAAGATACCTGCATGTTTCCTTCATTGTACCTGTGCATTGTGAAATCCAGCAAACTGAAGCCATTTATTCTTTTAGGCAGCGCCATAGCGTTAGCCAGTTGTTCTTCCGCACCACAGCAGGTTGCTCCGGTAAAACGAGCTCCTGTAGTCCAGCCTATTGTTGAGGCAGAAGATGAAGTGGAAGTCGTTAAAATCGAACGGCCTTTATCAGGCGCCGACTTTATTGAACAGGCAGGTCAACAGCAAGGTTCAGAACAGCAATGGCAATTGCTTGAAGCGGCCAAAGCGCATTTGCAACAAGGTGAAACAGAACAGGCATTAGCTATTAGCCGGGTTCTGGCACAACAAGCAGCACCTGATGTACAACAAGCTAACTTATTGCCCTTTTTTCAGGGCCTGATCGCAGCTGGCGATCATGAAGATATTGAAAAATTCAGCAGCCAGTATTCGTTAAGCTCGTTCAGAGATGAAGATAAAGCCGCTTATTTACAAAGCCTGGCTCAGTATCAAAGCAGCAGAAGAGAACCGGATAAAGCCGTTAAAACCTACCTGCAATTGCTGGCATTACAACCAGAGCAAAGCGCTTATCAAAGTGCTCTATGGCAACAACTGGGTATGCTGACACCGGACCAGTTAGAAAACCTGCGCCAAAGCTCAGATCCCACCACTCAGGGCTGGGCCCAGTTACTGCAACTGCATCAGCAGCATTTAGGTAACACTCCGGCTTTAACTCAGGCAATCAGCGATTGGCAACAGCAATACCCAAATCTGCCATCTTTGCAGCAACTACCAGCTGAAATTCAGCAATTAAGTGCTGTAGATGCATTTTCGCCTAAAACTATCGCCGTCTTGTTGCCTTTTAGCAGTAACTTCCGCCAGCACGCCGAAGCCATCCAACAAGGTATTCTGGCCGCCTCAGCCAACCAGCAAGCCCGTTTGATTTTTATCGACAGCCAAACCGAGGCTGCAGCTTTGAAGCAGCAACTGGCAGCAGAGCAAGTGGATTTTGTTATTGGGCCTTTGCTCAGAGAACAAGTGGATGCCATTTCACAACAAGCGGACTGGACTATTCCAACGCTGTTTTTAAATGGCAAAACCGATTTGGTGCAACAATCTGCCGATAAGTTTTATTTTTCCTTAAGTGTGGAAGATGAAGCGCACCAAATGGCCATGCTGTTTAAACAGAAAAACTATAAGCAACCTGTGCTGATGGCATCACGCAACCCGTTGAGCCAGCGTATGGCTGAACAATTTGGCCGTGACTGGAAACAAATAGCGGGGAAAGAACCTGAAGTCTATTGGTTTGCTGATCAGGCGGGTATGGAAAGCACCATCAAACAATTACTGGAAACCGCAGCCAGCGAGCAGCGTATCCGCGAAATCAGCCAGTTAGCTGGTGAAGGTGTCAAAGCTGAACCTCATAGCCGTCAGGATATAGACGCTATTTATTTATTGGCTGACCCTTCGCAAACCCGTTTACTGAAACCCTACATTGATGTGTCAGTCGCTCCGACTAAAACCACTGTGCCTGTGTACGCCAGTTCACGCAGCCATCAAAAGTCGGCAGAATTCACCGACCGCCGCGACCTGCAGGGTTTAACTTTTACCGAAATGCCATGGATGCTTAGTACGGGGCAGCAACAAGAATTCCGCCAGCAATTTGAACAACTGTTTCCACAGCAAGACGAAACCCTGCAGCGTTTATTTGCCATGGGGTACGATTCTTACCACTTAATTTTCCGTTTAAAGCAGCAGCAACAATTTCCAGCTCTGCGTTATCAGGGTTTAACAGGCAATCTGGCCTTGTCCACAGGTGGACAGGTTCAGCGACAGTTAACCTGGGGGAAATACAGTAAGGATGGTTTGCTGACACCACGGACCCCTTAAATGAGCACAAGCACTGGTCAGTTTTATGAACAACAGGCCTTAGTGTTTTTACAGCAACAAGGCTTACAACTGGTGCAGCAAAACTACAGTTGTCGCTTTGGTGAGATTGATTTAGTGATGCGCGAGCAACAGACGCTGGTTTTTGTTGAAGTGAAGTTCAGGCGCAGCAACCATTTTGGTGGTGCCGCTGCGGCCGTAACTATCAGCAAACAACAAAAGCTAACCCGTACTGCTCAGTGTTATTTACAAAGTGTTGGCCAACAGCATTGCCGTTTTGATGTAGTGGCCATTACCGAACAGCCAGCAGATATTCGCTGGATTAAGAACGCTTTTGCAGGAACAGCTAACTAATGCAAGACCATATCAGGCAACTTTTTACTGAAAATATTCAAACCATGATAGCGACAGGCGAAGCATTGTCTGCCCCTATCGAAAACGCCGCCGTCAGTCTGGTGAACTGCCTGATCAATGGCGGCAAAGTGATTTGTTGTGGCGAAGGCGCATCTGCTGCTTTAGCCACTCATTTTGCTCAGCTGTTATTGGATCAGTTTGAAGCCGAACGGCCTTGTTTACCGGCTTTTGCTTTGCTGAGTAACAACTCCAGCTTACAACCTGGTAATCAGGAAAACCCCGACCATCTGGCGCGTCAGGTACGGGCTTTAGGTCAGGCTGGTGATGTGCTGGTCGCAATTTCAATGACAGGCGAAGAACATAATCTGATTAAAGCGGTCGAAGCTGCTTTAACCAAAGATATGACTGTCGTGGCTTTAACTGTAGATAACAGTGGCGAATTATCGGGTTTATTAGGTAATCAGGACACAGAATTAAAGGTACCAGCGCACAGACCAGCGCGGGTGTTTGAATGTTATACCTTTTTACTGCACGCGTTATGCGAACTGATCGACATAACTCTGTTTCCGCAACAAGGAGATCTTTGATGTTGAATAAATTAATACTGGTGTTACTGACCAGCTGGTTATTACAAGGTTGTGCCGCAGCTGTATTAGCAGGTGGAGCAACAGCTGTTAAATCAGCAGGCGATCCACGTACGCTGGGCAGTCAGATTGACGATAAAAGTATTCAGGTGAAGGTGATCCGGGCTTTAGACGAAAATCCTGAAACCAAGAAAAAGGGCAATATCAATATGACCAGTTACAACGGTGTAGTGCTGTTAACAGGTCAGGTACCCAACGAGCGTGTGCGTGAAGTGGCTGGTGAAGTATCCAGAGTGGAAGGCGTCAAAGACGTACATAACCAACTGCGTGTTGCCAGCGAAATCAGCTTTGGTACAGGCAGTAAAGACAGCTGGATCACTACCCGCATCAAAGGCAAATTTCTGGCCGATGAACACGTCAGTGGTTTAAATATCAAAGTAGTCACAGAAAACGGTGAAGTGTTTTTAATGGGTCTGGTCAGTCAGCAAGAAGCTGAAAGAGCAGTTAACTTAGCCCGCAACGTGGATGGCGTAGCCCGCGTTATTAAAGCTTTTGAATACAAAGAGTAAATCATTGGGGTCAGGCACGGTTGATGCCTGACCCCAGCAATTCAGCATTCCTGCAACGCCTTCAGTGCCTTTGAATGAAACTCGCGGTGTTTCATCACCAGCAATACCAGCACAGACATAGCCATAAATAAGTTCGGGTCAATAAACCAGGACAAAGTAGCTAACGAAAAATAAATCGACCGCAAGCCATAGTTAAACGAATGCCCAGCCTGATCAATGACCTTGGCTGTTCTGTTGGCATACAAGGCCTGTTCTTCTGCTGTCATCTCACGACCATCTGGTGCAGCACCAATCAGTACTCCACCAAAACCATATTGACGTAATGACCAGGTGAACTGGAAAAATGCAAAGACATAAATCACCGCCAGGAACAGAATTTTCACCTGCACAGTTTCTTTATTTTGAGTAGCCCATGGCGTCAAATAACTTAATACCTCACTGATACTGCCACTTGAAGCCAAAGCCGTTAATAAACCCGCCAGTATCAACAAGGTACTGGAGGCAAAAAACGATACATTGCGTTCCAGCGTAGAAATCAGCGCTACATCGGCCATTTTATTGTCACGGTTCAGCATTTGTTTCATCCAGTCGTTGCGCTTACGGCGAAGCTCAAAAGACAAACAACTGGCTGTTCTGGCCTTACGTCTGGCCACTAAGGTGTACCCAATCCAGAGCGATAAAAACCAAAGAACCGCAATTAAATCAATCCACGTCAACATAACAAACCTTATTCCAGAGATAATTCAGTTGCCAAAGGCAAGGTAAAATAAAAACAGGCTCCACCTTGCTCAGAGCGCTGGTAACCAATTTCGCCACGCATGGCTTTAATCAAGTCTTTACAGATAGCCAGGCCGAGTCCTGTCCCTGTCACTTGCCGTCGATCCGATGAATCGGCCTGTGAAAATTTCTCAAACAAACGAGGCTCGAAACCCGATGCCACGCCACTTCCCTGATCAGTTACTGTGACTTTAACCATTTTAGGTGATAGCGCCATACTGACTTGTACTACGGCCCCTGTCGGCGAGTGCCGTATCGCATTAGCCAATAAATTAGCCATCACCTGCTGCAAACGCACTTCATCGACCTCTACCCACAAATCATTCTGTTCAGCACAGTGGAGCTCCAGCCTCACCTGACGCTGCAAAGCCACTGGCTGATTCAGTTCTATGGCTTGTCTGAGCAGCTCGTTTAAAGGCCAGAGCCTGAATTTAAACTGCATTTTATTCACTGCCAGCTTTTCTATATCCAGCAAGTCGTTGATTAACTTACCCAAACGCTGACTATTTTGTTGCGCAAGCATCAGCATATGCTGCTGTTTTTCATTCAGCTCACCCAGAGCTCCACCTATAGCCAAACCCAAAGCACCGGTGATAGCGGTCAAGGGCGTACGTAGTTCATGACTGACGGTAGAGACAAATTCGTTTTTTAACTGTTCTACCTTTTTCCGCTCGGAAATATCGCGGATCAACCAGACATAACGGGCTTTACCCTGGTGTTCAGTACTGTTACGCGATAAATCTATCGCAAAAATTTCGCCGCTGTGACGAACTCCCAGCAATTCAATCGCAGCCCCTTCCCCCGGATCTTGCGTAGCCAATACCTCGGCTTGCCCTGACGCTAACAACAGACTAAAAGGTTGACCCGCCAGTTGAATAGGTAAATAACCAAACACAGTGCTGACAGCGCTGTTGACCCTGTCGATGGTACCATCCACATCTGTGGTCACTATCACGTCCAGTACACTGTTCATAATACGACGTGAATACATTTCGTTGTCTTGCAGTGCATCTGCGAACAAGGCACTGCGCCTGTAGGAGTAAAGCAACCAGGCCAGCATCAGGCAAAATACAACCGACAAGGACGCTCCTAATAAACGCCATTGCCACAATCCCCAGCCCGTAGCATCATCCATAAAACGCACAGCAATCTGCCACTCCGCCCCTTTGATATTTAAATCCAGCACCAGCGCATCTTCACTGAATAAATGCGAATAACCAAACAAAGCGCCGGAAGATTGGTCTTTTTCACGGATCCCCACCTGCACCTGAAGACTATTCGCTTGTTGCAATAGCATCTGATTAAAGGAAGTTAAATCCAGTACAGTGCTGATAATGCCCCAGTAGCTGCCATCATTCAGAAATAACGGCACGCGATAGACATACCCCTCCCCACCTTGGATCAAGGCAACTGGCCCCACTAATTTGGGCTCTTTCTCTTCAATCAGCTGTTTAATTTCAGGCCATTGTTGAGGCAAGTTTTTGTAGTCCAGTCCTAAGGCTCTTTCATTGCCCTGCACCGGATAAATCAGTGTCAGCACATTGTCAGGCGCCAAGCCTATATTGCGGATATGTTTGCCTTGCTCCAGCAAGTTTTGTAGTAAAAACAACATTTCTTTTTCGGAAAGTTTGCCATCGCTGGCGCGTAAATGGGACGCCAGCCCAAGGCTCATATACAAAGAGGTGTTTAATTCAGATTCGACAAAAGAACGTAGCTGGCCAGATAAGCCTACCAACTGCTGCAGCGCCTGATTTTGCCGCTGTTCGACCAATTGTCTCGATTGATATTCAGTCACTATTCCTGCGCACAATAAACAAAATAGCGGCACCAACCAGTGCCAGGGCAATAGCCATTGGGATTGTTGTTTTAACGCGCGGCTCTGTTCCATGGTCTGTAACCTGTTGAACATCTTGTAGTATCGGTACTGACTATAACCTATCCGAATGGCATTACTCCATGCCCGAATTACACAGAGCAGCAGAATAAAAGTTTAACCTGCTGTGCTGAGTATCCATTCAAGCCGTGTTAAACTGCCCCGCCCTGACGGCATGACACTGCATCAGTAGAGGAGAAGCGCTGTGACTGAATTAATTCTGCAAACCCCGGACGACTGGCACTTACATTTTCGCGATGGCGATATGCTCAAAGAAACTGTGGCAGCCACTGCCCGTTGTTTTAAGCGTGCTATCGTTATGCCCAATCTTGTTCCTCCTGTAACCAATGCAGCAGAAGCTTTAGCGTACAAAGAACGTATTCTGGCCGCCCGACCTGCAGGCAGCAGTTTTGAACCTCTGATGGTGTTGTACTTAACAGACAAAACTACGGCTGAAGAGATTAAAGCCGCCAAAGCCGCTGGTGTAGTGGCCGCTAAATTGTATCCGGCAGGCGCAACCACCAATTCTCACTCTGGTGTCAGCAGTTTAAGTAAACTTTATCCTGTGCTGGAAGTAATGGCTGAGCAGCAGATGCTGTTATTGGTGCACGGCGAAGTAACAGACAGCCATATCGATATTTTTGACCGCGAAAAAGTATTTATCGATCAGCATTTAACTCAGCTGATTGACACTATTCCAGGCCTCAAAGTGGTATTTGAACATATCACCACTGCAGACGCTGTTGAGTTTGTTAAAGCTGCACCAGACCGTGTTGCCGCCACGATTACACCTCAGCATTTATTACTAAACCGCAACGATATGCTCGTTGGCGGTGTAAGGCCGCATAACTACTGCCTGCCGGTACTCAAACGCCGTACGCATCAGGAAGCCTTGCGTGCTGTGGTCGCCACTGGCAATACCAAGTTTTTCTTAGGCACAGATTCAGCACCACACGCAAAACACCGTAAAGAAGCAGCTTGTGGTTGTGCCGGTTGTTACAGTGCCTGGAGTGCAATTGAGCTGTACGCTCAGGTATTTGAAGACTTAGGTTGCCTGGATAAGTTAGAAGGTTTCGCCAGCCACTATGGCCCGGATTTCTACAACCTGCCACGCAACAGCGGCACCATCACCTTAGTGAAACAAGACTGGACAGTACCAGCGGAGATCACCTTACCTGATGGCAGCCCTATAGTGCCGTTTTTTGCTGAGCAGCAATTAAGCTGGCAGTTGAAAAAAGCTTTATAAGCTTGTGAAGGGTCCGGTCAGGACCCTTTTTTCTGCTCACTTACTTTTTTCTACGTCTTATTTCGCAGAGCAGTGCTGGTAACACCCAGGCTCTCGTGGGCAATGATTGCCGCGCGAACAAATTAACTGAGCCGGTTTATCTAAACTGCGGGCTACCCAGTTAATATTCAAAATATTCGACACCGTCGTTAAAGTAGAGCGAATAGATTTGGGCACTACGGCTGCTCCTCCTTGCGTTCGACAGAGTTGTTTTAACTCCTGCGCCATAGTCTCCACATCCATGCCCTGAGCTTCAATAGCAGGATTTAAATCAATACCAGCACAAAGCACATGAGCATTACCCGCTAAATCAGACACTTTGGTCGACTCACAGCAATAAATCCGTGGCTGGCCCTGCACATCTAAAATAGACAGCTGGGCTGAATGGGCGGATTCGGCCGCTTCAAACATGCGAAATACCGCCCAGTGCTGACAAGGATCTTCCACCTGCCGCATATTGCCCCAAGGCAGCGGAATACCATTGCCCCTATACACCGCTTTCAATTTACCCGGCGTATAGGCATCAAAATAATGCCAGTGGCTGTAAGGCGACACCGCCGTCATACGGCGCATAGCGACAGAAGCCGATACACCAGCTAAATGATGTGAACTGATTTCATAACCTTGTTTGTCTAACAGCTGGCGAAACGGCATTTTAGGGCACAACAAAGCACCGGCAAAAAAGCTCGATTCAAAATCACGCCAGGCATGCAAAATATCCTGCGGTGCCACAGCACTGTCATCTGTTGGTACAGACTCAAAAGCGCCCCCCACCATCATGCCGCTTTTCACGCCATCTTTGTTATGCAGCACGGCATGGCCTATATGCACAGCCAGCTCGTATTTCAGCCGGGTTGGCCACTGCTGCAGCAGCTTATTTAAATGCAAAGTTGCGGGCGGTAAAAAATACGAAGTAGGGACGTTTTTCGACAACACTCCCAGTTCATCCAGTACTTCTTTTGGGGTTTGCTCAAACCAGCGCACCTGCAGACCCAACTGCTGCACTATTTGCATTAAATCTTCCACCGACAACGGCATTCGCTTCAGGCCCACTTCTTCAGCGGCCCGTTCCAGCTCAGGGAAATGGTTTTGATGATGCTCCTGATGCGCGCGAATAAGCAGCTGGGCAAACTGACGACCGCTAATACCGGTTTGTGACAACATCTCCGGAATAGCAATTTGCAGAATGTCATTGGAAAACAAAAAGCCCGGTTCCAGCGCCATACCAGACACTCCGCCTCTACTGCCTTTTTGCGGTGTGATATCCAGTTGCTGCTCTTCGCCATCAAGAAACCATTCGACTTCTTTTTGAAAAACTTCAGCAATGACCTGCAGCATATCCAGGCTCGGTACCCGTTTGCCGCGTTCAATCATCGACAAATAAGACACAGACGGCGCGTACTCAGAGTTCACTCTGATGCAACGGGTCGACAAGTCTTCCATAGTTAAGTTATTGCGCTTTCTCAGGTTTCTGATCTTAGTACCAAGGAAATGCGACTTTCTGAGTAAACTTTTATTAGCTGTCATTTTGTAAAATTCACACTGTGAAGTTTTAATTGTGAAATTATTCAGAAAACTAACATAGACTAAATATCAAGCAACAGCAATGCTGCTTTACTGGCCCTACAGCCTTAAGACCTAATTAAAAGCAACACACAACAGGACAGAAATCATGAACATGACAGCCACCCAAAACTCACACCAGGACCATGATATCCGGGAAGAGATCAGCTACATAGCAGGGCTGAACCAGAGTCATGTCCGTCAGATCATGGATTACTCCAAAGCCTTCCTTGATAAAGTTTTTCCACTGGACCGCGGCTCACACAAAGATGTGTGCAGTTATGTGGTGTATTACCAGCATGTATTGGCTTTTTTTGCCGACGGCAGCAACAGTGGCTTAAGAACACCGGCGCAGTTTGTCGCTTTTGGCGGCCATCCGGAACAGCCTCAATCGCTGTTATTAAAAGATGGCGAACGCCATGTCGAATTATTGTTTTGCCACAAAGGAGCACATGGCTCCCTGGATAAAGCCGGTATCGAAGATATTCAATTACAGCTGACAGGCGAGCAGACTGGCTGGTTCAGTATGATCCGCGGTAACGATCAGGCACAGCCTTGTATCGCCAGTACACAAAATAGTCCGTGTTTTCGTGCAAAAGAAGGTGGCGATTACAGAGTAAATTAGTTATAACTAACGCAGTTGATTTTTTATACTCTTGGTTATAGCAATTACGAGTATATATATTTGCCTAACCTGATAAAAATC
Organism: Rheinheimera sp. MM224; assembly: GCF_947090785.1. NCBI lineage: Bacteria > Pseudomonadati > Pseudomonadota > Gammaproteobacteria > Chromatiales > Chromatiaceae > Rheinheimera > Rheinheimera sp. MM224. The sequence continues at coordinate 3,961,978 of NZ_OX352320.1, forward strand.
AGGGGCAAAAAGAATAAAAACAACAGGGGACGATAGACGTCGACGGGGAGAAAAAGGCCGGTTCACACCGGCCTTTTTTTATGTCCATGGAGGGACGGTATGTCGCAACTGTCGGGAACGTTGTTGCGACGATGTCCATGGAGGGACTTATACCAATCAGAACTGATAGGTCATACTTAAAGTCACAGAACGCGGCAGAATATAACGGCCGTTCGGTGAAGTTGGATTACGTGGGTCGCCTTCAGTTAAACCTTGTTTATCCGTCAGGTTATCCACCGACAACTGAGTTTTTAACTGCTCTGTTAACTCCAGCTGTAAACCCGCATCAATTTTGGTATAACCCGCTAAAGTCACAGTATTTTCATTGTCAGCATAGCGATCAGAAACCGAAGCTATAGTGCCGTATACAGAAGCAAAGGTATCTTCAAAAGCTTCAAAGCCATAACTTGGGGTTAAACGCACTTGCCATCTTGGTTGACGCTGAGCTCTGTTGCCTTCGTTAGTTGGGCTTTCGGTGATTTCAGTTTTTTGCAGCGTTGAATTCAGGTTCAGTGAAAACCCCACGCTGGTAAAGTAGTTAAAGTCCAGTTCTACACCATAAGCTCTGTTGGTCATCACTTCAGCCGGATCGCCCGGACGACGGACAAAAGTATCACCTTCCACTTCGTTATAAAAAGAAGTGGCGTAAAAGCTGTAGTTTTGTTCAGCCCATTTGTAGCCCAATTCAAACTGAGTCACTTCTTTAATCAGCTTTTCACCGCTGGTAAAGGCACCGTAGTTGTCGCGGAAGTCGTCAAAGAATGGCATCTTGTTGCCTTTATTGACGCGGGCAAATACACCCATATTTTTTTGCCACATCCAGTTCACACCAGCAGTCCAGGCAATTTTACTTTCGTCATAACTGACCGCTTTGCTGACCTGCCCCGTTAAACCTTCATCTACTGTGTAATCAATAGTGTGGTTCTCATTACGCAGGCCAAGATCCACTGTCCATTGCTCATTTAACGCCACTTCAACAGCGGCGTATAAAGCGCGTGTAGTACCATCACCAGTGGCATCAATATCATAGTTCCAGCTACAGCTGTCCTGATTGTCATTACAATTGATGCCAGTTAAAGCTTCACCACCTGATTCAACCACATGCCAGGCCTGGTTACCAATAGACCACCAGTCTTTCACCGAAAAGGCTGTGCTGTAGACACCTACAGTGTACTTGGCACTGTCGGCTGTTTTGGTGACAGCTAAATCGTTGGTGAAGGAATCCAGCTCTTTTTCAACCACCCAGCGGCCAATTTGCTGCACCATGGTATCGCCATCATACAAAGCGCCAGTGGTTGCACCTGTTGCGTTTAAACCGTTATCAGCGACAGTGCTTAACGCCACTGCGCCAGCTTCAGGCACTAAACCTAAGGTATTGGCATCGCCCTGGGTATAGTTAAAGCGATACAACAGTTTCCAGTCGTTGTTTAAATCCAAATCTACAGTACCGCCTGATACTGAGCCTTTCCAGCCACGGCCATCACCAAAATCAACACTACGGCTTTCACCGTCCGGGCCAAACTGAATAGTCCCTTGTCTGTTGTTTGGGCCAATCTGGGTGTAGGTATTATCCACACCAGCCACATTCAGTGGGGTTGGCAGATACCAGACACCGTGATCATCGGTCTGACGGGTATATAAATTGATACTGCCGTTGTCCAAATCTTTGGTGATATTCAGCGTAAACTGATGGCCTTCTTCCGAATTAAAACCCGCATCACGCACACCTTGTGAGCTGCTGATATAACCACCCATCATAAAATACAAGTCGTCAGCCAATTCGCCACTGACCACGGCATCCATGCGCTGCAAGCCATAATCAGAGGTGGATAACTTGACCAAACCTTCAGTTTCTTCCGAGCCTTCTTTTAACAAAAAGTTAGTGGTTAAACCCGGCTGACCATTGGAGATCACCGGTGTTGAGCCACCACGCAAGGCTTCCATAAAGTCGACTGTTTCATCGAGGCGAAACATCGAAGAGTTTTCTAAAAAAGATAAAGTTGGCGGTGGGAAAATTGGCACGCCCTGCATTTGCACAGTTAAAAATGGCGCATCACCACCACCTGGAAAACCACGGACAAAAACGTTGGCACCGGCTACACCGCCTGAGCTTTCAGACCATACACCAGGCACCAGGGTAAATAACTCGGCCGTGCTTTTTGGGTTCATTTTTTCGATATTTTCTGCCGACACGTTCGTGATGGCGTAACTGGCATCTACACGTAAACCAGCAATACCACTGGCTTTACCTGTAATGACTATTTGTTCAATCTGACTTTCTTCGGCTGGCTTTTTTGCTGCTGCAACTTTTTTAGTGTCTTCGGCTTGCTGCTGAGCTTGTAACATACTGACTGGCAGTAAGGTAATGAGCATGGCTGACGCCAGCTTAGTGAGCTGTAAATTCATCTGTTCTCTCCCCGTTGTCTTTGATTACGCAGCTATGACGCTATTTATTTATTGCTGCTTAAATAAACATAATTCATCTTGCAATCGATTGCAATAAAGAAACCGGAACTTTTGCAATCGTTTGCAATATCATTTTGTGTTAGGGTTTTACCAGGTCACAGAAGGGGCTCGATTTGACGCAATCCTTTTGTCATAATCAGCCGATTGGCAGAGTTTGAATGCAGTTTATTATGGAAAATCAGTTGTGAATTCAGGTAAAAAAATGATGACACTGGCCGACATAGCAGCTTTAGCTGAAGTGTCCGAATCTACTGCATCCAGAGCATTACGCGACAACCCTGTAGTGAAAATAGAAACTCGCCTGAAAGTACAACAAATAGCTCAGCAGTACCAATTTAACGTCAACCCTACGGCCCGCAGTTTACGTACACAGAAAAGCTACACCATAGCTGTGATCATTTTGTTTGATGCCAAAAGCCAGCAGGCAATTTCCGACCCCTTTTTATTGGAAATTTTAGGTGTGATTGCCGATGAGCTGACGCATAAAGGCTATGACATGTTGCTCAGCACCAGCAAAACTAAAGATAAAGACTGGAAAACTTATTACATAGACGCCAAAAGAGCAGACGGTTTAATCATCATAGGCCAGGGTGAACACGACCAGCGTATTGAACAACTGTCGCACAGCAAAGTGCCTTTTGTCGTCTGGGGCGCCAGTTCAGGTCATGATAGTTTTACAGTGGTAGGCAGTCAGAACCGCAGCGGCGCAGAAGCTGCTGTCAGTCATTTAGTGGCCCAAGGCTGTACACATATCGCCTTTTTGGGTGATTACCGCCATAACGAAATTGAACAACGTTATCTGGGTTATCAGGATGCGTTGCAAAAAGCCGGTCTGGCTTTAGATCCGGCCTACGAACTCATCACCGACTTTACCGCTCAGGATGGTTATGTAAAAACCCAGCAACAATTATTCCCGTTGCTGCCAGAGCTGGACGGTATTTTTGCCGCCAGCGATGCCATAGCTTTAGGTGCAATGAAAGCCCTGCAGGAACATGGCGTACAAGTGCCACAACAACTGGCTATTGCCGGTTTTGATGATATTGCGATGTCGGCCTATTGCTCGCCAGCACTCACCACAGTGAAACAAGACACCATCAATGGCGGTAAATTGCTGGTGTCTAAGTTATTGCAGCAAATGGACGGCGAACAGGCAGAATCTGAACTCTTACCTGTGCGGTTATTAACCCGTCAAAGTTCTGCGCGGCTGTAGGGGCCGTGGCTTGTCCCGGCCCGACCATCTGTAGCGCGGCATTTTGTCTGAATTGCACACCGCGGTCTCATTAAACGGGCGGGTACAAGACCCGCCCCTACAATTTCCATTGCCTTATCACATTGTCAGCAACCTAGTGAATAAATGCTGATCAATAGCAGAAACTGCAGGGATCACTAAATCAGCCTGAGTTAATGCATGCGGTTCACCAATCCCCAAAGCGTACATGCCAGCTGCTTTAATCGCAGTCACACCGGCTGGCGCATCTTCTACACCAATACAACGCTCTGGCGCTACGCCCAAAGCCTGAGCGCAAGTGAGAAAGATCTCAGGGTCGGGTTTGCCGTTTTTAATCAGATTGGAATCGGCGACGTAATCAAACAAATCCGGAATACACAACTTTTGCAGCACCAAAGCAGCATTTTTGCTGGCGGATGCCAAAGCTGTTTTGACTCCTGCTGCTTTTAAACTGCTAAAAAGTGGCAATACACCGGGGAATAAATCGGCCGGCGACATGGTCTCTACCAGCTTTAAGTACTCTGTATTTTTTTGCTCTGCCAGCATTAGCTTGTCATCCAAACTTAACTGCTTCTGCCCTAGCTGCAGAATAAGCTCCAGCGATCCCATCCGATCAACACCCTTAAGCAGCTCATTATCTGCACGGCTAAATTCGATACCAATCTGAGTTGCCAATTGCTTCCAGGCCAAAAAGTGATATTCAGCTGTATCGGTCAAAACGCCATCCAAATCAAAAATAAAAGCCTGGATCATAATTTCACTCCAGACAAAGCTGCTGACAAGGAAAACATCTGGCTTTGACCTGCCACTAAACTAAAGCGCTCTGTTTGATGCTGCAAAGTTAAATCAGCACCGCTTAACAACTGATAACTCACTTGTTTTTGACTGACTTGTACCTGCAACACCCGGCCTCTGTAGTTGAGTTTAAATTTCAGCTCCGGCCAGGCAGCTGGCAGTTTAGGTTCAAAATACAAACCTTCAGGACGGCTGCGCATACCGGCAAAACCACAAACCACAGACAACCAGCTGCCGGCCATACAGGCAATATGCACACCGTATTCAGTGTTGTGATGGTAGTTATCCAAATCCATCCGCGCTGTGTTGGCAAAAAACTGATAAGCGCGTTCCGTCTGGCCTGTTTCAGCAAAAGCCACCGAATGGATGCAGCTGCTTAAACTGGAATCATGAGTGGTTAACGGCTCGTAATAGGCTAGGTTGCGGGCTTTTAAATCACGATCAAACTGCTGGTCGAGTAAATACATCGCCAGCACTAAATCGGCTTGTTTTAACACCTGATGGCGATAAATCACCAGCGGGTGAAAATGCAGCAACAGCGGGTATTTGTCGGCAGGAGTTGCAGCAAAATCCCATGGCTTTTTCGTTAAGAAACTGTCGTCCTGCGCACTGATTTGTCGCTTGTCGTCATAAGGTAAATACATTAGCTCTGCGGCTTGTTGCCAGCTTTGTATTTCTTCTGGCGTTACACCCAGCCTCACACAAAAACTTTGATAAAACTCAGGGGTTTGGCTAGCAAGCTTTGCCAACACTTCAGCGGTAAAACTTAAATGCAGCTGCGCCATGGCGTTGGTGTAGAAGTTGTTATTGACCAAAGCCGTATATTCATCAGGCCCTGTTACCAGATGAATTTCAAAACGGCCGCTGTGCTTACTGAAAAAGCCCAGTTGCAGCCATAAACGCGCTGTTTCCACCAGCATTTCAGCACCGGCCTGCTGCATAAAAGCCCAGTCATCTGTCGCCAGAACGTAACTTCGAATGGCATAAGCTATGGCGGCGTTAATATGATACTGAGCTGTGCCTGCCGGAAAATAAGCCGAACATTCATCACCGCTGATAGTGCGCCATGGATACAAAGCACCTTTGTCATGCGACATCTGCCGCGCTCTGTTTTTGGCTTGTTCCAACTGACTAAAACGCTGCAACAACAACTGACGGGCAGTGTCTGGCTGGCAAAAACTTAAGGTCGGGATCACGTAAATTTCGGTGTCCCAGAAATAATGGCCATCGTAACCAGGCCCGGTCAGACCTTTAGCGCCAATATTGCTGACGCCATTACGGCCAGCCGACTGCACCAGACTAAATAAGTTAAAACGTAAACCCTGCTGTAGCGCCGGGTCGTCACTGATTTGGATATCTGACTGCAACCAGAAGTCGGCTAAGTACTGCTGCTGCTCTGCCGCCAGCACAGCAAACCCATCAGTGACGGCTTGTTGCAGTACGTTTTTCGCTGCTGGCAATGGCATTTCGGCCTGTTTGGATGCCACCTGATAACTGATGTATTTGCTAAAACTAACAGCCTGACCTTGCTGCAGATGCAGCTCAAACAACTGGGTCAGTAAGTTAGGCTCAATCTGCTGATCCATAAAACGCACATCGTCAGCAAACTGATGCTGAATAGCAGACACCAGCTGAAAATCAGCACCATGCACCTGATGCAGCAAATAACTGCAATCGGCTTTATCTTTGATGCCCTGCTGCGCTACAGGCTTTAAGCTGGTTTCCAGCGCCATCTCACCGACACGAGGATCATCAGGTTTAAATACCGACTTGTACTGGCCATTCAGACAGGATTTTAACAACACAGCCCCAGAGAAATTTTGCGCTGTGACAATCCATTCAATGGCCATCAGTTCAGGGCGCTGAAAACTGACTAAACGGCGGCTTTGCAGTGTCAGTTGTTTGCCGGAAGGGCTGGTAAATAACTGCTCGCGGCTTAAGATGCCGGTGCGTAAATCGAGATATCGTTCACCTGATTGTTCTGCCGACACCGCCAGCCAGTGCCCGTCCAGCGCCAGTTGCAGGCTTTTACCATCAGGCACCTGCAGCATTTTGTCGTTATTTTTAGCAAAACCGTAAGCCGACTCGCCGTACACAATAGGTTCAGAGCTGTAAACACCGTTTAAATAACTGCCTTCACAGCTGGCGCCTGCACTGCAGCCTTCTTCGTAGGTTCCGCGGCTGCCAATAAAGCCATTCGCCAGACTGAATAAGGTTTCTTTTAACATCAGCTGATCGGGGTCAAACTGCTGATCCACAAGCTGCCACTCGTCAATTTCAAGGGCATGGTTTATGGTTTGGCTGGCTACTGCGGATAAAGTCACTGTTCTACCTTCAACTGATCTAAATTGGCTACTATTTTTAATAATACAAGCATTGCAATCGATTGCAATAGCTGTATGATGATTTTCAGACAGGGTAAAAAATCAGCAATAAAAGCTGAAATAAAAACTAAAAAGAGTGCATCTATGCAAAGCATCCGCATCAAAGCAGCCTTGCTGCTGATCTATTTTATTTTCGCCATGCTGCTCAACAGCGTCGGCATAGTGATACTGCAAGTGATCCAGAATTTTCAGGTCAGCAAAGAAGCCGCCAGTGTGCTGGAAGGTTTTAAAGACTTGCCCATTGCCATAGTGTCTTTTCTGGTGGCGTCCGCCCTGCCCAAACTGGGTTACAAAAAAGCGCTGCAAATTGCCTTGTTGCTGATTGCAGGGGCTTCGGTGCTGATGCCGTTATTCCCTTCGTTTGATACCAGTAAGTTATTGTTTTTCTGCGTAGGCGTCGCTTTTGCTTTAACCAAAGTCTCGGTTTATGCCACCTTAGGTTTAATTACCAAAAGCAAAGCTGAACATGCTTCTGTACTGAATTTTATTGAAGGCTTTTTTATGCTGGGCGTGCTGACAGCTTATTGGTTTTTTGCCGCCTTTATGACGGAAGGCTCAGGCAACGGCTGGCTGGATGTGTACTGGTATCTGGCGGGCTTAAGCCTGCTGGCTTTCGCACTGGTCAGCTCCACCGACTTCCCTGCTTTAGAGCTGGACCCACAAAGCACAGGTTTTAACGACTTTATCGCCATGCTGAAACTAACAGCCAAGCCGCTGGTGTTTGTGTTTGTTATTTCCGCCTTTTTGTATGTGCTGATAGAACAAGGCATAGGCAGCTGGTTACCTACTTTTAATAATGAAGTGCTGCATTTACCCAGCCAGTTAAGCGTGCAAATCACCAGTATTTTTGCCGCGTCCCTGGCAGCCGGGCGTTTATCTGCAGGTTTTATCTTACGTTTTATTCCATGGCATCTGCTCTGTAATATCTGCCTGCTGGCGATGGCGGCTTTAGTGCTGCTGACTTTGCCTTTAACCCACGAAATTCAGCCCGATCCAGACGTGACTTTATGGACAGCGCCTTTGTCGGCTTATCTGTTGCCACTGATAGGTTTTTTTATGGCGCCTATTTACCCTATGTTGAATTCGGCCATATTAACCAGCCTGCCACAGCAACAACATGCTGCCATGACAGGTTTAATCGTCGTGTTCTCCGCTTTAGGTGGTACTACAGGGTCTATAGTCACAGGCCATAGCTTTGCCGCTTTAGGCGGACAAACTGCCTTTTACCTGACACTGCTGCCTCTCACCTTATTGCTGTTAAGCAGCAATAGTTTTCATAAACTCAAAGCTGCGGCATAAAAAGCCGCAGTTCGGGCTGCCGCACTATTGCAGTTGGCAGCCTTACTTGCTCTACTGACTATCAGTTACTCCATAAGGACTCACAAGGAACTGTTATGTCGGATCAGGTTCATTCATTGTCACCAAACTCTGCCTGGTTTTCTGAACTCAAACACCACGCTAGCGAACACAAACTGGCTGCTGTAGGTTTAGCTTTCGCTTTGTTTGCTGTGCTGATTTTGCTGGCTCAAAGCATAATGCATTTATCCAACTCCCCTTCTTCTGAAAACTTAAAGCTGGCTTTAATAGGCGGCACTGCTGGTTTTGTTGCTACTACCTTAGGCGCTTTACCAGCTTTGTTATTTCGCAGCTTGCCTCAGGCGATGGAAGACAGCTTATTAGGTATAGCTGCAGGCATGATGCTGGCGGCCAGTGCTTTTTCCTTGTTATTGCCAGGTATTGAAGCAGGCACAGAGCTATTTCAAAGCGACACTTTGGGTGCTTTGGTCGTGGTGTTTGGTATGTCGTTAGGCGTATTGCTGATGCTGGGTTTAGATGCCTTTACCCCACATGAGCATGACAAAACCGGCCCTTGTGGCCCAGGTTTCCAGGCCTGTGATCGCATCTGGTTATTTGTGTTTGCCATAGCCTTACATAACTTACCTGAAGGTATGGCTGTGGGCGTTAGTTTTGCTAATGGTGATATGTCAGTGGGTTTACCTCTGGCAACAGCCATAGCATTGCAGGATATCCCTGAGGGTTTAGCTGTGGCTTTATCCTTACGAGCTGCAGGTTTTAAACCGGGTTTTGCCGTGTTTGTCGCAGCAGCCAGCGGTCTTTTAGAGCCTTTAGGCGCTTTAATTGGCGTAGGTTTATCCAGTGGTTTTGCCGCCGCTTATCCTATGGGTTTAGGTTTAGCAGCTGGCGCTATGATTTTTGTGGTATCGCATGAAGTGATCCCCGAAACCCATCGCAACGGCCATCAGACAGCCGCTACTTTGGGCTTAATGGTCGGCTTTGCGGTGATGATGGTGTTGGATACTACGCTCGGTTAAAACTTAGGCTTAACTCCTAACCTTCGTGTTGACATAAGCTCACCAGCTTAGCTTTCAGGCAAGCCTGCAAATCTGCAGGCTTCAGCCCTATCTCCAATCCTCTTTTACCAGCACTGACATAGATAGTTTCAAAAGCCGCAGCCGATTGATCAATAAAACTGCGTAACAGCTTTTTTTGCCCAAGCGGACTAACACCACCCAGCACATAACCACTACTACGCTCGACATCAGCAGCTGCTGCCATAGCGGCCTTTTTTGCACCAGCAGCTTTGGCCAGCTGTTTCATATTCAGCAGCTGATCCACCGGCACTATGGCGGTGACCAGCTCTTTGCCATCCAAAGCCGCCACCAAAGTTTTAAATACGTGAGCCGGAGCTAAACCCAATTTAGTGGCAGCTTCCAGACCATAAGATTCAGCTTGAGGGTCGTGCTGGTATTCCAAAACCTGATGCGGCACTTTGAGTTTTTTTAGCAGCAAAACAGCGGGAGTCATCACAGCATCCTTCATGTGTCATCAGGCTGCTATTGTGGAAACAAAGGTGCTGAAAAATCAACACCTTTACTTTGATCGATCAATAAAGAATGAGCTCAGAAAAACAAACTGCTGCGCTGCACAGCAACACGGCCATCGGAAAACAACCAGCGGCCTTTCGCCATCACAGCTTTTAACTCCAGAGTGTTTTTATCAATCAGCAATAAGTCGGCATCAGCACCCACCTGCAACTGGCCTTTATGCGGTAGCTTTAAAATACGGGCCGGGTTTGACGTCACTACCCGCAGTGCATCCTGCACTGGCACACCTAAACGAATCGCATCCGTCATTTCTTCGTACAAGCTAGCAATACGGCCTTCACCTAAACCAACAAAGTTGTTCTGCGCGTCAAACATCGGCAAAGAGGCATTAGCGTCAGATGAAAAAGTGACCTGCTGCAAATTCACGCCTGCTTGCACCGCCTGCAACAAGGCATCGGCACATTTAATTTCACCCTGAGCTAAATCCTGAGCCGTGGTGCTGGTGGTTAAGTCGATATAACCGCCTTGAGACACGTAATCAAAACCCATCTGCAGCAACGCCTGATTGCGGTTCATATGAGTCGGATAAAACTGGGTAATAGGAATATCGGTGGTTGACGCCACTTGCAGCAGTTGTGTTATACCTTCAGGTGAAGGCCCAACATGCACACTGACAATACCGGCTTTACCTGAGAGCATACCGCCAACACGGGCCTGCGAGGCCAAACGCGCCAGCTCCTGCACTGTAGGCTGCGACGAGCGGTGATCCGCTATCGCTACTTCACCTACACCAATAAACTTATCGATCAGCACCAGATCCTGCAGCAAATCGCCCATCAGGGTATAAGCCGGCACCTGATAAGAGCCGGTATGGCAGTAACAAGTTAAACCTTCTTCATCCAGCGCATGCGCCTTCGCCAACAAATTGGTTAAAGTGCGGGTGACAGCATCTGTGCCAAGTACACCCACTAAAGTGGTGACTCCAGCTTCAATAGCATCTGTTACTTTTAGCTCAGAGGTGCGACTGCGAAATCCACCTTCGCCACCACCGCCAATAATATGCGCCAGCGAGTCGACTAAACCCGGCACTACATAACAATCACTGGCATCCACTGTTTGCACTATGCTGCCTTCAAGCTCTGCCTGCTCACCTAAGGCAGCAATTTGACGCCCAGCCACTAACAGGTTGGTTTGCCCCAAAGGTTCAGGCGAATAACAGATCCCATTTACTATTCTGGTGATCATAAAAAAATCCTTGTTTAGCAGTCTGATAAATTAAATCTAATAATCTGGCTCTAATAACCAATGGCCACAGCCACACACATAGTCAGCATGCTCATGGCAGTCAGTAATAACCACAGCGGCCACATGGCGCGCAGCCACTGGGTAAACTCAACACCAGCTATGGCTAGCGTGCCCATCAAAGCCGCCGAAGTGGGATAAAACAGATGCGCTAAACCATCACCTAACTGAAAAGCCAGCACTGCCGTCTGACGACTGATACCGACCAGATCCGACAAAGGTGCCATCAATGGCATAGTTAAAGCGGCCTGACCTGAGCCTGAAGTGACAAAAAAATTAAAACCGCTCTGAAACACCAGCATGGCCTGAGCAGCAAACAGCTCTGAGTGACCATTAATACTGCTGGCGGCATAATGCAGCATGGTATTTAAAATGGTTGGATGTTCAGGATTAGTACCGCCCAGCAGCAAAATAATGCCTTGTGCTATGCCCACCACTAAAGCGGCAGGTAACAACTGAGAGGCGCCGGTTTTAAAGGCGTCGACATAATCATTTAAGCTGGCATTATTCAGTTTCAGCACTGTGCCTAAGGTCATACTGACAATAGCCATGACAAAAAACTGCGTAGCGATTTCACGCAGAAAATAGCCTTGAGTTACTACGCCCCAGACCACCCACACCATGCCAGCCACTAAAGTCAAAACGACCAGTGAATGGCCCCAGTGAAACTGATGTTCTATCTGAAAGTTGGTTTCCACATCAGCTTTGCGTCTGAGCCGTTCAGCGCGCCAGATAAACCAGGCTATATAAATCAAGGTAAAAGCCAGCCACATGGCAATACGAAAACCCGAGCCAGATAAAGGCGGCAGGCCAGCAATGCTTTGGGCTATAGCCACAGAAAAAGGGTTCATCCAGGACGTTGCAAAACCTATCTGAGTGGCACCATAAGTGAGTAACACAGCAGTAATAGCGTCGTAGCCCAACATTCGTACCAGCGGCACCAGCAAAATAGCAAAGGCCATCGCCTCTTCACCCATACCAAAAATAGCGCCTCCCAAAGAGAAAAACAGCGCCATCACAGGCAATAACAAACGGGCTTTGTGTTGCATTTTGCTGATCAACAGCTTCAGCAATTCATCGACAGCCCCAGTGCGCAACAGCACACCAAAACTGCCGCCAACCAGCAGAATAAAAATAATCACGCCTATGGCTGAGCCATTTCTGGAGCCTGAGGTCATGCCGTCAAAAAATGCCGTCAGCACACCGGTTTTTTCGCCATCGGCAAATAAAGACACAGCCTGAGGCTCGCCGTTATGCGCAGTACGGTAACTATCGGCCAGCAACAACTGCCGTCCTGTGTTGGTATCCAGAGCTGTATCAAACTGACCTTGCGGCACTATTAAAGTCAGCAGGGCTGAACAAAGTAATACCGCAAAGACAATCAGCAGGGTATCTGGCATACGCCAGCCCGTTGCCTTTATGCCGGATGGCAACTCACTCATAAGTCACCTGCAGACTCATAGGCCACCTGTAGACTCATAGGCAAGCTCAGGTAACGCCAGCGGCCATCTTCGCGCTGACAAGCCTGCACCTTGCCTGGCAAGGCCTGCCAAACCCGGCCATCTACAGCAGAATAAGTATCAGAAGCTACTTTGCTGTTATCTAACAGAGCAGGCGCAGTGCATTGCAGCTTGGCCTGCTGAATACCTTGCTGGAAAAAGGCGGTATCCCCTGCGAGTAAACGGCTGAACTTCATGCCTGATGCAACCCAGCCCGTGGTTTTATCGCCTTGTTTTACAACCTTGCCTTTCGCTTCGCTGGCATCTGCTATCCAGACACCACCCCGGCCTTCGACTTGTAACTGCGCTGTGTCCGGGTCGATAAAATTAGCCCGTAGTACTGTGGCTTCATCCATACCAAAACCAAAATCTGTGTTGGTGTCGACTAGCAAACGTAATAACCGGCCTTCGCGGTTGCGCTCACGAAAATGCGTGTCTGTAACCCCTAAAGTAAAAGACTGCAAACCACCTGCTGCTCTGTAGGTTAACCAGCTGCCATCCAAATCTGAGCTGCAGCTTTGGTGGTATTGGCACAAAGGCGCATTAGGTTCGGTAGCATAAGCACCATACTGCAGCGCTTTTACCGTTTGGCCACCACTGATCATCGGGATCTTTTTCTGTGTATTACCTGACTGCACTGCAGTACCAGCGCTGGAACCAGCAAGTGGCACTCCGGCATCAATACGCTGATGCAATAGCTTGGCTAGTTCAGTAAATTCGCCCGGCTTTTTCTGCAGGCTACGCATGGTCAGCGACTGATCGCCACCGTTAATAAAAATAGCGTCAGCATCCAACAGCAACTGCTTCATCAAATCAGGATTGCGGCACATCTTCTGCTGATAGGCAGCCAGCTCCGGGTAACGCTCAGATCGTTTGTACTGACCATTCCAGCGGAATCTGTCCTGATCCAAAGTGTCACAGTTGCCTGCCTGCACCAACGCAGGTTCTATCGGCAGCCAGACTGCATCAGCACCAGCTGCATTAAAGAGTTGCAGGTAATAATCCACCCAATCCATAGGGCTGTTGGAAGAAGCACTGATCAGCACTAACTTAGGTTTTTGTGCTGTCACTTTGGCAACCTCTGCTGCACCAGAGGCTTTAGCGCGCGCTATTGCACGGTTTTTGGCTGATTGAATAAAATGCTGAAACATCTGCTGCACATAAAGTTCTGTGCCGTCAAAATACACTTTCACTTGAGCTGTGCTGCCGTCTTTGAGTACAGGCCGCTGCTCAAATACATCATCCAGTAAATTCTGCTCGTCGTCTGATAACTCAAAACCCTCAAACTCGTTATACCAGCTGTCTTCCGGCCAGTCTTTGTCTTGCATCTGCTCTAATTTAGTCAGTAGCAAGGGTTTGATCTGCTGCTGTCTGGCTGTTTTATCCGGCCATTTTGGCAGAGCTGTTAATTCAGCAATACGTGTTGCATCAGGTCTGAACACCTTCTGAGTCACGCCCTGATGCTGCTTAAAATAAGCGGCGGCTTCGGCTTGTTTATCCGACGCACAACGTTTGAGTTCCACACTGGAACAAATAGGTTCACCACCACCAAACAGCCAAAGTTCTTTGCCTGAGGTCATTTCAGCGGCCTGAACAGATGCACACAAGCACAACGCCAGAGGCAGCAGGGTTAGTGATTTCTTAGATGGATTTAGCATCAGATTTAATTCCGTTGCGCCAGTTGCTTCAAGCCTGGCTATTTAGAAAAGGCGGACAATCTATAGTCCGCCTTGAGTTTCAAAACTATATTTAAAAGGAGTATCTAGCTGTTAGCCTTACTGAACGTGGGCTCTGATAGTTTTGATCGTTCAGGAAGTTCGGGTTTTGGCCTTCATCTTCCAGCGACAAATCGCCTTTTTCATCGTATTCAGTCACACGCTGGCTGTTCAGCACATTAAATACATTGGCTTGTAACAGTAAACCTTTCACCCATTGTGGACGGTAGGAGAAGCCTAAATCCACAGTGTAAGTCCATGGCGTGCGGCCAAACTGGCCTCTTTGGGTCAGCTCCTGCTCACCATCAACATTGCGGCAATACAGGCTGGATGCAGCATAACGTTCAAAGACTTCATACTCATCTTCATCGACGTCAAATGGTGCATAACCAAAACAGCTGACCGGACGACCGGATTGCACCAGCAGGTTAGCCGATACTTCCATTTCTTCGTTCAGCTCGTAGCCACCAAACAACTTAAAGGTATGGCGTCTGTCATTGGATAAATAGCCGTCTGTACCATCAACAAATACTTTATGGTCAAAGTCGTTGGTTAAACCCGGCGACTCAGATTCCAGCCAGCTGTTGACTAAACCTTCGCTGTTACCCTGGCTTTTTGCCCATACATAGCTGCCTTGCATATACCAGCCGTTGTCGCTGGCACGTTCGAAGTTAAACTCCAACGCCTTGTAAGTACGTTTGTAGTCCGCCAGTTGCAGATAAGAATTTGGCACAGTCACCCGTTGCAACACGCCATCCCCTGCAACGTCCATATCCATTTCCAGATCTTCACCCGGGTTTAGGATCATACAAGTGGCCAATGAATCCGGATCAAAATCCTCAAAACCCTGATCTTCAGCAAAGTCGATAAAGGCCTGACGACCACAGTAGTCATCGACGCCGTTTTTCACTTCACGGTAAATAAAGCTGACACCACCAGTCCATAAGTCAGATAACTCACGCTGATAACCCAAAATTAATTCGTCCTGCAGCATAGGCTCTAAGTTCGCCGAAGCCACAGTGGCCGGATCCGGCGAGCTGTTGCGACCGCTGGTTAAAGTATCGCCCAGCTTGTCGCCTAACTGCACAGGTGCCTGAGTGGTTGGGTCGACCACACCGTCATACAGATAATATTCAGTGGTGACATATTGCCAGTTCGAAGCACGGATATTGGTGTTGGCCGCAATAGGGATATAATAACGACCAGCGTTGGCATACAGCTTAGAGCTGGCATCCCCGTCCACGTCCCAAACAAAACCTAAACGTGGCGCTATCATGTCACTGGCATCGACAAAAGACACACCATCAGCATTGAGGTTGTCAAAAGACTCACTGCGAATACCGGCGTATAACATCACTGTATCTGTGACGTAAAAGCTGTCTTCTAAATAAAGCGCCGAGTTTTTCACTTCATAGCTGCCTGACGGCGAAGTACGGGTACGTTTGCGCACTACATGAGCATCAGCCGGAATATCAACACCGTTCCAGCTGTCTTCAAAATCGACCGGTGTATAACGGCGGTAGAACACGCCACCTGAATATTCAGCACCGGCAATACGGGACGTGAAGGTTTCGTCGTCGTAGCCAAAACGTAAGGTATGTTCACCAATACGCCATTCAGCATCTAAACGCAGCGCTTTACGCTCGTCGTTGTCAGGGCCAAATTCAAGCGAACGCACGTCGATATTGTTCCAGCAACCCACATCTATTACATCGTCTGTGTCCTGATCGTAAATATCCACTAAAGGACAATCATCGCCCGCCAGCGGATCTGGCGTAATGTAACCTGAGTCGTTAGTTAAACGCCCAACCAAAACACCTACTGTAAAATCTTCAGTTAAATGACCTGTGTATTTACCAATCAGAATTTCGCCGCCATTACGTTCGGTGTAACGCACCCGTTCATTGCCATGCTGACCGGTGAAATAGCTATCGTCCGGGTTCAGGTATTCTGTGTAGTCGGTTTCTTCTACATTACGAATACCTGTCACTTCCAGAATATGGTTGTCGGTAATGTACCAGTCGAACTTAGCCAGGCCATTAGGTGAGGTGTTTTCACCTGCAGTGCTGCGATCACTGCTGTATGAATCAAAACTGTCTTTTTTGCCTTCCAGCAAACCATAAAAAAACAGCTTGTCCTGCACAATAGCACCACCACCGGACAAGCTATAAGACAACTCATCTTGCTCATCTGCCGAACGGTAAGCCGAGTAATAACTGCGCTCGCCTTCTTCACCGCTACGGCTGACCACATCACGACCTGATGCTGCTAAATCGGCAGGAGACCAGACAGTTGAGCCATTAAATTTCCACTCGTTGGTACCACGTTTGGTGACTATATTGACCACACCACCTAAAGCGCGGCCATATTCAGCACCAAAACCACCGGTTTTCACTTCCTGCTCGCCGATGGCGTCAAAAGGCACACGGCCATAAGATAAAAAAGTACGGGCATTGGTGACATCAAAACCATTGATGTAGTAGCCGTTTTCAGCCACTGAAGAGCCACCAAAAGAAGCCAGCTTGCCAAAACCACTGTCGCCCCGCACTGTGCCGGGCGCTAATAAAGCTACATCGCTGATATCACGACCTACAGGTAAACGTTCCATCTGAGCGGCAGTAAAGACAGTGCTCGACTCCACGGAAGAGGTATCAATAGGGCTGATGGTCGAACCTACCACTGAGATACGTTCAGTAGGTTCTTCGCTGAAATTCACCGGTGTACCAGTGCCTATAGCGACATTCACTTCACGGGTCACGCCATTGGCGACCACCTGATAACGACCACTGGGTAACTGGGAGAAATTAAAACGGCCACTGTTGTCTGAGGTCAGTTCGCGTTTTAAACCTGTTTGTAAGTTTTTCACCGAAATAGTCACACCCTTTTCGGTCTGACCAAAAATAGAACCTACGGATAAATCGGCATACGCCATATTCTGGCTAAGGGCTGCGGTAATTAGCGCAGCCAAAGCGGAACGGCGCAGGCATTTCAGCTTCTGTTGTGTCATGTTGTTAACTCCGGCTTGTTGCTACAGGTCCATGTCCGCCTGTGATTATTATTTTTATAGGGTCTGTCTGGTAACAACCGGCCTCTGTGTGCCTTTGCTATTACTGCCCTGGTCTGGTTTTGATTTCACTTTGATAATAGAGAGTAAAAGCCAAAGCTTATATATCCTGTTGGGGGTAGAAGCAGGTGGTACAGAACGGATAGACAGATACAAAGGCTACCCAGAAAGCAGTAGTTTATTTTTTAAACACTGCTTATCAATGAAGCTTAGTGACGATGGCTTTGCTGGTAGAGTTCTAATGGATCGGTATTCTCTTCAGGCCGGGCAAAAGGAATACAGTTGATAAATAACGAAAACAGCTCAGCCTGTGAGCCAATTTCCAGCTTACGGTAAATATTCTTGCGGTGAATTTTCACTGTGCCGTCTGAGGTATTTAGCTTCTCAGCCGTTAAAGCCGACGAATAGCCACGCAGCATATAAAGCAGCACATCACGCTCTCTTTTAGTCAGCAAAGAACTGGCAAAATGACTTAGGGTACATTCCACCTGCTGGTGAGTTTTATCATCCGGATTGGCCAGCGGCAAAGCAGCCGCCAGTTGATAATGTTTAGTTAAAGCTTCAGATAAAATCGGCAACACCATATTCAGCGCTGTTAAATCGGCGGCAGTAAATTCACTGCTATGGATATTACGCTGCATAAAAAACACCAGCGCCGAGTCCTCATCAATACGCCACAACACATCAATAGAATCGGCCACACCGGTTTTGGAATAAAAGGTTTCGTAGTATTCACTGGAGTAAAAATCATCAGGCGCCACATCACGCAGCCAATAAGCTCCGGTAGGACAACCCGCTAAAAACAGCCGGTACTGAGGGTCAAGCGCATAAGGCCCGGTGGAATAAATATCAGCCGACACTTTACGGTCAACAGGGTTAAAACGATGCAATAAACTCAAAGGCTTACGCTGCCGGTAAAACACCAGCACACCACAGGAATCGGTAGGACAAACCGCATCCAGCACATCCATCACTGCAGTACTAAAATCAGTCTGGCCTAAACAGCGCCACAGGCCAGAAAATGCAGCTATCACCTTGTCATCAAACATCAGCCCCAAAGCAGGCCGATACACTTTACCCTTTACTGGCTCCATACCCACCTCAACCCCAAACCGGACGTCCAACGCCAGCACACCACACTTTTGTCTGACCTCACGCTGTTTTGCAGTGAAATCAACATCTTCCCATGCCACTGAAAGTTACATATTTTTGGCAGCCACACAAGATGACAAATAGGGAATTGTGTTGCCTTTGGGACAAAGCCACAGGATCTGCGCTGAAAGCAGCTGTTGAACAAGATGTTGGTTAATTTTTAAGCCCTCAAACCGCAACGACAGAATTAGGCCAAATGCTGGCTGGACAATAACCACAAAGCCCCATAAAATGGCCGCCGTTGCGCACCCGTAGCTCAGCTGGATAGAGCGCTGCCCTCCGGAGGCAGAGGTCCCGCGTTCGAATCGCGGCGGGTGCACCACAAAACATCAAAACCACCTTTTCAGGTGGTTTTTGTGTTTTTGGCACCCTGTCCGATTTGAACGCGCCCGTTCGACAAAAACGTCTGGAACGTTTTTGGACAGCTTTAGCTGGCCTGCAAGGCAAGCTCCCCCGAGGATTGGGTGAACACTCCTAGCAGTTGCGCGATGTAAATCAGTGCCTTAGCTGAAAAGCGAGGCCTTTTTTATGCCTAGAAGAAAATTTTATAGCAGATTTATAGCATGTCTTATAGCTGATACTCTTGGTTGATTATCCTCTACCTCTGCAAGCGTTTAATTGTGCATCTGCAGCCATTTGATTAAAAGTTCGTCTTTAGTAATAACGTTACCATTAATAATTTGCTTAGTTTTTGATTCTCTCTCTTTCAGCTTAACGCCTAGAGACGGATCTAATTCAATCAGTATCTGCTCTGCTTGAAATTGATATCTGTTAAATGCTTCTTCTGGCGAGGAAATTGTAGGTGCGCTATCCATCATATAAACCATCGAATTTAATGTACTTCTCAGATAATGCTCTAAATTAACTATAAGCATTTCTAGCCTGTCTGGAGTTGCAGCATTGTGAATAATGGCGTTTCGAGTGCGATATATCCTATGAATTTGCATTTCTACTTTTGCTCTATGCTTTTGAATTTTTAGGCCAAGTTTGTAAGGTGTTTGACATAATTCAATTAGCTGACTGAATCGATATTTCGCATATGGGTGCTGGGCTAAACGACTATTCAACTCGTCGACTGTCGCTTGTGACTTTAAAGTGCAGTAGAGTTCCGCTAGGTTTAGCGTTCTTAGGTCAACCTCCAGCCCATCGATCAGGAATGGCTCCCACTGAAGTGCTTTTGCTACACCTCTTAAAGCAAATAATTGTTTAACTGGGTAGTCTAACCCTATGCAAGGCAAAACCGAGTGTATTACGTGAGCATCGTGAGTAAGGCTCTCATTAGAAACCCCCAAAGTTAGAGACTCTAAAGCTGACCAGAACGCTGTAAAACGACTCTCAGGCGTTCCATCTGTCAATACTCCATTTCTAAAGAACCTAAAGGCTGAACTGACCTTACGAACTGTATGTATCTCAGCATTTTTATACAACTTGGACATAGTTCTTATATATAGAGAAAATTCATCCAAGCTGAGACGGTCAGATGCATTAACAAGTTGTTTATCGAAATGTGGCAGTATTTTAGTCTGTTCGTTACCATTTTCTATGGTAAATGCTCGGTATTTTTTTCTATTTTAATCTCGTCTCGTCCCATCATGTATGCAATAACATCCAGCGCTCCGTATAGCTCTGACTCCGCAATTTGGCGAGCGGCACTGAATGAAATTGCTGTAACGACTATGTCTACTGACACCATGTTATTTTTATCAGATGGGATTTGTTCGAATCTGCAATTTTTGAACTCAAATGACTGTCCAGCACCTTCAATAAGTGAATATAAGCGTTCACTGATTAGTCTCAGAGTGATGGTTATTTGACGCTCTCCTGCTGTAATCTTCTGAGTGAAAGACTGGAATTGATTTTGAAATGTATCAGTTCTCTCTCGAAGATAGTTCCGTGATAGCAAATAGCATTCAGAAATCGGCATTCCCAGTGTCGAAAGTGTGCTTATAAGTAAATTAGTTGTACTGTAAATTTCACCCAAAGTATCAGTGTCGTGCTTCTCACCGCCAAGGAGTCTGTCACGTAAAGCATCAATTGCTATTGCTCTATAATTAGAGAGGATTTTTTCTTTAAGCTGAGTGAGAAGACTACTAATCAAAAAGCGTTTTTTTTCGATAGGGCTACTATTGTGATCTTTAAGATCTTTATTGTCACAGAGGGATATTATTTGGCTTGTCAGCTCCTTAAACCCTGCATCAGTAAAGCACAAATCAGACTTAAGAATTTCTAGCAGTTCTGTCATCACATGACTGCGCTTATCTGCAGCCTTGTGTTTATCGCCATGAGTATATAGTTCAAGTAGTTCAATGGTTGCGTTTAAAGCGTTATTATAAGTAACTCGGTCAGAATCTATGCTATGTAAGCTAGTTAAGCTTGACCAGCATTCGATAAAAAACAGCTGCTGAGTTTGAAGACCTTCTCTTTGGATTCTGGAATCTAACCGCATTCTTGTCCTACACTCGAATTCTGTTATACTGTTTAACAGATTAACTTATTAATACAGTGATTTCCCAATAAATCACTGTTACTACAGAAAAAAACGGTCTCCCCTTCTGACTGAGGCTAGTCCCGAGAAGGATCGAGACCAACCATTTAAGGAGGAGCTTTAAGAAAGCTCCTCCTTTTTTTATTTGCAATTCCCACTCAAGCTAATCCATCTCTTAATTAGTGCACTTATTTACAGAACTCCAAGTGAAGGCGAAAAAGCACAAGCTGTATACTCCAACCGCCATTGGCGTAGGCGTGTAATGATAGTTTGCCCTGCATACGAAATACCTTTTAGCTTTAGGGTAATCAGTCTAACTTCTCTTCTAGATGAGTAGCAGCTTCAGGAACGTTTGTGAACGTTTTCTCTTACGGAGACGACCCGAAGCGCCGAGTACTCCGGCTGCGTCACCACAAAACATCAAAACCACCTTTTCAGGTGGTTTTTGTGTTTTTGGCATTCAATCTCTTCTGCCGTTTCAACAATCCACTTAACCTACCCCGGATACTTCTCCACCCTCAACTGCTCAGCCCGAACCACACGTTCAGCATCAGCCTCTACTTGCCAGCCGTGCAGATTGTCTTTAATCAGCTGACAGAGTGCATCGATATGAGCGGGCTCGGCATTCAGTGCTGTGATGTATTCGTAACGCTCACCACCAGCATGTAAGAAATACTCCTTATTTTCTTCGCCAATTTCTTCAATAGTTTCCAGACAGTCAGCGGCAAAACCGGGGCAAAATACCTGAACGCTTTTTACGCCTTGAGCTGGCAACGCCTTTAAGGTTTCATCTGTGTATGGTTTTAGCCATTCTTCGCGGCCAAAACGCGACTGGAAAGTAGTGAGATACTGATCTTTCGTCAGCCCCAACTCCTCAGCAATTAAACGCGAGGTTTTGTAGCATTCACAGTGATAAGGGTCGCCATTGAGTAAATAACGTTTTGGGATGCCATGGTAAGACAAAATCAGTTTGTCGGCCTGAGCATGTTGTTGCCAGTGCTGACGAATTTTCTCAGCAGCGGCACGAATAAAAGGGGCGTAGTCAGGATAATGCGAGATAAAACGTAAATCAGGTAACCAGCGCCGACGCATAAAATTAGCGGCCAGCTCATCGAAGGTCGAAGCTGAAGTAGAACCCGAATACTGTGGATACAAAGGCAACACCAGCAACTTACGCACGCCCTGAGCGAACATTTTATCCAGCACAGTATCAAAACTTGGGTTGCCATAACGCATGGCAAAATCAACCACCACATTCTGCATGCCTTGTTGCTGCAGCTGGGCAGCAATAGCATCACTTTGCGCCTGGGTATTAAACAACAGCGGCGAGCCTTGTTCGGTAAAGACAGTGGCATAAGCTTTGGCCGAGCGACGTGGCCGGAATTGCAATATCACGCAATTTAAAATCAGCCACCACAATAAACGCGGTACTTCCACAACACGCGGGTCTGATAAAAACTGCTTCAGATAACGCTTCAGCGCCTTAGGAGTTGGCTCATCAGGTGTGCCTAAATTAGTCAGCAAAATGCCAATTTTGTCGTTTTGCTTATGATCATAGTTGGGGGTGTTGATATAACGCATCGCAGATTTATTACTCTTCTGGCTAAGTGAACTTAGTTTACGTCAATTCGATGTAAAAGGTTTACCAGAAAAATCAGCCGGATAAGCATTTTTCGCAGAAAACTCTGTGCCGCACAAGTTTTGGTTTAGCTTCGATAACTTCCACTGTTTTAGGTTAAAACAGTAGATAGTGCATGTCTTTGTAAAATGCAGCGAGAAACACTCAGGGATAAACCAGAGCAAGCTCGTACTTTCCAACCAGCTTTGTTATGTTGTGGTTTTCACTGCGGGCAGCGGTATAAAGCGGCATGAAGCATTATCAGATTGACAAAGTAAGCACTAAAAACTGGCTGAATGCACTGGAAACAAGCCAGATCACCGAGCTGATTGGCAGCAGCTTTAAAGGCGTGGATAGTCAGGCTTATTTTCAGCGTTACTTTAATAATCCAGCTTTCTATCAGCGTTGTGTAAGGCTGTTTTATCAGCAGGATCAACTGGTTGGCTACTGCTTGCTGACCTTTCGCAAAAACACTGACAACAGCATAGTGATGGGTGCATCGGCCGCTTTTCTGGCCAGCTACAGAGGCAATAACAACACTTTTACCTTTTCATTTTTATGGGCGCTGAAAACCTGGCTAAGCCATATCAATCACAACCTGTATTACCTCGACACCATGCTAAGCCCGGCCATGTACCGCGCTATGGGTAAAAAAGTCGCCTTTATTTACCCCAACCCCGCCATGACAGAAACCGAAATTCAGCTGTATCAGGCCCTAGTGCCTGACGCAGAGCCAAGCCAGTGGCGAAACCTCGCCTGCTTAAAAACCGTAGGCCGCTCCACCAATTACAGTGACGACGAAGTACAAAGCTTAAAAGCCAGCAACAAAGCAGAAATTGCCTTTTACTGCCAGCTCAACCCCAGGTTTTCAGAAGGCAGCGCCTTGCTGGTGTTAATTCCTGTCAATCTGAAGCAAATTGTGTGTACGCTCTGGAAGTGGGCCAGTGGCGCAGTTCGTTAAACTGCGCCAGTTTTTATCGGCCAATAAGGCTTAACTAATCCGCCACAAAAGGCTTCAGTTCCACCTGAATTTCTTTGGTACTCACTTTGTTTCCTTTTAAGAAGTCTTTAATCACTTCGGTCACTTTAGGTGACGACATAAACAAGTTATGTCCGGCATTCACCACCATCACCTGAGTTAAATTGGTCAGACCCGCTGTGGCTTCTTTTTGGCTTTGAATATAAGTTCTGCCATCCAATGTGCCTGTCAGCAGCAAAGTTGGCACCTTGCTCTGAGGCAGAGCGCGGAATTCATCGCCCAAATCTAAACCTGCAACCGCCTTGTTCAGCTGTGGCATAGGGAAATTCAGCGCTTTACCTAACAAGGCAGTTTTCGCCTGTTCATTCACCAGCTTTAACCGCGGCTCTGTTATACCAGACGCAATATCCATCGCAAAAGACATCACACGAAAAGAGATCGGATCATCAGTGATATAACCTTGTTTCAAAATAGCCATTAACACGTCGGTATTGCCTTGATCCAGCGTTTGATACAGGCTGAGTAACATAGGCACTGCACGGTCTGGATCGGCAATCATGGCTGACGCAAACCCTTGCAGATGACTGCGCTGGAACAGCAATTTAAACTCGCTGCCATCTTCTTGTGGAATGCTCAAAGCAAGAGGTTGTTTTTCCAGTTTGGCATGCACACGGCGGATCAGTTGTTTGACATCCGGATAGGCTTTGGCTGCAGCAGGTTGCTGGTTAATAGCTTGCTGCAAGCGGTCAAAATACTCATCGGTACGGGCCGGATATTTCACGGTTTGATCCAGGCCTTCAGCGCTGGCGATCACCACTTTATCAATATACTGTTCGATGTATTTCAGGCTGGCCAGCGCAAGGTGGCTGCCATAGGAAATGCCCCACAAGGTAATTTTATCGGCCTTAAAATGCTGCCTTAAATCATTCAAATCCTGCACACTTTCTTTGGTGGTATAACCCCAGACGTCCACGCCTTTTTGGGTCCAGAATTCAACGCATTCTTTGGCCGCTTTTTTATAAAGCTGTTCGACTTCGCCGTCAGTGAAGACTTCAGTGGCTGGTATTTTGTGGCTGGACACACATTCAGGTGTGATATCCGAAACACCGGTGCCACGCTGATCCAGCGCTATCACATCACCAAACTCACGTAATGCCATAAAAAGCGGAAAACGAAAGTTAGGATGTTTAGCGGCTTGAATACCAGAACCACCAGGGCCGCCGGAAAGGTAAATAATAGGCGAACCAGCCTGTTTTCCTGTGGCCGGAAACCGGATGTATTTCACCGGAATAAGGCGGCTATTTGGCTTAGAGCGATTTTCAGGCACCTGAATACTGCCCTCATAAGCAGCTACTTTTTGGCCGTCATTTTCAAACACAATACTTTTTTCATTGGCAAAGACCGTAGGTTGAGTTGTGCTTGCCATCGAAGAGTGCGTGCAACTCAGCAGCAAAGTGGTTATGGTAACTAAGTATCTGAATTTCATATGTTGATTCCCTTTATTTTCATCGCTCGGTTGAAGCTAACCAGCCCTGACTATTGCTGCTTCTGGCTGAGTTTGCAGCTGTTAATCTACTGGCGGCAGGGCTTTTTCGGTGAAGGCCGATAAGCGGTATCAAAGGGTCTATAAGCGGTGATGCTAAAAACGAATAGATTGTAGAGAGGCTGTTCTGAACTATTTACTACTGCTACTGAAATGCTTAGCGCTTGTTGCCATCTGTTGCTGCAACGCGTTGGCTCAGACCGTGATCCCCATTAGCCATAACGAAGTTATAGTTTGCCCTGTCACCACAGACAACGAGACGCCACCGGCATTTAATGAACCGGGATGCAGCACAATAACGGCCGCTGAAATAGACCCCCAAAACAAGGCGCTGTGGCTAAGGGCTAAGCTTGAACTGCCGGACCAGGTGCTAAAAAACGACCAGCCTTATGCCATTTATGTGTATGCCAAAACGTCCAGCCGGGTGTTTTTTAACGGCCACTATCTGGGCCAAAATGGCACACCCAGTCTGTCGGCCAACAAAGAATTTGCCGGATTAATGGACACCAGCTTTTATCTGCCGCCGGCTTTGTTAACGCAAAAACACAACGAACTGATACTGCAGCTGTCGTCGCATCACGGCTTTTTGCAGCTCAAAGCCCCCATTCACTTTATCGGGCTTGGCTCTTATGCATTGCAAGCCGATTCAATCTGGCAAGATAACTGGATATCGCTTATTCCACTGGGCGCGCTGATGATGGGCGCCTTGTATTTTGCCGTATCCAGCTTTAACCCCTATCGCAGGCAGTCTCATTTGCTGTTTTTTCTGATGGCGTTTTTCGCCGCCAATCAGCTGCTAGCCGAATTATCCCGCTATATGTTTAGCTATGCCTACCCTATGCACGATGTGCGGCTACTGCTGATTGTGTCTTTAGCGCTGGGCTTTGGCTGCTGCCTGTGGGTTTACAATGTGCTCAAGTTTGCAGAGCAACATCGCGGTCTCTGGATTGGCGGCGGAATAGCCTTAACTCTGGCTGCTGTGCTGCTGGTTCCAGGCTTTGACACTAAAACCTCTATGGCTATTTTGATGCCAGCGCTGCTTTCCACACTGCTTATCGCCTATCGCTTAACTCAACAGCAGTCCAAAAAGTTATGGTTATTTCTGCTGGTGTACAGCCTGCTCAGCGCCGCCATCCAGCTTAGCCTGGGCCGTTTTCACGACAGTGTGTTTTATTACCTGATAAGCTTAGTTTTAGGCTTTTTATTTGTGCAACAGGCACAGGAACTTAGTAAAGAACAAGCCAGAAGAAAAACCGAAGAGCAGCAAGTGGCGAAGCTGCAACTCAAGCTGGATCAGCTAAGCCAAAAACAAACGCCGCATAAACTAAAAATCAGCAGCGCTGGCAAAGTCGAATTTGTCTCCACCGACACTTTGGTGTACTGCAAAGCCGCAGGCGATTACACCGAACTGTTTTTCAGCGACCAAAAACCCATACTTTACAGCGGCAATTTAAAAGAACTGGAAAGCCAGCTACCCAGCACTTTTTTGCGGGTGCATCGCTCCTACGTGGTGAACACCGACTGCATCGCCGCCTTAGAAAAATCCACAGCCCAGCAAAACACAGCTGCCAGCACAGGTTTTTTACTAATGAACAACGGCGAGCAAGTACCAGTTAGCAGAAGAATATTGCCTATGGTTAGGAGTGCTTTGGGTTAACTCCGGGCGTTCAGACAGGAAGTGCATTTGTGCACAACAACCCACCTTGTTTCTCATTTATCTGACATTTTGAGATTCAACCCGGTTTGATGCGTATTTGTGATCCACAACTCAGCTCGTACAGGCTCAAAGTGGCCCTGCTGTAGGCTTGTTCCGGAACATCCAGAAAGGTAAGCGGGCACAAGTTAGCACTGAACAACGGCAGATAACGGACTAAAAGCCGGAAAGCTGTCAGTCTGGCTGACTTGGTCTGACTACGTGGCTACAGCAATGGGATTGAGCGTAAACACAAAATAACGTCTGGCCCGCCCCTCCCCCACAGCTTTGCTTTGTCCGGCATCAATCAGCTTGGCAATATGACGCTGCAAAGTACGGCGGGCAATAGCAGGATAACTGCTCTGCAGTTCAGCCAAAGTCAGTCTGTAGCTTGACTGATGATCTGGAACAACTCTTGATTAGTGGCTGACATAAATAATCTGGCGCAGTTTAGGCGAACTGCGCCATTTGGTGTTCTTCAGAAGTTTTGGGAAAGCTACGAATGCCCCACGGGGTGAAGGGCAAGAACTGACACCAAAGGTTGCAAGATATTGCCTATGGTGAGGAGTGGGTTGAGGTAAGGTCGGCATACGCACACCGTTGGTTATTTAGGCCTACAAAAAATAACCTCACAGGTAATAATTTATAGACCATTATCTTGGCTTACGGTTTTGTAATGGACATTAGCTTTGGGCGAATTACAGTGTTAACGAGGATTTCACAGCTATCTATGAATATACATTGCTTAATTTCGGTGTTGGTCAGGCAGACCTATACACCAGCCAACTGGAAAATACCTTCCACCTTCTGTTCAGCTCTCCATTGATGGGACATGACTGTCCGGAAATAGCTGTTGGGGTACGTTGGCATGATCACCAGCGCCACACTATTTTTTACCGAAAACGTGATAAAGATATTTTTGTGATCAGAATACTGCATCCACAGATGGAACCTCTGAATCATTTCTTTTAGCTCTGACTAACATCAGGCGGCTCTGATGGGCCTAACAGCGTCAGATTGATAAAGCAGTGCTTCAGCCCCAATGATTCCGGTTACAAATTTAACAGCTTTTTTGTAAAGAGAACCAGTTATCCAGCCCCTCGCCTTTGCCAAAACACTATCAATTAGATATAGCTGAAGCAGTTAAAAATCAGTCGCAACACCAAATAATAAGCAATTGATAATTAATCATTTTCTACATAACTTATTGCTTAACAAGGCCAGCTACGATGAAAAAAAATTCACCAGACAGTTGTGTAAAATTTTCGCATGCACTACATTCTAGAAACCTTGGGGAAGGTTTAAATTAAAATGTAACCGGTTACCATCAGTTAAAGTGTAAAACCTGACTGTGAAGTTTCACTGTTACATAAACTAGAAATACAACGGGTGTTTTGTGTTGCATGCTGTACCACTTTGTCTTAGCGGAGAAGGTGCCTGCTGTCTTGCCTTGCAAAAGAGCCCGACCAGTCAACAGGACAAAGAGATATGAACAATTCCCACAACCAGTTTAAGCGCTGTGCTCTGGCCTTAAGCATCAGCTCCGTATTGGCTATGAGTGCAGGTTATGCTCAGGCTCAGCAAGCAGAACAAACTCAAGCCGAAGATGCACAGATTGAAAAAATTCTGGTGCGAGGCGTCAAAGGATCACAAGTCGCCTCGATCAGCACTAAACGTAACTCAGACCAGGTCGTTGATTCTATAGTGGCTGAAGACATAGGTAAGCTGCCTGACACTACTATTGCCGACTCCTTACAGCGTATTAACGGCGTACAAATCCGCCGCTCTGCAGGTGAAGGTTCAACAGTCAATGTGCGTGGTATGCCACAAGTTGCCACTCTGCTGAACGGCGAACAATTTTTAAGTGCAGGTTCTATTACCACAGTACAACCTGACTTTACTGATATTCCTTCGTCATTGATCTCTGGTGTCGACGTATTAAAGTCCCCTACTGCCAGCACTTTAGCTGGTGGTATTTCCGGCACCATCAACCTGAAAAGCCACAGACCTTTTGATTTGGAAGAAGGCTGGACTTTGGTAGGCGCCACTGAAGGCACTTATGGTTCTTACACTGAAGAAGTGGACGACAAAACCAGTATGTTTGCTGGTTACAACGCCGAAAAATGGGGCGCGGCTTTTTCTGCTACTTACTCCAACTCTAACTTAGCCAATTACCGCAACGGCGCACAAAATGATGGCTGGTGGGGTTTAGCGGGCGAAAGCTGGGCCTGGCCTCAGGGTGCTGCAGATGTCAATGGTGACGGTGATACCACGGACACTTTTTTCAGCTTCCAAAGCCACAGCGCTATGAACCGTTTTGTTGAGCGTGAGCGCTTAGGCTTAACTTCTTCGTTCCAGTACGAGTTGTCTTCCACTTTAACCTTAACTGCTGATGTGTTTTACACCGACATGGATCAGTTTGACCGTGCTTCCGGCATAGTGGCACACAATGCCTGGCAAAACTGGGGCTGGTTTAAACCAGACGCGGCCACTGAAGTAGCACCGGGTTTTTATGCGGTAGAGTCTGTTGATTTAGAATCCCGTGGTTTAAATGCTTACTCACGCAGCGAAGTGGATTACCGCGAATCACTGAATACTAATCTGCAACTGGACTATGACAACGGCGACAGATTTAAAGGCTCAGTGCGTTATTTACATGGCAAAGCCACAGCAGAGCGTACGAAAAACTTTGCAGATTCTTACTTAAATGATGGTTTATCTCAGGTAGGTGCAGACGCCGATTTTGGTAATGGCCCTGTGGCAGTGAACCCAGGTGGTATTCAGGGTTTACCTATTACACAAGCCAATGGCCAGCCGTTACTCGGCAGCAATGGTTTACCTCTGTATTACTATATTCCGGTTTCTATCGATTACCGAGGCGAACATCCAGACTGGAACATAGGGGTCGACACAAGCAATATGGCCAATTACGGTCTGGTCTCTACGTACTCTGAACACAACTCAGATGACGAAGCCAACTTAGATATTTTAAGAGCAGATGGCAGTTATGCCTTTGAGCTGGAAAACTTAACATCTGTCGATTTTGGTGTGCGTTATGCCAAACGTGATGTGACCCGTTTTACTTATGATTTAGTCTCACCTTTTACCTCCAGTGCTGGCAAAACAGTGTATGCCAAATGGAAAGATCCAGCCTCAAGTTTACCTGACACCGGCTTGTCTATTGCCGCTTTGCAGCCGTTTTCTGGTTTACCTGCTGGTTGGGTAAAACAAATCAGCGATTTTGGCCCTGTCACAGGCTTACCTTCAGAGGGTTTGTATTTTATTGATCCTAAAGTGATGGATGATGCTTTGGGTTTCCAGAATGCCTTATACGGCGGCAATGTCCGTCAGAAAAACCCAGCTGACTCTTATGATGTCGAAGAGAAAACCAGCACTGTCTACACTCAGGCTAATTTTGAAGGAGATATCAGCGCTTTAGATCTGCCTTTCCGCGGTAACCTTGGCGTGCAGGTGATTAAAACACAACTGAATGTGGTACAGAATATTCTGGGCGCAACCTCAGTAGTGACAGTAGATGGTGTGGATTACGAAGGTATCTCAGGTACACCTTTATCTGATGCAGGTGATGTGATTACCGACAGAGATTACACAGATGTACTGCCATCTTTTAATATCTCTTTTGATTTAACAGACGAACTGAAACTACGGGCTGCTTATGCCAAAACTATGACAGCGCTCAATACCGACGATTTAGGTTTAGGTTTATCAGTCACCCGTACTATAGATCCAAACAACTCCAGTTTGTTTTTAGCTCAGCAAGCTCAGTCCAATGGTAACCCTATGATGGATCCATGGCGCTCTGACAACTTTGATATCAGTCTGGAATGGTATTTCAGCTCCAGTGGTTTGTTAAGCCTGGGCGCTTTCCGTATGGACATCGAGTCCTTTATTGAGACAGGTACTGTGCTGCGTTCTGATATACCTGATTCTGATGGCGTAGTGCGTAACCCTGCAGTACCTACCCAGACCAAACAAAATGGTCAGGGTGGCACTATTGATGGTATCGAGTTTGGTTACCAGCAAGCCTTTGATTTCCTGCCAGATTTCTGGAGCGGTTTTGGTGTTACTTTTAACTACACTTATGCGCCAAGCGAAAGTGCCAGCAAAGATTACTACGGCGAAACTCTGCCTATTTCGGATAACTCAGAGCATTCTGCCAACTCTATTATCTGGTATGAAAAAGACGGCTTCCAGGCTCGTATTGCTCATAACTACCGCAGCAAGCGTTTACAGTACCCTGTCAATGTCTGGGGTCAGGCTGACTTTGGTTTCTGGCAGCAGCCAACAGCATATGTGGATGCGTCCGTCAGTTATGACATTACAGACAACTTTACTGTCTTTGCTCAGGGTACCAACCTGACTGAAGAGTACGAAGAAAGTTATCTGCAATGGGAAAGTCTGAAAATCAATCAGAACATTTATGAGCGTCGTTATACCTTAGGGTTAAGAGCACGTTTCTAAGCAAAACGCAGCCGGACTTCAGTTTAGACTTTAGTCCGGCTTGTTTTTTTCCATTTTTAAGACCAGTTTAATGCATTGAACTGCTTGAGCAGCTAACCAGAAAAAGAGCACACTGATGTCTAAATTACTCCATAGTTGTTTGATTTTTATGAGCTTGATAAGCACAAGCCTGATGGCAAGCGAACTCACCTTACCGGCACTTTTTGCCGACCATATGGTGCTGCAACGTGACCAGGATCTGAAAATCTGGGGCCAGGCCAAAGCAGGTGACACTGTAGAAGTGGAACTGGCACAAGGTAAAACCTCAGTGCAAGCCGATGCCAATGGCAAATGGCTGGCAACATTAAAACCTCAGCCTGCTGGTGGGCCTTATCAGCTTAAGGTCAAAACAAAAAGCCAAAACATCAGCTTTGACGATGTTTGGCTAGGCGAAGTCTGGGTTGCCTCTGGCCAGTCCAATATGGAATGGAAACTGGGTGCTCAAACTGAAAACTGGCAACAGGAAGTGCAAGACAGCAAGTTGCCACAAATACGGTTTTATACCTTACCCAAAACCTTATCAGCTTTACCCAATCAGCCTGTTCCGGCAGCCAGCTGGATAGTGGCTTCACCTGAAACAGTGGCTGATTTCTCTGCTATTGGCTGGTTTTTTGCTAAACAAAATCATCTGCAAAAAGGCGTAGCTGTAGGTGTAATTGATGCCACCTGGGGCGGCACAGCAGCCGAAGCCTGGACTCCGGCTCAGGCGCTGCTCAATGTGCCTGGTTATGAAAAAGATGCAGCTGATATGCAAGCCCAGCCTGAAGTATGGCAACAACGTATCGAAGAGAACAAACAAAAAGATCAGCAAAAATGGCAATTGATTGCCAGCAATACCGGTGTTGAACAGCTCAAACTGGCTGAACCAGCCACAGATGACAGTCAGTGGCAAAATGTGAGCTTACCTAATACCAAACCCTTGAGTGATATTGTCTGGTTACGCAAAACCGTAAAACTGGAAAAAGCGCCGGCTCAAGCCTCGCTGTTTTTTGGTGATATCAATCAAATTGGCCGTATTTTTGTCAATGGTCAACAAGTGGCCGAAGAAAGCTGGGCTGACTCTACCACTGAAATTAAGTTACCAGCAGGGCTGTTAAAAGCCGGTGACAACCTGATAGCGCTTCGGGTGATCAACAGCTGGGACAATAAAGTCTCAGTAGGCCGCGCCGGTCAGTTGTGGTTAAAAGCCGATGCAAGCCAACTTAATCTGGAAGGTGATTGGCGTTATAAAAATGACGCTGAACCTCAATTACCGGACGTAAAATTCCTGAACTGGAAACCTGGTGTACTCTTTAATGCCATGATCAAACCACTGATGCCTTACGCCGTAAAAGGGGTGATTTGGTATCAGGGCGAAAGTAATGGCGATAAACCTGCGTATTACCACAAGTTATTCAGTACCTTAATTCAAAGCTGGCGTCAGCACTGGCAACAACCTTTGCCGTTTTTATATGTGCAGCTTGCCAGTTATATGAAACCTCAGCCTTACCCTATGGAGAGTAACTGGGCTGAGTTACGTGAAGCTCAAACTAAAACTCTGGCCCTGCCACAAACCGCTATGGCAGTGATCACTGACTTAGGTGATATAGAAGACGTGCATCCACGCCGGAAAAAACCTGTAGCAGAGCGTTTGTATCTGGCGGCCCGCGCCGTGGTTTATGGTGAAGATGTGCTGTATTCAGGCCCGGTGTTAAAAAGCATCAGAGTCCGGGATTCAGGCTTCCGTTTAACCTTTGATCAGGTTGGCACTGGACTCTCAGTCAAAGGCGATCAGTTACTTGGCTTTGCTATTGCCGGACATGACGGCAAATACCATAACGCTCAGGCCAAACTGCTGGGCACTGATCAGGTGCTGGTCTGGAGCGAACAAGTGAAAATCCCTGTCTCTATCCGTTTTGGCTGGGCAGATTACACCTACGCCAACTTATACAACAGTGCAGGATTACCTGCAGTACCTTTCCGGGCTGGTGAACAACAGACAGCTACGGCAGGAGCGGCAAAATGAAATCGTTGAAAACTTTGTTGGGGCTTATGCTGCTGGCTACTTTAGCCAGCTGTGGCAAAGCACCAGTCTCCGAAAACGTTACTGTAGCTACAGACTCTGCAGCGCCTTCAGCTTTTGTGCAGGTGAAAGGTAAGCAGTTTCAGTTAGCGGGCAAACCTTATTATTTTGTTGGTACTAATTTCTGGTATGGCGCTTACTTGGGCGCTGCCGGTGATAAAGGTGACAGAGCTCGTTTAATCAAAGAGCTGGATCAATTAAAAGCTGCTGGTGTGACTAACTTAAGGGTGTTGGCGGCTTCTGAAGCCAGTGCTCTGGTGATGTTGTTAAAACCTGCGATCCAGACAGCACCGGGCCAAATCGATGAAGAACTCTGGCAAGGGTTGGATTTCTTGCTGTCAGAAATGGCGAAACGCGAGATGAAAGCTGTGCTGTTTCTGAATAACTTCTGGCAGTGGTCTGGTGGTATGTCACAGTACGTGGCCTGGCAAACAGGCGAGCCAGTGCTGGACCCAGACTTAACCAAAGACTGGAACGCCTTTATGCAAAACTCAGCACGGTTCTATCGCCTGGCCGAATCACAAGCTTTATACCGCAGCCTTATCAAACAATTGATAGAGCGCAACAATACAGTGACTGGCGTTGCCTATAAAGCCGACCCCACTATTATGAGCTGGCAACTGGCGAATGAACCAAGGCCTGGCAGTGGTGAGGCGGGTGCTGAAAACGCTGAAGTCTATGTGCAGTGGGTGAATGATACAGCTCAGTATATTAAACAGCTGGCCCCACAACAGCTGGTCTCGACCGGCAGCGAAGGCAGCCGTGGCGCTTTAGATAATATGGACTTGTTTATCAAAGCTCACCAGTCGCCTTATGTGGACTACCTGACTTTTCACCTCTGGCCTAAGAACTGGTTGTGGTTTGATATCAAGCAGGCCGAGCAGACTTACGCTTCAGGTTTAGCCGCCTCCAAAACTTATATAGAACAACATATAGCTGTGGCCGATCAGATGAATAAGCCGCTGGTGATGGAAGAATTTGGTATAGAAAGAGACGACGCTGACTACAGGCCCGAAGCCACCACAGTCTGGCGTGATAAGTTTTACACCGAGTTTTTCCAGCTGATAGAACAGGAAGCCAAAGCAGGCCGGGCTATCGCGGGTTCGAACTTCTGGACCTGGGGTGGAGCAGGACGGACTGAAAGAGCAGATTTTATCTGGCAGGAAGGTGATGACTATCTGGGTGATCCACCGCAGGAACCTCAGGGCTTAAATTCAGTCTTTGATCAGGACCAAAACACCATCAGTCTGTTAAAGGCTCATGCGACAGTGATGAATGCGTTGTAAGCCAGAGTTAAAACTTGATCCACACACAAAAGGGCGCTGCAAGCGCCCTTTTCTTATTCTCAAGCCTGTATCTTTAGCCTAACTAAGCCAAAAAGGGCTGTAAGGCCGAAGTCAGCTCTGCAATTTTGCGGGCCAATAATTTAGTATCAGCTCTGGTTTCGACATTAAGCCGCAGCAAAGGCTCAGTGTTCGACATCCGCAGATTAAAGCGCCAGTCGGTAAAACTCAGGCCTAAGCCATCCAGCAGTTCTATTTCTAAGGCCTGCGGCTGATACAAAGCGGCAATAGCAGCTATGGCAGCTTTTGCATCTGTGACCTTAAAATTCAGCTCGTCGCTGCAAGGGAATTGCTGCTGCAATTGCTCGACTAACGCCGACAGCGGTTGGTCTGTGGCAGATAACAAGGCCAGAATAAGCAACCAGGGAATAGTGCCGTTGTCGCAATACGCAAAGTCACGGAAATAATGATGAGCACTGATTTCGCCGCCATAGAGTGCATCTTCAGCGCGCATTTTTTCTTTGATATAGGCATGGCCAGTTTTACTGATCACAGGCACACCACCAGATGCTTTCACTGTTTGTTGCGTAGCCCAGTATAGCCTCGGATCGTAAATGATTTTTTCGCCCGGATTTTTTAGTAATAAAGCTTTGGCCAATAAACTCACCAGATAGTAACCATCCACAAACTGGCCTTTTTCATCAAAAAAGAAGCAGCGGTCAAAGTCACCATCCCAGGCTACACCTAAATCGGCTTGATGAGCTGTAATAGCAGCACTGGTGTTCAGGCGGTTTTCCACCAGCAAAGGGTTGGGCACCCCATAAGGGAAAGTGCCATCCGGCTCAAACTGCAGTGGCACTATCTCTATCGGCAACAAAGGCGCTAAGGCCTTGACCACCAGCCCTGCCCCACCATTACCAGGGTTCATCACTACTTTAAGTGGCTTTAAAGTTGTGACATCAAGGTAGGTCAGCAAATGTTCGACATAAGCAGGTAAGGTATTCTGTTGCTGATAACCTCCTGTGGTGACAGGGGCAGGAAATTCTGCGCTGGCGACTAAATCCCGAATCGCATTAAGGCCAGTGTCTGCACTGATGGGCGCTGAGCCTTTACCAACAAATTTCATACCGTTGTAATTGGCAGGATTATGGCTTGCCGTAACACAAATACCGGCATCCGCCTCTAAATGAAACACCGAAAAATACACTTGCTCAGTGCCGCATAAACCTATGTCGATCACATCAGCGCCACCATCCTGCAAGCCGCGGGCTAAAGCCGCACTTAAAGATGGGCTGGATAAACGAATGTCGTGCCCTATAACTACGATTTTGGCGGACAGCTGCAGACATAAAGCCCGGCCTATACGGTACGCCAGACCTTCATTAAGCTGAGCTGGGACTATGCCACGAATATCGTAGGTTTTAAAACAGTCGGTTGACCACATCAGAGTTTTCCATTTTGCTGAGTTTGACAATAGGCCTGAGCTTCTAAGCCTGCGACCATCAAATGATAGAGTGTACTGGCTGGCGCGTCTGCTACACAAATCTGATTATCTGCATCAAGCTGATCAACATATAAACCGGTTACATCTGAGTTCAGATAAAAACGAAACAATAAATCTATAGCCAAAGCCGCATGTTGCTCTGCCTGAAGCTTATATGCTGAGTCTGAACTGGCTTTGGCCTGAGCCAGACTGGCTTTAATAAGCTCTGTCAGAGGCCAGAGTCTTTTGGTCTTTTTAATTGCTTCGCCACTGGGTAATACTTCGTCATAAATCAGCCCTGAGCCGGTTTCAATGCCCAGCTTCAGGCCATTTTGATACAAGGTTTCGCAATACTGATCAACAGGAGTGCCTGTCAGCTGCTGGTACCAGCGTAATAACCAGACCCATTCAAACATATGACCTGGCTCAACGATTTGGCCCTGAATTCCTGGCATCGGTTGCCATTGCTCAGTGAAGTATTCCAGCAAAATCCCGGGCTCTGGGCGGAAAAATACAGTCTCAAACAAAGTATAAATTTGCCCGGCTTTGGCCAGCCATTTACCGTCTTTTGTCGCCTGATACAAAGCCAAAAAAGCTTCGAATAAATGCATATGAGGGTTTTGCCGACGGTAAGGACTGTTGTAATCCCCTTCCATCCAGCCGCCAGGCGCAGCACGGAATTGCTGCTCTATATGTTCCAGTAATTTATTGGCCTGATCCAGCGCCTGCAGATCAGAAAAACTCTGATACCTGTAAGCGCAGGACAGCAGAAAAAAGGCGAAGTCGTAGGCATCCAGTTTTTGATCCAGCTGCTGGCCGGCAGAATTCAGACTATGCACATAACCTGCGGCAGCACTGTGTTTTTTCGCATGCTGATTTAAAAACTGCTGGATACCTGCCACTTTTTCCAGTGCATCAGGCAACCAGCCTTGCTGGTAAGCAGCTGCAAACACAAAGACTTGCCTGGCCTGCACCCGGCTTCTAAACACAGCGCTGAGATCTGGCTGGTGATCGGCATTAAATTTTTCGTACACAGCACCAGTCTGTGGATGAATGCCTTGCTGACTCCAGAATGGCAGCGCTGAATTTTTCAGCCAGGCACTGAATTTCTGGCTTTGGAGCAGTAACGACAACATGCAGGGACACCTGAAACAGGATGCCAGCACAATATTTTTAGGTCTGCTTGGGGAAGTCCGGCCAATACTGTGCTGACAAAGCTAAAGTTGCCCCAAATGTAACTGGTTACATTGCGCTTTGCAAATCG
Source organism: Rheinheimera sp. MM224 (assembly GCF_947090785.1). NCBI lineage: Bacteria > Pseudomonadati > Pseudomonadota > Gammaproteobacteria > Chromatiales > Chromatiaceae > Rheinheimera > Rheinheimera sp. MM224. The sequence goes on from NZ_OX352320.1 coordinate 3,999,399, forward strand.
ATTTTCAGCAGAGTACAACCTGACTTCTGAACTTACTTTTTATTTTGTGGTGCTGGCCCTGTGCTTTGACGAATAACAAATTCATAAGGTAAAACAAACTCAGTGCTGCCTTCATGAGTACCGTCCAACAGCTGGAACAACAACTCTGCAGCCTTTTCACCTATTTTGCCAGCTGGCTGAGCTATGGTGGTTAATGCAGGGTCGCTGTATTTGGCAAATTCCAGATCGTCAAAACCTGTGACAGAGATGTCCTCTGGCACTCTGAAGCCCTTACTTTTCAATCCCTTAATAGCACCAATTGCCATTTCATCATTCATGCAAAATAGTGCAGTTGGAGGTGTTGCCATACGGCTGAAATGACCAGATGCATTTAAACCCGACCACAAGGTAAAGTCACCTTCGGCCACTAAAGCAGGGTCAAATTCTATACCAGCGTCAGCCAAAGCCGCTTTGTAACCACGCATACGGTCTATGGCGTGCGGGTTATCTTTTAAGCCTGAGATCATGCCAATGCGCTTGTGTCCCAGCGAAATCAGGTACTGCATCACTTCTTTTGCAGCAGCGACGTTATCAATACGCACCGCAGGATAAGGAGTGTTTTCACAGCCGCTGGCATTGACTGCTGTTACATGGGCTTTGGGCAATAAACTGTTATTGGTTTTATAAGGCCGCAGCTGAATTAAACCGTCTGCCTGACGGGTCTCCACTAAATGGATAAACTCCTGTTCGCGCTGCATAGAGTCGCGGGTATCTCCCAGCAACACATTAAAACCACGCTTTTGCGCCACGTTTTCAATGCCGCTGATCACAGTGGAGAAAAACAGGTTGGCTATATTAGGCACCAGCACCACTATGCTATTGGCGCTGTTATAGCGGAATTTTTGCGACAACATATTAGGTCTGTACTGCAGTTTTTCGATAGCGGCCTGTACCCTTTTCAGGCTTTCAGGCGACACTTTTTCCGGCGTACTCAAAGCACGGGACACTGTAGCTATAGATAAACCTGCCTGTTTGGATACATCGCGGATTGTAGACATGAGTACGAACCTTTGTGACTGATTTATTAGAGTTTTTCAGCGTTTTGTTTTTTTAAACCCAAGGCCATTGCAGTTGCGCCGCGATAACAAAAGCGCACAACCCCATTAAGATAGTCAGGCCATCTGATTAGGCTGGTCAACGCAGTCAACAAAGCGGCAGCTTCAAGAGCGAAGGGGACATTCTACACAAAGCGTTATAAGCCAGTGCAGAAATAAACGCAAATAACAGCTTGCCAACTGAACATAAAAAGGTAAACTCAAAACCAATCAGTAACCGGTTACATGGCATTCCATGCACTCATTACTGTAAAAAATAAAACAAAAAACAGGCCTGCTAACTGATTAACCACCAGCCAGGGCCGGACAAGTCAACAGAGACGAATAACAGATGAATTTAGCTCCAATAGATATTGCCATAGTGCTGGCTTATATTGCCCTGTCGCTATGGATCGGCTTTTGGATTGCCAACAAAGCCAATAAAGATATGCAAAGTTACTTCCTCGGTGGTAACAAAATGCCCTGGTATTATCTGGGCTTGTCCAATGCTTCAGGTATGTTTGATATCAGCGGCACTATGTGGATGGTGTATCTGTTATTTATTTACGGCTTAAAAAGCGTGTTTATCCCCTGGCTTTGGCCTGCCTTTAATCAAATCTTCCTGATGGTGTTTTTATCGATCTGGTTACGCCGCTCTGGTGTGATGACAGGTGCCGAATGGATCACCTTCCGCTTTGGTAACAGCCGTGGCGCGCAGTGGAGCCATTTAATAGTAGTGCTGTTTGCACTCTTGAGCGTGATTGGCTTTCTGGCTTATGGTTTTATCGGCATAGGTAAATTTGCAGCGGCCTTTTTGCCATGGCAACTGTCGGCTGATGCTCATAGTAACGAAGTATTGTACGGTTTAATCATCACCTTAATCACCACAGCTTATGTGGTCAAAGGTGGCATGTTCAGTGTGGTCATCACCGAAGTGGTGCAGTTTATTATTATGACCTTCGCCTGTATCGCCATAGGGATAATTGCGATGGTGCAGGTGTCGCCGGATATGCTGGCTGCCGCTGTGCCTGAAGGCTGGCATAGCCTGGCCTTTGGCTGGAACTTAGAATTGGATTGGTCAGAATTACTGGCGTCGGCTAATCAGAAGATAGTTGAAGATGGCTGGTCTTTGTTTTCGGTGTTTTTTATGCTGGTGCTGTTTAAAGGCTTTTTACAGAGCATGGCAGGCCCTGCACCAAATTACGATATGCAGCGGGTGTTATCAGCAAAAACTCCGGTAGAAGCGGCAAAAATGAGCTGGGTTGTGAATGTGGTGCTGCTGTTTCCACGTTATATGATGATCACAGGTTTAGCTGTGCTGGCTCTGGTGTTTTTCCGCGATGAGCTGAATGCGATGGGCCCGAATGTCGACTTTGAGCAAATTCTTCCTTTTGCCTTGGTCAACTATATCCCGGCTGGTTTATTGGGTTTAGTCATAGCGGGTTTACTTGCGACTTTTATGTCGACCTTTGCCGCTACAGTCAATGCAGCCCCTGCTTATCTGGTCAATGACATCTATAAAAAATACGTCAATGCCGACGCAGCGCCTAAAACGTACGTCAAGCTTAGCTACCTGGTGTCTTTGTTGTTTGTCGTGATAGGCACAGCCATAGGCTTATTTATTCCATCGCTGAACGAACTGATTTTATGGCTGGTATCCGCTTTATACGGTGGCTATACCGCAGCTAACTTATTGAAATGGTACTGGTGGCGCTTTAACGGCTATGGCTATTTCTGTGGCATGCTGGCCGGTATTGTCACTGCTATTCCAATGATGTTTACCTCAGTATCGCCTTTGTATGCTTTCCCTGTACTCTTTGCATTTTGTTTGCTGACCTGCGTCGTAGCAAGCTTGTTAACACCGGCCGATGAGATGGCGGTATTAAAAGAGTTTTATCGTAAAACCAGACCTTGGGGCTTTTGGGCACCCGTATTAGCCGAACTGCAAAAAGATGATCCAGCTATTGCGCCAAACCGCGATTTTGGCCGCGATATGATCAATGTTTGTGTAGGTATTGTCTGGCATACCAGCTTAACAGCAGCTCCGATTTTTATGGTGATCCAATACTGGAGCGCTTTTGCCGGCACTATGTTGATAGCGGCTCTGACCAGTATTTTCCTGAAATATTATTGGTGGGACCAATTGCGCGATCATCCCGATGATCGGCCTGTCGTTGTGGCAGCTTCAGGCGAAATCGTTACACATAAATAAAAAAACATCATCTTTGGTTGGCTATTCTATGCTCAACTAAAGATAAACATGTAACCGGTTCCCAATAGTAGAAATATTGGGAACTCAGAAACAACAAAGCATCAGCTATCTATCGAGAAAGGGTGAACAGTTCCCATGACTTTTAAGCAAAACGTAGAGCAATTATTCGCAGAGCATCAAAAATTACTCTCTTTACCTAATCAGCCTGTTGCAGCCAGTAATGGGGTTTATCGCCGCTGGCAAAACCCTATTTTAACTGCAGCCCATGCGCCTTTAACCTGGCGTTATGACTTTAGCGAACAACGTAACCCTTTGTTACTGGAACGTAATGGCATTAATGCGGCCTTTAACTCAGGTGCTATCTACTGGCAGGGTAAATACATTCTGGTGGTGCGGGTTGAAGCCAACGACCGTAAATCCTTTTTCGCTGTGGCAGAAAGTGCCAATGGCGTCGATAACTTTGTCTTTTGGCCCAAGCCTGTCACTATGCCGGAAACCGACAGGCCAGACACCAACGTCTACGATATGCGCCTGACGGCTCATGCTGATGGTTACATTTATGGTTTGTTTTGTACTGAGCGCAAAGATTTAAGCCGTCCTGAGGATACCTCTGCAGCTGAGGCTCAGTGTGGTATTGCCCGTACCAAAGATTTAGTCAATTGGGAACGTTTGCCGGATTTAGTCACTTATTCTGGCCAGCAGCGCAACGTAGTATTGCATCCGGAATTCGTTGACGGCAAATATGCCTTATACACCAGACCACAAGATGGTTTTATCAGTGTGGGTACTGGTGGTGGTGTTGGCTGGGGTTTAACAGACTCTATGGTCAATGCCGAAGTGAAGCAGGAAGTGATAGTAGACCCTAAGGTGTATCACGCTATTCATGAAGTGAAAAACGGCCAGGGCCCTGCCCCAATCAAAACCGACAAAGGTTGGTTGCATTTAGCTCATGCGGTGCGTAACACAGCTGCAGGTTTACGTTATGTGCTTTATGTCTTTATGACCGACTTAGAAAAACCCTGGCTGGTGACACACAGACCTGCTGGTCATTTTATTGCCCCTGAAGGCGCAGAGCGGGTGGGTGATGTATCAAATGTGACCTTCAGTAATGGTTGGATAGTGAACGAAAACAACGAAGTTTTTATTTATTACGCCTCATCCGACACCCGTATGCATGTTGCCACCAGCACAGTGGCTCAACTGGTGGATTACGCTATCAATACACCGGAAGACGGTTATCGCTCTGCCTTAACAGTGCAGCGTATCAATGCGCTGGTCGACGGCAATGAGCAGGCCTTAAAGGATTTAGGCTTATGATGCAGACGTTGCCTCTGACGGCGCCCCATTGCCGGGCGCACTGCGCAACTATTGCGCGTTGGTGGAGCGATCATGCAGTAGACCCGGCCGGAGGCTTTTATGGTCAAATCAATGATGATGGCAGTGTCGAAGTCAATGCCAATAAAGGCGTTATCCTGAATACCCGTATTTTGTGGTTTTTCAGTGAAGCCGCCGTTTTTCTCGATTCGGCAGAATGTAAAGCCCTGGCTAGCCGGGCTTATCATTACCTGCTGGATCATTTTGACGATAAAACTGCCGGTGGCGTGTTTTGGGAGCTGGATGCTCAGGGCCAACTGGTCAATGGTAAAAAACAAACTTACGCTCAGTCTTTTGCCATTTACGCTTTGTGTGCTTATTACAAGGCCACTGGCGAGCAGGCTGCTTTGGATAAAGCCCTGTGCTATTTTCAGCTGCTGGAGCAACACAGCTGGGATCAGCAACAACTGGGTTACCTGGAGGCGTTTTCACAAAGCTGGCAGGCACTGCAGGATTTGCGCTTAAGTGACAAAGATTTAAATTATCCTAAGACCATGAATACCCATTTGCATGTGCTGGAAGCTTATACCGCTTTGTATCTGCAGCATAAAACCGCTGAAGTGCAGCAGGCGTTAGAGCGGCTGACGCTGCTGTTTGCCGAGCGTATCGTCAATGCCAGCAATGGCCATTTACGACTTTTTATGGATATGGACTGGGCCGATCATTCGCCTTTTTATTCTTATGGCCATGATATTGAAGCCAGCTGGTTACTCTGGGAAGCGCTGCGCGCTTTGGACGATCAACACTTACTGCAGATATACCGGCCTTTAGTAGTACAGATGGCAGAAGTGGCGTTGCAGCAAGGCTTATGTGCAGATGGCCATCTGGCCGATGAGTGGCACCTTGCCACGCAACAGCAGCATCAGCAAAGTTGCTGGTGGATCCAGGCTGAAGCCTTAGTGGGCTTTTTAACCGCATGGCGTTTAACCGATGATATGGGCTATTTCAGCGCTGCCGAAGGGCTTTGGGATTATATTCAGCGCGAACATATAGACGCTGTAGGCGGTGAATGGCATTGGCTGGCAGCATCTAATCCGGACCGTGCGACTCAGTACAAAGTAGGTTTCTGGAAAGGACCTTACCACAGTGGTCGCGCCATGATGGAAGCGGCTTTGCTGCTGGAGCAATCTCACTAAACAATCTTATTGTAAAAAGGAGTAAGCATGCATCGCTGGTTGATCAGTTTGCTGTTGTGTATCAGTACCAGTCCTGTCCTGGCTTTTGACCACTTTATCAGCCGTCAGGGCCACCAATTGCTGGATGGTACACAAGAATTCCGATTTGCTGGCTTGCATGCGCCTGAGCTGCATCGATTAGAAGACGACGCCCGCGGTGTTTGTGCTGCCGATCCCAGAGGCTGGGGCCAATACTTTAACTGGCCTACGGCAGAAGAGCAGGAAAACTGGTTTCAGGCCTTAAGTTTTACCGGCCACAAAGCCATGCGGGTTTATGTACTCTCTGTGGCACATCCAGCCGATGCCGCCTGTGGCCGTGAAACTCATATTCTGCCACCGGCCACAGCAGGCGCTATGCCGGTGCTGAACGAAAAAGCCATGCTGGTGTATGACCGCATGATAGCGCTGGCTGAACAGTATCAAATCCGGCTGATTTTGCCTTTTATTGACCACTGGGACTGGTGGGGTGGCCGGGCTCAACTGGCCGCTTTTTACGGCGAAACAGCAGAGGATTTTTACCGCACCGACAGCCGCACTTATCAGGCCTATCTGGATATTATCCGCCAGGTGATCCAGCGCAAAAACAGCATCACTGGCCGTTTGTATGCGGAAGAAAAAGCCATTTTGGCCTGGGAAACCGGCAATGAACTGAAAGACAGCACCGCAGACTTTGTGCAAAAAACAGTGGCTCAAATCAAAAAGTACGCCCCCAACCAGCTCGCAGTTGACGGTACTTATTTAAAGATTATTCCGGAGTCACTGACCAACCCGCAGGTCGATATTATCTCCAACCATTTTTACACCACCAACAACAATAATAACCCGGAGCAAGTGACAAAAGATCTGGCGGCTATTGGCGGGAAAAAGGTGTATCTGATTGGTGAGTTTGGTTTAACCGACACCAGGAATATCGGCGCTATTCTGCACTCTGCTGTGCATAGTGAAGTCAAAGGGGCTAAAACCGCAGGCGTTTTTGTCTGGGGCTGGCGTGGTCAGCGTCACAATGGCGGTTTTTATTACCACAAAGAATACACAGGTCATTACAGCTACCGTTTGCCTGGTTTTGCTGAAGCTGATTTTAACGATGAGCAACAAGTAGTGAATTTAGTCCGCCAGGCTCAGGCGACTTTGGCGGGTAAAGCCCAACCTGATGCTTTACCTCTGCCTTTGGCGCCTAAGCTCAGAGCCATCACAGATCCTATGAATATCCAATGGCTGGGCGCCGCTGTAGCCCGGCATTACCGCATCGAAAGAGCCAGTTCAGCACAAGGGCCATGGCAGTTGCTAGCTGACAAAGTTTCAAATGCCAAACTGCCGTTTGCCCCGGCCAAAGATAGGATTTTTTCCGACCCGACCGCATTAAAACAACAAGGCACAGTGTATTACCGTGTGATAGCGGTGAACGAAACTGGCCAGTCAGAACCGTCCAACATCCAAAGCTGGACTAGTGCTGCAGCACTCTAATAAAAGTAACAAGGATACATAACATGAACAGAACTTCGCTGTTGCTGAGCTTAGTGGCTCTGGCAGCCACAGCATCGCAGGCGGCAGACAGCTGGCCCAAAGCTCAGTCGCCACTGAAAGCGGATCCAGCGCTGGAACAAAAAATTAATCAGCTGCTTGGAAAAATGACAGCTGAAGAAAAAGTCGGCCAGCTGATCCAGCCGGAAATTAAACACCTGACGCCGGCTGATGTTCGCAAATTTCATATTGGCTCAGTACTGAATGGCGGCGGTTCAGTGCCACAGGGCATCAAACAACATCAAGCCAGCGACTGGGTGAAGATGGCAGACGCCTATTATCAGGCTTCTATGGATGCTTCCGATGGTTTTGCTGCCATTCCTATCGCCTGGGGCACTGATGCTGTGCACGGTGTAGGTAACTTGTATGGCGCCACTTTATACCCACACAACATCGCCTTAGGTGCGACACGCAACCCTGAACTGATCCGGAAAATTGGTGCAGCCACAGCAGCAGAACTTGCAGCTACGGGCCTGGACTGGAACTTTGCTCCTACTGTGGCCGTGGCACAGGATGACAGATGGGGCCGCACTTACGAGTCTTATGCGGAGCAGCCAGAGCTGGTGGCCTCTTATGCCGCCGCTTTGGTGGAAGGTTTGCAAGGCAAAGCCAATAGCACGGGCTGGTTTGGCGCTGGCCAGGTGATCTCAACCGCTAAACATTTTATTGGTGATGGCGCTACGTTAGATGGCATAGACCGCGGTGATGCGGTGATCGACGAGCAGCAATTGCGCGAGCGCCATGCCGCAGGTTACTACAGCGCTATAGCAGCTGGTGTGCAGTCTATTATGGCGTCATTTAACAGCTGGCAAGGGGAGCGTTTGCATGGTCACCGCTATCTGTTAACCGAAGTGCTGAAAAACCAGATGGGTTTTGACGGTCTGGTGATAGGTGACTGGGACGGCCATAGTTTTGTCAGCGGCTGTAGCCCAGTCAGCTGCCCTGCATCTATTAATGCAGGTGTCGATATTCTGATGGCACCGAATGCCAACTGGAAAGAGCTGTATGCCAATACCCTGGCTCAAGTGAAATCCGGTGAAATTCCAGCGGCGCGACTGGATGATGCTGTGCGGCGTATTTTGCGGGTCAAGTTTCGCTCTGGTTTATTTAACAAAGGATTACCATCCAGCCGCGCCCTGGCAGGCCAGCAACAACTGATAGGCTCGGCTGAGCACAGAGCTGTTGCCCGTCAGGCCGTGCGTGAGTCTTTGGTGTTACTGAAAAACCAACAACAGTTATTACCTTTAGCACCACAAGCTAAAATCCTGGTGACAGGAGATGGCGCAGACAATATAGGCAAACAAACCGCAGGCTGGAGTTTAAGCTGGCAAGGCACAGGCAACAGCAACAGCGATTTCCCGGGCGCTACTTCTATTTATCAGGGCATGGCCGCTGCTGTAACTGCAGCTGGGGGTCAAATCGAGTTAAGTAAAGACGCCAGCTTTAAACAAAAACCTGATGTCGCGGTCGTAGTCTTTGGTGAAGAACCTTATGCCGAAATGCAGGGTGACACCCAGAATCTGCTGTATAAAAACGGCGACGACACAGACCTTAAACTGTTGAAACAACTCAAAGCTCAGGGTATTCCTGTCGTTGCTTTGTTTATCACAGGCCGGCCTTTATGGCTGAACCGGGAACTGAACGCTGCAGACGTTTTTATGGTGGTCTGGCAACCTGGCACCGAAGGTGCTGGTGTTGCCGATGTGCTCTTCAAAGCCAAAGATGGCTCAGTACCTTACCCTGTCAAAGGCAAACTGTCGTTCTCCTGGCCAGCCACAGTAGAGCAACTGGTGCTGAATAAAGCTGACGCGAACTACCAGCCGCTATTCGCCTATGGCTATGGCTTGAGTTACGGCGAACAGGACAAGCTCAGTAAAGCTTTGCCTGAAGTGATGCCAAAAGCCAAAGTATCACAAGACCAACTGGCTCTATTTAAGCGCCGGCCTTTAGCCCCATGGCAAGTGCAAGTGATAGGCTCAGAAAATAACAGAGCCTTGATGACAGGCCAAAGCATCAGCGTCGATTCCATTAGTGTTAAAGCAGTGGATTACCAGGTGCAGGAAGATGCCCGCGAAGTCAGCTGGAATGGCAAAGGTTTAGGCGCAGTGATGTTGGCCAGTCAAAACCGTCAGGATTTATCCGCCTACTGGCGTGACGGCGCTGTGCTGAAATTTAAACTGAATGTCAGCGCAGCCCCAACTGCTGCAGCTTTTGTCGCTATAGGCTGTGGTCCTTCCTGCTTATCAAAAGTGGATATCACAGCTGAGCTTAAGCAACGCGCCGGTAAAGGCTGGCAGGATTTTGCGGTAGCGCTGAACTGTTTCCCGGACGCAGGCTCGGACTTTGGTTTGGCCCAGCCGCCTGAAGCGCTGTTTAAACTGGTGCTGGAACCTTTTGGTTTGCAAAGCAGCGGTAGTTTAAAACTAAGTTTTGCTGATGTAGAGCTGAGCAAAACCCATAAAGCGGATAAAAACTGCGCAGCGCTTTAAGTAAGACAGCCCGGCGCCAGAACTTCTGGCGCTGGCTCCTTGCACCACGAGGATCATCTTATGTTTAACCTTAGGCTCGCCCAAGCGAAGCGCCTGATTCTGCTCCTGACCTGCTGTTCACTTTGCGCCTGCAGTGGCAGCGCCAGCTCACCTGCGCTGCAGGATACAGCTAGTGCAGCCTCAGCCTTGGTGCAATTTCCAGATTACAATACCAATGCTGCGACACCGGATAAGACTGGAATGAGCAGTACTGCCAGCGAACTGGCCAGCCGTATCCGGATAGGACTGAATATAGGCAATACGCTGGAGGCAGTTGGCAACCAGGGGGAAAAATCCTGGGGCAACCCAGCTATCACAGCCGACTTTATCGCTCTGGCAAAAAAATCTGGTTTTAATGCGATACGTTTGCCTGTGTCCTGGGACCAATATGCCGATCAGAGGACTGCCGCTCTGGATCCGGCCTGGCAAAATCGCATTAAACAGGTGGTGCAGTACTGCATCGACAACGACCTGTATGTGCTGGTGAATATTCACTGGGATGGTGGTTGGCTGGAGCTTAATGTGACGCCTGAAAAACAGCAGCAGGTGAATGCCCGCCAAAAAGCCTACTGGCAACAAATCGCGACCTTATTGCGTGATTTTGACGAGCGCCTGATCTTTGCCAGCGCCAACGAACCACATGTCGAAAACGCTGAGCAGATGGCGGTGCTGCTGTCTTATCACCAGACCTTTATTGATACAGTCCGGGCCACAGGCGGCAAAAATACCTACCGGACTCTGGTTGTGCAAGGACCTGCAACTGATATCGAAAAAACCCGCGGCTGGATGCATCAGCTTCCGACCGATCCAATTCAGGATCGAATGATGCTGGAGCTGCACTATTACAGCCCCTATAACTTCACCCTGATGGCTGAAGATGCATCCTGGGGCAAAGCGGCCTACTACTGGGGTAAAGACTTTATGTCTGACACGGATTCTGAACGCAACGCCAGCACAGACGAAGACTATGTCGACCAGATGTTTAGCTCTGTGAAAAAACAATTTGTGGACGCGGGCATACCCGTTATTTTGGGCGAGTTTGGTGCTGACACCCGCAGTAAGCTCACAGGCGATGAGCGAACACGCCACCTCAATAGCAGGGCCCACTATTTCAACTACGTGACCAGAAGCGCCATAGCACATGGCATAGTGCCCTTTTACTGGGACACTGGTACTTTGCTGGACAGGCGTCACAACAAAGTATTGGATCAACAAGCCCTGAATGCGCTGATGTCAGGCAGCAGCGCATTCAAATAACCAGCAAGCGGGAGTCAAGGCTGCAGCCGAATGGCTCCCAGTTTCATCTGGCCTGACAAGGTCTGGTTTGCCAAAGCCGGATCCGCCGCATGGATAAACAACGCCAGCTGACCGAGCTCTCCACCGCTAAAACACTGCTGCTGATTACAAAACTTCTGTAACTCAAGCGTCACGTCCTGGCCTTGTCTGAACTCAGTTCCGGGCTGCATGGGCCATTGACTGAGATCCAGACTGTAGTAATAAGCTTTACCTGCACTGTAAAGCTCCAACGCCAGACGCTGCATCTTTTGATCGGGCTGCAGATAGAAGCTCAGCTTCCGGTCCGCCGACAGTGGTACTGCTTGCTCTGGCATATACCTTAAGCCCGTATGGCCAGCTGGATGCAACTTGTACTTCGCCAACAGCAGACAGTCTCTGGCTGCAGCACAAAGCGCCTCAACCTTTACACCATCCCCTGTCCCTGCGATCAGTTGCTGTAAGCGCTGCGAAAAACCTCTGGACCAATTGGGATCAAACAGCAGTTTGGCATCAGGCTTCGGCTGAGCCGGCAGCAGAGGTAGTTTTTCAGTTAAACGCTGGCCGTTTTTCAGCTCGGCATGGAACTCCAGCTGCAAGGGGACTTGCTGAAACGACAGCTGATCCAATGGCAGCTCTGTGGTCCAGTACCACTTTTGTTGCTGCAAAGGCCAGCTTTTACCCTGAGCTCGCACTGTTACTTGTTTAACGGCTTGCGCCGATTGCACCTTCAGTTGCACCAATACCTTGTGTTGTACAGGCTGCCAGGCCAAAGGCGACATCAACACCAGTTGTTCAGCCGCAGGGGCCACATCGACTTCTTGCTGATACAAAGTAGCAGGCACCTTATCTGCCAGAAGCAGATAAGGTTGGGTCGCAAAAGCTTTAAAATCATCGACCCGCACTGCTGGCTCAGACGACAGAGGAACATAACTATGCTCAGCACTAAAATTAGCCCAGGTCATCATATAAACCAGTTGTGAAGCTAAAGGATCAGCCTGCAAAGCCTGCAACAAAGGCAGATAAAAAGCTGCTGAGGCTTTGTTGGGTTCGCCCTGGCCAAATTCGGTTAACGCTGCGACTTTGCCCCTTTCTTTGGCAAATTCCACCAAAGTCCGACAGGTGGCAACCACAGACTGGATCCAACTTTGGGTATCACCAGCTTGATAGTCGTCAAAACCCAGCACATCGACATAAGCATCGCCCGGATAACGTTCGTTAAAGGCGGCTTTATCACCGGCAAAACCCGAAGCTGGTGAATAGGCATATAAAAAATTGTGTACACCTCTCTCCAGCTTTAAGTAATCCACAATAAAGCGATACAAAGCTTTGTATTGTTCAGGACTGCTTTGTGCTGCCCCCCACCAGAACCAGCTGCCGGTGTTTTCGTGCAGAATACGGAAGATCACCGGAATGGAGCTGCCATCATCGGCTTTTAGCTGATGAGCCCAATCAGCCACCTGATCCAGCTCGGCTTTAAATTTCTGATGAAAACTGCCACCCGGCAGTATCTGTGCCACTGCAGGTTGGGTGTCCCAAAAGTTGCCTCCTGTGACAGGGTTATAAAAGTGAGTACTGATGGTAATAATGCCACCTGAACTGTATGCGGCTTTGACTGCAGCGCTGATATCCCCTTCAGGTTTTGGCTGAATAATAGATAAGGTATCCCAGCCATAAATAGCAGGCATCTGCCCTGTTAAGCTGGCTATATCAGACTGGGCTTTGGGATTAAGCTTTTTGCTCAGCACCCTGGTACTGGCGTGCTGTTGGCCAAATAAAATACCTTTGCCCTGCTGTTGATGCAAATACTGTAGCAAAGAGCGAGCTTCTGCTGTCAGTTCCGGGTCAACAGCTGTTAAAGGTGCGGCTAACACAGGCAAGGCAAAACTCAGCAGAACAGCTGCGAATAGATTTTTGAGCTTCATAGATGATCCTGAAAACAGATGCGCCACGACCAGGGAGAGGACGGCCGCAGCACATCTTAAAAAGGCGATGGGCACTGTGCCCATCGGTTTATCAGTTTGCAGTTACAGGCGGGCACGCACACCTAAAGTGATACGACGCTCTTGCACTGACATAGAGTGGAACTGGCTTTCAAACTGAGCATAACTGCGCTGATTGGTTTCAGTTAAGTTAGTGCCCTGCAGATAGACAGTCAGATGCTGGTTTGGATCGTAGTTGATGGAAGCATCCAGATAGCCTGCATCTTTGGCCCAGTTGCCCAGACTAATAGGCGCTTCGTTGGTATTTAAACCAACACGGCCATTAAACTGTTTGCTACGCCAGTTGTAAGCCACACGGGTACTGAAAGGGCCTGCCTGATACCACAGTACAGCGTTGTACTGATGCTTGGAGTTGGACTGCAGCGGGAAAGGATTCCCCTCCAAATCTCTGTCGGTTGATTCACTGTCTGAGTAGGTATAGTTCAGCTCAGAGCCTAAGCCATTAAAAGGTTCAGGCAAGAAGTTGTACGACTGCTTATAGCCCAGTTCAAAACCTTTCAGATCCGAAGCCCCGACATTTTTTGTTGTCCAGACGTTCACACTGCGGCGTATTACACCATCCGAATCGGCGTACTGGCGCTGCTCCTGTAAAGTCTCAGTTGCGCTTTTTACGTCGATCAGGAAAATACCAGCACCTAAAATACCACCTTCGGCAAAATACCATTCTGCCGAACTGTTGTAGTTAACAGCGCGCCATGGTTTCACGTTTGGATTACCCTGATCGTTACCACCACCAGCGCTGGTGACTACCCGCTCAGTGCCATCTTCGTCTGTGACTGTGTATTCCTGATACCACAGAGTCAAACCTTCACCAACGTTAATTAAATCGTTACGGCTCATGGTCTTAGCGTAGGAAAAACGCACTACTACGTCGTCATGTGGGAAGAAGTTGATATTGGCCGAAGGCAAATAGTCGGTAAAATCAATCTCCGTCACTTTAGTGCCGGTTGATTTAAATACGGCGTTCCAGGATTGACTGCCATTAGCTCCACCACCAAAATGGTTCCCTGCTTCATAATACAAAGGCACTTCACTTTGTACTACGGTACGGTCAGTACGCACCACTTGCAGGCCTAAATTACCAGAATAAGGGATACCCCAAATTCCGATGGCATTGTCAAAATTGCCCTGGAAATAAGCTGAAGTGGCGCGTTCTTCCACGTTGTAGGCTTTGGCCGGGTCGTTAAATTTCTGTGCGCCAGGGTAAACAAAGTCCATAAACTGGGCCAGATTATCCAGTGACTTAGGATCTAAACCAGCCACCCCGGATTCAAAGCCTTGAAAAGGGCCAAAATCTGTGTAGGAAATCAGCTGACTTTGTAAATCAGTCGCCGCAGGCAGGCCCAGATTGGCATCGCCTTTAAAATCACGCCAGTCAGGGTAACGTTGCCATACCTGGTCGCCCGGTAACATCTGGTACCATAAATCCGGATCAACAGACGGATCAGACCAGGTGGAATAACGGGCTGTAGGGGTCAGATAATCATAGCGGGTGGTATCCACATCACGGGTTCCGACTCTGGCACCAAATTCAAAGGAACTGAAATCGCCCAGCTCATACTCGTATTTACCATCAGCGCGGAAAGCATCCATAGTGGCTTCATCTTTAATACCGTAAGCATAAGCCTGATACAGATTAAGCCTGTCGACACCAGATAAATCATCGGTATAGCTAAAGGTTGGGTATTCAGGCCTGTAATCCACTGTGACAAGAAAAGGGTCTCTTGGGTCGTTTTGGCCATTATTATCGGCATCTATCCAATACCAGGCCGGTGTACCTTGCTGGAAAGTAGCGTCTTCGTAGACTTTTTCTGCTGTGGCATACACATAACGTACTGAACCAGTGAAAGGGCCACCATCATCAAAATTCAGCTGCAGATTGGTATTAGTTGCATCTGTATGGTTCTGACGACTACGGGTTGTTGCCTGAAAATCCGGCGCTTCAATCACTGCAACCTGCAAAGAATGCAGCACCCGATCCGGCGCACCGTCAATACCTGGTACAGTTGCTTCTTCAGTCAGTACTGAGCCTGGTCTTAATACATCGTAGTTTGAGTTGTTACTGCCGTTAAACTGAGTTTCAATGCCCCGGTCAAACTGATCCATTTTGGTGTAAAACACATCAGCACTGGCTGTCCAGCTGGCATTCAGGACTTTTTGCAAAGAACCGGCAAAACCTTTTCTTTCACGCTCCATCACATAAGCTTTGACACCATAACCGGCAGGCACCAGAAATCTGTCATTGACAGTGTTGCCATTGTCATTCAAATCTGTTGGATCACCACCGGCATTAGGCCAGGCCATACGTGAGTCTTCGTACATCTGATAGTTGGCAGAGTTACTGTTTGAATTAAAAGCCGCCAGCGTAAAACCAATATCGCCATTGTTGAAACCAACAAAGGCGTTGGCATCATGGTTGTCTTTTTCGGTGATCGAGCCTCTTGAGCCTTCCAGGCCAGCAGATGCAGTCCAGCCTTGCGACATTTCCAGAGGTTTACGGGTTTTTAAATCCACCACACCGGAAATACCGCCCGCTATCATCGAAGCAGACATAGATTTGTGTACATCCACTGAGGAAATCATCGCGGATGGAATATCTGAGTAGTTGGCCTGCACATTGGTAATAGACCAGGGGCTTAGAAACTGCTCGCCGTTCAGCGTCGTCAGAACCTGCGGCATACCACGCACGTTTAAACTGGAGCCTTCACCTGCGGTTCTGTCAATTTGCACACCGGTAATACGCTGTAAAGAGTCGGCAATAGTGGCATCAGGTAACTTACCTATATCTTCTGCAACTATAGAGTCCACTATGTTGCTGGCAGCCCTTTTGACATCAATGGCAGCTTCCTGAGCGCGACGTATGCCTTTGACGGTAATAATTTCGATTTCTTTATCGGATTTTTTGTTGTCGGATGCTGTAGTGGCATCATCCTGCGTTTGGCTGTTTTGTTGCGCCTGAGCTACAGATAACGCCAGCGCACAACTTACCGCCAATAGCGAAAGCTTCAGCGGTAATTTAGCTGATGTGTTCATTTGTTCCACCCTTATCTTACTGTTTTTATGATTATTTTAAGTGTCAGATAATGCCGGCGAGCCCCAAGACGCCTGTCATCCTTCACCCTGTTGTTGGCTTTGTTATGGTCTTTCGCTTCTGTAACAGCGCTATTGTCCCATTTTGGTGCGGCACAGCTTATAAATGCACCAGAATAAAAATATAACCGGTTACATTTTCATGCAAGTGTTAATAAGAAATAAATCTGTAACCAAAATGAGAGTTAACCAAAGAAAAAATCAGGTTAAAGCCTGAATCATATAGATTTATAGCCAAATAATGCCACAACAGGCATTCGACTAAAGTCTAGGTCACAGTCTGCAAAAAACGCTGATGAAACTGGTTACAGCAGTATTCAATTAAACCACCTATAGATAAGGAAAAAATTCGGGTACAGATAAACCACAGTGACAGCTTCGACAACAAGCTTCATATTCCGCCAGACCGATTCAGTTCACCCACAGTTTCTGTTAAACTCCACCGCGCCTTTTTTCAGCCACAGAAGAAATGAAGATGACTCTTGCAACTCAGGTCCTGGCGGTCAACGACGACTTGCCTATTCGTACAGATTTACCTGTTCATTCAGGTAAAGTCCGCAGTGTGTACTGGCTGACTGCCGCTGACAGCGAGCGGTTAATCCGGGAAAAAAATTACCCTGTAGCACCAGACACGCCGCTGGCCATTATGGTGATCAGCGACCGCATCTCCGCTTTTGACTGCATCTGGCATGGCGAAAATGGCTTAAACGGTGTGCCTGGCAAAGGCGCAGCATTAAACGCCATATCGAATCACTGGTTTGCCTTGTTTAAACAACATGGCCTGGCCGACAGCCATATTCTGGATATTCCGCACCCGCTGGTGTGGATAGTGCAAAAAGCCCGTCCGCTGAAAATTGAAGCCATAGCCCGCCAATACATTACCGGCTCTATGTGGCGTGCTTACAGCAAAGGTGAACGTGAATTCTGTGGTATTACCCTGCCTGAAGGCCTGCAAAAAGATCAAAAACTACCGGAGATTTTAATTACTCCGTCCACCAAAGGTATTCTGACGGGCTTAGCCGGTGTGCCGGAAGCGGACGATGTAAACATCTCCCGTGCCGATATTGAACGCCATAGCGCAGCTTTTGGTTTTGAACAGTTATCCGATATCAGCCTATATGAAACCCTTTTAAAACAAGGTTTTGGCGTAATCAGCGACGCTTTGGCTGCACTGGATCAGATGTTTGTTGATACCAAATTTGAATTTGGTTATGTCAACGACGCCAATGGCAACAGCAAACTGATTTATATGGACGAAGTGGGCACACCAGACAGCTCACGGATATGGGATGGCGCCAGCTGGCGCAATGGCAGCATTGTCGAGCAATCGAAAGAAGGCTTCCGTCAGTGGCTTTTGAGCAACTTCCCGGATCCGGATATTTTATTAAATAAAGACCGGATGCCAGAGCGTGCAGCACTGGCACGCGACAACGCCCTGCCCACTGACGTAATGATGGATATTTCCCGTACTTACCTGGGTATAGCGGAAAAAGTCACAGGCCGTAAAATTGAATTAGCCGCCAACCCTAAAGCCGAAATTATTGAGGTGTTAGGTCGCGACTATGGTTTGATAGCGGAATAAGCTTTTAAGTACAAAGGCTCTATTGCAATGCCAGTCCCGTGACTGGCATTGTTGTATCTGAAGCACGCAAAACCTTGTATTGAATGGAGATACCGGATGATCCGCCAAGCAACCTCAGCAGATGCAGCAGCCATTGCAGCTATTTATAACCACTATGTACTCAATACCAGCGTCACTTTTGAAGAGCAGGCAGTGAGTACCGAACAGATGGCGGAGCGTATTGGCTTAGTGCAAACCGATGGCTTGCCCTGGTTGGTGCTGGAAAAAAACGGTGAAGTGCTGGGTTATGCCTATGCTACGAAATGGCGGGTCCGCTCGGCGTATCGTTTTTCCGCT
This sequence comes from Rheinheimera sp. MM224, assembly GCF_947090785.1. Taxonomy (NCBI): domain Bacteria; kingdom Pseudomonadati; phylum Pseudomonadota; class Gammaproteobacteria; order Chromatiales; family Chromatiaceae; genus Rheinheimera; species Rheinheimera sp. MM224. Next base: position 4,017,565 of record NZ_OX352320.1, read on the forward strand.
GAATGTACTGTCTATGTCAAAGAGGGCTTGTCTGGTCAGGGTGTCGGCAGTCAGCTGTATCAGCAGCTATTGGCAGAATTAAAAGCTTTGGGTATCCATTTGGCTATAGGTGGCATTACTTTACCCAATGCACAAAGTGTGGCGCTGCATGAAAAATTTGGCTTTGAGAAATGCGGTCACTTTCAACAAGTTGGCTTTAAGTTTGAGCAGTGGCGCGATGTCGGCTACTGGCAGAAGTTGCTTTAGTACTGCAAATCTCAAACATAAAGTTAGGTTTATCTCTGCCCCCTGTTCTGTGACTTGCCTAAAACTAGGCCGGGTGGAATTCCATATCTGAAACAACCCCAAGTATGACTGACTACTTAGCAGATCAAGATTCGCATTTTTGTTCTGCACTGGGTATGGTGGTGCCATCAAATTTCTCCACCGGACCATAAAATGAAAAGCTGTTTCCCTTTGCTGTTATGTCTTTTGCCTGTGATGATGCCTCCTCTGCTACTTGCCGAAGAAGCTGTATCAAACCAACCTGCATTAGAAGCCTTATGGCATACCAAAGATTTGCGTGTGCCTGAGTCTGTGCTTTGGCACCAGCAGCAACACAACGGCAAAACCGATACTGTGTTGTTTGTGTCGGAAATTGATGGTCAGGGCAGTGCAGTCGATGGAGTTGGTGGTGTGGCGCTTTTAAATTCAGACGGCACAATACGTAATAAAGACTGGCTCAGAGGTTTGAATGCACCTAAAGGTTTGGCGGTGTATCAGGGCAAACTTTATATAGCTGATTTAACTGAAGTGGTGATTGTGGATATAGCGTCTGCCAAAATACTGAATAAAATCAAAGCGCCCGATTCGGTGTTTTTAAATGATGTGACTGTTGATGACAAAGGTGTGGTTTATATCTCTGACACCCGTAAAAACCGGATTTATAAGCTGGAACAAAACCAGATCAGCATCTGGCTGGATAATGTAGAAGCGGCCAACGGTTTAAAAGTGGTTGGGGAACAGCTGTATATCGCAGCTGGCGATAAACTGCTGAAGCTTGATTTAACCGACAACAGCAAAAACATCAGGCAAGTTGCTAGAGGTTTTGCTGAGCGGGCTGATGGTCTGGAGCCTGTCGGCAATGGCGATTTTATTGTCAGCTGCTGGGCGGGTTTGGTGTATTACGTGTCAGCCGATGGTCGTATCAAAGAGTTGCTGGACACCAGAACCTTAAAACTGAATACCGCCGATATTGGCTGGGATCAGGCGACTAACACTTTATATATCCCCACTTTTTTAGGTAACTCGGTACAAGCCTATAAGCTAAGTTATTAACAGGAAACTTTAAAACTCCACAATAACTTTTCCGGCAAAAATCTTTTGACTGGAGCCGTCCTCTTGCATGCTTTTAATACCCTGTTTGATGGCGGCCTCCAGCTCCGGACAATTACAGTGGCTGGACAGGCCCATATAGACAGGCTGAGGTTTTACCAACGCCTTGGGGAAGATTATATCCTTTAATTCAGCAGCTAACTCAGGATGGTCTTTCAATACAGCCTGTACCTGAGTCGCAGGTAACAAAGCGGCATCTATGCGTTGCTTCGCAGCCATTTGCAAAGCGGTTAACACTGAATCCACCTGCACCAGTTGTCTTTTTTTCATGCCATCCAGCACTATTTGAATTTCTGGCGCTACTTTGTAAGTTCTGATGGTTGCAAGCGTCATAGTGGCCAGTTGACCAGGTGTGTCCAGCCGCAGGTTTTTACTACTGGCGTAATAAACTCTGTCCGGCCAGCGGGTCGCGAATTGGATGTAATGAATATCAGCCCGTCCCTCGCCTGTTTTGAGAATATTGATCATTAAATCAGTTTCTCCGTTGGCCATTTGCGCAAAACAGCGTGCGAATGGTGTTTCTTCGCTTGGAACCAAAGTAAAGTTGGCTCTGCGGGCTAATTCCTGCAAATACAGTACCGACAGCCCTTCCGGCTGTTTTGTCACCGCATTAAAGCCATAAAAACCCGGAAAAGTGCCCAGACACCAGCGCAGTTGTGGCTTAGCTTCTGCAGGATTAAACAGTGAAATAAAAAGGGCCAGCCATAACAACCTGTACATCATCCTGCACTCCCCCAAACAAATCATCTAAAGAGTTTATGTGCGCCAGCGCAGATTTTCATCCGTTCTATGCTTTTTGCTCAAAGCCGCTGAATTTTTCGTTTTTAGCCCAACTGAACTCTGTTTCGACCCATAGCTTTAGCCTGATACAAAGCCTGATCGGCCCTTTTCAGGATAGAGTCTTCATCGTCCTGCGCATGGTATTCGGTGACGCCAAAACTGATGGTAAAGGCAGGCAATTCCGGCTCGTCGAGGCTGGCGATATATTGTCTCAGCATTTCTGCCAATTGGCAGGCCGCTTCGGCTTTTTGTTGTGGTAATAAAATCACAAACTCTTCACCACCCAAGCGGAACAAACTATCGGTTTTGCGTAAGCGGCGGCTGATATGGTCTGTTAAAGATTGCAGTACTTTGTCGCCGGTATGGTGACCAAACTGATCGTTCACTTTTTTAAAAAAATCCACATCCAAAAGCGCAATACTGAAGACGCTGCCACGTTCCGCCAGGCTCAGTTCCATGCGAAGTTGTTCATCCCATTTATGCCGGTTAAAGGCGCCTGTTAATTTATCCCGGGTTGCCAGCACCAGCAGTTGTTGCTCTATTTCCTGCCTGTTGCTGATTTCCTGTGATAACCGCTGCACCATCATTTTCAAGTCGTGCTCAAGCTCTGTCAGCTCATCCTGATGTTCAGGCTGGTGAAAGACCGGGCTGGTGATAGGCTCACCCTGTTCAATCGAATGCTGCACATTTTTAATTTCGGCCTGAATACGACCAATACGCAAACGGAAAATCTGCAGAATGTAAAAGGTCAGGTACAAGCCAATAACAAAAGCACAAAAACCCAGGCCAGTATTGACCAGCATAAATTCGTTTTCGTGTTTGTCGGTATAACGGCTGGCTTCGAGCGTCAGCTTTTCCATATGCCGTAAAATAGCCACAATACTTTGATCTAAACTGGCCGCTTCATCTTCAAACTGCCGCCATTGCTGCTCTGAGGTATGGCCTTGTTGTAACGCCAGTTTCAGCTGCTGTTCAAAGCTGTCACTTTGCTGATGAAACTGTTCAATACTGGCCAGAATTTGCTGATGTTCAGCCGCAGCAAAACGAACCTGATGTTGCAGTAAACTTTTATTCAACACCCGCTCGGCTTTCGCCAGTATCAGTTTCAGGCCATCACGTTGCGCTGCAAAGGCCTGTTCGGGTTTCAATGCAACTTTGGCCTGCTCACCTTTTAAACGAAATTGTTCAATCAGCAAATGCTGTTTTAACTGCATCATTTCCAGCTCGCTGACCATTTCTGTCAGCGGCACATCAATTTCTGCCACTTCGTGCATTTCAGCATCGATCAGTTTGAGCTTGTAGATGGAATAGATAATGACGACAAATAAAAAGGACAGCAGTACCACCAGTAGACCACTGATTTTTCGCTGTAACGATGCATTAAACCATTGTTGCATAAAAGGAACCCGCTTCAAGCCTGAGGCCATGCCTGCTATAGGCAATGGTAGTGCAGTATCTGTGAAGTGTCTGCTTTATACCAGATCATCAGCGATAAAATGGGGTCAGATCACATTGTTAACCGTTAACAATGTGATCTGACCCCATTTTTACTTTTAAGTTTTTCTAAAATTCACCAAGCGGTATAAAGCCGGCAGTACCAGCAAGGTCAACAAGGTGGAGCTGATAATGCCACCTATCACCACTGTGGCTAAAGGCCGCTGAATTTCAGCTCCTGTGCCTGCATTAAACGCCATAGGCACAAAACCTAAACTGGCGACCAAAGCAGTCATCAGCACAGGCCTTAACCTCGACATAGCGCCTTGTTCCAGTGCGACCAAAAGCTCCAAACCCTGATCACGCAGCTGGCGGATAAAACTGACCAGCACTATGCCATTCAGCACTGCTATACCAGACAAGGCTATAAAACCTACGGCAGCTGAGATCGACAATGGCATATCACGAAGCAACAAGGCAAAGACTCCTCCTGTCAGGGCCAGCGGTACACCGCTGAATACCACTAAGGTGTCCCGCACTGAATTTAATGCGCCATACAACAGACCAATGATCAGCAGCAAGGTTAACGGCACCACTATGCTTAAACGCTCCGTTGCTGACTGCAACTGCTTAAAGGTACCGCCATAATCCAGCCAGTAGCCATCAGGCAAGGGCAAATCCTGCATACGTTGCTGCACTTCGGCGATAAAACTGCCCAAGTCACGGTCTGTCACATTGGCGGTTACCACCACATTACGTTTACCACTTTCCCTGTTGATTTGGTTGGGGCCTGTGATTTCGGCAATAGTGGCGATTTCACCTAATGGCACATAACGTAATTCAGGCGAATCATCGACTGGTAAGGTCACAGGAATACGCGCCAAAGCCGCCGGGTCTTGCCGTAGTTCTTCCGGCAAACGCAGCACTAACTTAAAGCGTTTATCGCCTTCATACATCAGCCCAACCTGACGGCCACCAATAGCGGTTTGGATCAGTTGCTGCATTTGCGCGACGTCCATACCCACTAAAGCCAAATGGTCACGTTGCGGTTCTATTGAAAGCAGCGGCAAACCTGCTGACTGCTCCATGCGGGCATCTTCAGCGCCCGGCACAGCAGCAAGCACAGCAGCAACCTGCTCACCCACTTCGGCCAGCACATCTAAATCATCACCATAAACCCGCACCGCCACATCAGTGCGAACCCCTGCGATCAGCTCGTTAAAGCGCATTTCTATGGGCTGGGTAAACTCGTATTTATTACCAGGAATTTGCTCCACCAAAGCCCGTAACTCATCCTCAAACAGGGCTTTGCTTTTCGCCGGATTGGGCCAGTCCTGCTGGTTTTTCATAATGATAAAAGTATCGGCGACATTAGGTGGCATAGGGTCTGTCGCCACTTCAGGTGTGCCAATTTTTGAGAACACCCTTGCTACTTCAGGCAAAGTGGCAATATCCGCTTCGAGCTGCATTTGCATTTGTACCGACTGACTCAGGCTGGTACCGGGAATACGCAAAGCATGCATGGCTATATCGCCCTCATCCAGTTGAGGTAAAAACTCCGAGCCCATTTTACTGGCCGACCATAAAGCGCTGGTCAGCAGCAGTATCGCAACAGCTGATACCAACAAAGGTGTTTTTATCGACAGTGCCAGTAAAGGTTTATAGGCTCTGCGCAAAGCCAGCATTAAGGCGTTTTCTTTTTCCGAAATTTTGCCACTGACAAACAAGGCAATAGAGGCCGGAATAAAGGTAATAGCCAGTACTAAAGCTCCTAACAAGGCTGCTATGACAGTAAAGGCCATAGGCTGGAACATTTTGCCTTCGACGCCACTTAAGGCAAAAATTGGCAGGTACACCAGCATAATAATAAAAACCCCAAACATAGCGGGTGTCATGACTTCTTTAGTGGCATCAAGCACTACTGCAGAACGCTCTTTTAAGTTAAGTAAACGGCCTTGCTGATGCTGAGCTAAACCTAGTTGGCGTAAGCAGTTTTCGACCACTATGACGGAGCCATCGACAATCAGGCCAAAATCTATCGCGCCTAAACTCATCAGGTTGCCGCTCATTTTATTGGCCGCCATACCACTGATGGCAAACAGCATACTCAGTGGGATCACTAGTGCTGTTAACAAAGCTGCCCTAACATTACCGAGAAACAAAAACAGGATCACCACCACCAGCACAGCACCTTCCAGCAGGTTGGTTTCCACTGTTTGAATGGTTTTATCCACTAAGGTAGTGCGGTTGTAATTGGCTTCAGCTATTACACCTGAGGGCAGGCGCAGATTGATTTCATCAAGGCGACTGGCGACTTGCTGCGATACAGTGCGGCTATTTTGCCCCACCAACATCATCACTGTGCCCAGCACCACTTCGTTGCCATCTTGAGTAGCGGCTCCGGTGCGAAGTTGTTTGCCTATCGCTACATCAGCTACATCTTTTACCCGAACCGGGCCATCGTCGCGTTTGGCAATCACTAGTTGGCTGATGTCCTCCAAGGATTTCAGCTGGCCTGGCGATCGGATCAGCCACTGCTCGCCGTTGCGCTCAATATAACCAGCGCCAACATTGCTGTTGTTTTGCTCCAGCGCTTGCGCCAAATCATCCAGCGTCAGTTTAAAGGCCAGTAGTTTGACTAAATCAGGCGACACCTGATATTCGCGGACATAACCACCAATGGTATTAATTTCAGTAACACCCGGCACTTTGAGCAGCTGCGGCCGTATGACCCAGTCCTGAATAGTGCGTAAATCCTCAGGGTTATAGGCAGAGCCATCAGCTTTTTTAGCATCGGGTACGGCTTTGACTGTATAGGAAAAAATCTCACCAAGGCCTGAGACTATGGGCCCCATTTCCGGATCTACATCAGCTGGCAGTTCGTTTCTGACGTTTTGCAGCCGCTCAGCCACTTGTTGTCTGGCCCAATAAATATCTGTGCCTTCAGTAAAAACGACTGTGACTTGTGACAAACCATAACGGGATAAAGAACGGGTGTACTCCAGTTGCGGCAAGCCCGCCATCGCTGTTTCAATGGCATAAGTAACTCGCTGTTCGGTTTCCTGCGGCGAAAAACCTTCAGCTGCAGTATTAATTTGTACCTGCACATTGGTGATATCAGGCACAGCATCCACCGGTAAACGGGAGGCTTGCCAAAGACCAGCAGCTGCCAATAACAGCGTCAGCAGCATGATCAGCACCGGCCTTGCCAGCGCTGTTTTTAATAGGGTATTTATCATCAGAAGCTCCTAGTGATCATGGCTGGCGCCAGACTTCATCACGTCGGCTTTGAGGATAAAACTGTTGCTCGTAGCGTACTGCACACCCAGCGGCACACCGGATAAGACTTCAACTTGCGTATCGTCGGCGCGACCTAGTTCAGGCATACGGATTTCAAACACATCCCCTACTTTGATAAAAATCACCGTTTTGCCATTCCATAACTGCAAGGCTGATTTTTTGATCACTAAAGCTGCATCCACTGTCGCCACTGTAACATCGGTTTTGACATGCATGCCTGGCCGCCAATGGCCGTCTGGATTGGCTAACACACCGCGGGCGCGTGCTATATGACCGCCCGTCATTTGCGGAGCTATGTAGCTGATTTGACTGGCTGCAGATTGATGGCCATGTAAATCTTTTACCAAAAACTCCTGCCCTAACTTCAGTTGTTCTGTGTCCGAAGGGAAAGCCGACATCTCGATATAAACCGATGAAAAATCGCTGATTTCTACTATCGGCTGCTCTGAAACTTTGACGCCCACACTGACATATTTAGCAGTTACTTCACCTGATGCAGGCGCAAAAACAGAGTAGTTTTTTAAGCTCACCGGATTTTGCACTGTGGCAAGTAACTGACCTTTAGTGACTTTATCGCCAACTTTGACCGCCAGTTGTTGCACCACACCTGCATACGCAGCTCCGACTTGATACTGCTGCTCCGGCACAGGCGCTACGACGCCAAATAAATGCAGCTGAGTATGAATTTGCCCTGGCTGGGTTTGCTCCAGTTCTATACCGGCTTTTTCAACAGAGCGCGCTGATAACTCAGTGCGACCTTCAAAAGAATCGTAATGCCATTCGAAGTTTTTGCCCTGATAACTGGCGTTGATTTCCACTTCAAAGGAATGAGGTTCACGGATCACTGTATCCCCCAGCCAATAATCCAGTTCAGGGCTGAAGTTAATCAGTTCTGCTGGCTCGCCTAAACGCTGCAAAGTCACCTGCAGTTTTAGCTCCGGGGTTTTGATTGGCTCGCCGTTTTGATACAGATACACACGCAATTCTGGCTCTACTTCGGTTTCGTAAATAGTCACTTCCAGCGCAAAGTCATCCTGGGTTAGTAAGCGCCCGCCATGTGGGCCTTTGGCGGCTTCTGCATGCTGATGTTCAGCCTGTTCTTCGTTATGCTCATCACCATGGACATGGACGATAGCGGTAAAACTAAGGCTGATAGCCAGCATTAAAACAGAGATAAATCGGAAAAAATTCATTGAGATAACTCCTGTTGTGGAGGGAGATCGGAAAGAGTGTGCTGCTTGGTCAAAGCTTCCGGACCATTCACCACCATAGGTAAACCGGTCAGGCGTTCCAGTTCTAACAGCTGCAAATGCAGAGCGTATTGCAGGTCAATCACGTTGCGTTTGGCCAACAAAATCTCCTGCTGCGCTGAGAGTAAGTCGGTCATATCAAACACAGCTTGCTGATAACCAACCAACATTTGATCCAGTACTTTTTGCGCAAGCGGGATAATGGCTTTTTGGTAATCGCCGATCTGCTCACTGAATTGAGTCAGCTGCAGATGGGTACGCTCTGTTTGCAATTGCAGTTGCTGCATGTTTTGTTGCTGCTGCAGCTCGGCTTGTTCGGCCAAGGCTTCGCTGGACAGAATGGCGCCCTGATTCGGATTTTCCAACGCCAACGGCATACTGACCTGCAGCACAAAAGCATTGTCGTTGCTTTGCTCATTGCGGCGTAGTCCTGCGCCCAAAGTTAAATCAGCCTGGCCTAAAGCTTTGGCCAGCTGCAACTGACTATCCAGCAACCTGTTTTGCGTCAGCCACCATTGCAGCTGCGGGGCTTGTTGCAGTTGCGTCAGTACATCAGCGAGTTGAGGCAAAGTGGGAAGCACAGTTAAATCACCAGATACCGCATCAAAGTCAGGCTGCTCTGACCAATGACTGGCCAGCAGACGCAGGTTCACCAGCTTTTCGGCCAACAGACTTTTCTGCTCCATCCGGCTTTGCAGTACTTTTAGTTCCAGCCTGGTGATATCGGCATCTGTCACATTGCCCGCTTTAGCGCGTTGTTTGGCGGCTTCAAGTGCTTGTTGCTCAGTGGCAATTTTTTGCTCTGTCCACTTAAGCAGCGCTTGCTGATGCAACAACTGCAAAAAGCTGCGCATAGTGGCCGCCAGCGCATCCACTTTATCCAGCTGGTATTGCTGCTCTGTTAATTTGCTTTGCCATTGGGTCAGATCAAGCCGTTTCTGACGTTTATCACCCAATTCAATCAATTGGCTCAGGCTTAAGGTCAGTTCGGCGCTTTTAACACCAGCGCTTTCGCCCGTACCCAGCACATCGGCAAGTTCCAGCTGAAGTTCAGGGTTAGGCCGCATTCCGGCACTGATAGCAGCTGCATCATTGATACGCTGCTGATAGGGATACAATTGCAAGCCTGGGCTTTGCACCACTGTGCGTTTTAACGCTTCGGCAAGGCTAAGTTCTGTCGCCTGGGCAGGAATACCCCACAGCAACATAATGGCCAGTAGCATAAAAGCCACATGGCTGGTTTTTATAGTCATAACTACATCCAATAAATTATTGAAATAAAATAGAAAATCTAATTTTTAAATCAATATTTACTGATTAGGTGGCGGTACTGGCGGGCTATAAGTGGTGGTAATTAAAGCGTACTGAGCTAAAGCTGACGCCTTATGCACAGCAGGAGCTGCAGATACCGAATAAAGTTCGGCTATATAGCAGGCAACATGAGCATGAGTAGGGTGATGGTCGTCGTTATGTGCAGCCTGGTGTTCTGCAGCATCCTCTGCGCTTTCGTCGGCGCTTGCTTCAACAGCACAGTGCTGATGTTCAGTGTGACTGGAACTGTCCAGCACAGAAAACGGATGATTCTCCGCTGGTAAATGCATAACAATGCTCTCACAGGCCGAAACGGCGTGATTCAGCATAATCAGCATTAGCAACACAAAGCGGAGAATGGGTTTTGGCATAAAGCCCTCGATAAGAATTGTTCTCATCATAGCCTATAGGCCTTCAGTAACTCAAGCCCAGGGTCAGAGCTTCAGCTCTGACCCTCCAGATACGAAGGCATAACAGCACAGCTTATCTGTGTAATTGCCCCGCTCGTTCTGGCTGGTAAACAAGCTGAAGCACCTGGATAGGCTGTATCTCACCATCCGGCATAGGCCAATGAATTTGGTCGCCTTCACTAAGGCCCAGTAAAGCTGAACCTACAGGCGCCAACACTGAAACTTTATCGCCAGCTGCATCCAGATCCTTTGGATAGACCAGTGTAAGGCATGATTCTTCGCCAGTTTTCAGTAAGCGTAACCGCACTGTGGAATTCATAGTGACGACATCAGCGGGCATAGCTGCAGGCTCCACCACAGCGCCACGTTCCAGCTCCTGTTCAAGCTGCAGGCGGGCTGGATCTTTGGCTGGCAAGCGGCTTAACAGTTGATCTAACCTGTCCAGATCCAAACTGGACAATACTATTTTTGGTAAAGCGAGTTCTGGTAAAGCCTGTTTAGCTAGGGTTTGACTCATGGTTTTCTCCTGTACAGAAGGATGGAAAGCCGGTGGTTGTTTCACCGACATCAGGTCACACAACATAAATCTCAAGGTGCGGCGAAATAGCGTTACTTCGGCCACTTCGCCAACATTTTTGCCAAGCAAAGCTGCGCCTAAAGGCGACAACACTGAAACAAAACCCTGCTCTGGTTGCTCTTGCTGCGGATAAACCAGAGTCAGCCAGACTTCGGTTTGATCAGATAAATCCAGCAAACGCGCCGAACAGCCCGGCAACATACCGGTTTCGCTTAAAGGTTTGCGTTTGCTTTTTGCAGTCGATTCCAGTTGCAGCAGAAGCTGTTGTAATTGCCAGGGAGGCAGCGGCTGAATAGCCGAACTTGCCATAAAAAATACAGCCGACACATCGGTTTTACCCGATGCATTTTTGGTAAACATAGTCATTCCATACTCCGGAATTTATATAGTCAGAAAATCAGGGGATATAAAAACCTGCCGACCCCATAAAGATGGAGCCGGCTCAGGAATGGAAGACGGTAAAAAAAGCTGCGTGATAAGACGGCGACTTTATTGCTGTTTTGAACAAAATAACCTCCGTCTTGTTGCAAGGGAAAAAAGGGAATTCGATTGCGGACACCATATAGCATTTAGCGGTAAAACTCAAAACTAAACCCCTTCATCACTGGCGGACGGCATACAACTGAAATTTTCTGTTATTGAACAATAGATTGCAGCTCATCTGTATATTTGTTGTGCTAATCTGAAACCAATACAACAGAAAGGGATATCAAGGATGGAACGACAATGGCAGGTATTGGTAATTGATGATTTTGCCCCTATGCGAAATACCATCAGATCTGGATTGGAACAAAGTGGGTTGTACAACGTTTTTGTCTTGTCCAGTACCAATCAGATCTGGCCTTTGCTGGAAAATGAAAAAATTGACTTGGTGATCTGTGATATCAATATACCAGGCCAAAGTGGTTTGGAATTATTGGAAATGGTTCGCGGGCATCACCAATACAGCAACTTGCCTTTTATGCTGATGACAGGAGATGGCAGCAAACAAATCGTTGCCCAAGCCATAGCTTTAAGAGTCAATGATTTTGTTGTCAAACCTTTTACACTGAACCTGCTGAAAGAACGTGTCACCAGTGTGTTGCAGCGTAAAAGCAGAGCCCCTTTGGCTTCAGCTCAACTACCTGACCAGCAGTTAACTGAAGCAACTATTCCTTTTATCAACGCTAAACCGACAATTTTGGTCGTAGATGACGAACCAACCAACCTTGAATTGCTCTTTAATCTGCTCAAGGACCATTACAATATTAAAGTCGCAAACAATGGCAAAAAAGCACTAAGTATTGTGTCCTCTGACTCCCCACCGGATTTGATCCTGTTGGATATCATGATGCCGGATATGGACGGTTATGAAGTCTGCGAAACCCTGATGAATAATACCAGCCATGATATTCCGGTGATTTTTGTCTCTGCAAAAACTGAAGTGGCAGATGTGACCAAAGGATTTGCGTTGGGAGCTGTAGATTACGTGTTCAAACCTCTGCAGCCAGAAATTCTTCAGGCACGGATCCGAACTCAGCTGGCTCTGCGTGATGCGAGGGTTCAATTGCGACGCACCATAGATGCGCTGTTGGAAAACGCACGGATTAAACAAGATATGGAACACATCACCCAACACGATGTGAAAAGTCCGTTGAGCAGCCTACTAATGCAACTCACCTTATTGTTAGAAGACCCGCAGCTGGCAGCTCAATACAAAGAGCAACTCAGCCAGATGCGCCGCTCTGCGCAAATGGCCTTAGGGCTGGTGGGTCAAGGTACTGATTTGCTAAAAATGGAAAATGGCACTTACCAGTTACAAGCCGAACCCGTTGAGGTAGAACCTTTACTGAAGCAGGTTCAGCTTGATTTGTCTGAACAGATCCAGCAAAAACATCTGCAAATTAGCTTTAAATTTTTTGTCAAAAACCCTGTAGTGAAAGGCGAAGAACAACTTTGCTATTTTATTTTCAGTAACTTACTTAAAAATGCAGTGGAAGCAGCCCCTGCCCGCAGCGAAGTCATGATCAGTGTTGAAGAGTTGCACGACTCTGTCACCATCCGATTTTACAATGAAGGCGCAGTACCAGAGGGGATACGTGAGTCTTTGTTTGATAAGTATGTCACCAGCGGCAAAGAGGAAGGCACCGGCCTTGGCAGCTACTCAGCCCGCATGATGACTTTGGTACAAAATGGTGATGTCAGTTTTAAAGTGCTGAATAACGCTAAAACTGTATTCACCGTATCACTGCCACGAATCACATCATCCCATTAAACGCTACGGAGCTGGCGGCTATGACCCATACTTTCGATTCAAAAAAAACCATACTGGTGGTGGACGACACACCTGATAATCTGGCACTTATTTTTGCCCTGCTCAACCCTTACTACAAAGTAAAAATAGCCAACAGCGGCGAAAAAGCCTTGCAGTTGATCACCCAAGGAGAGCGGCCTGATCTGATACTGCTGGACATTATGATGCCAGGAATGGATGGGTATCAGGTGCTGTCTCATATCAAAAGTATGCAGGACGCTGAGCTGTTACCCGTGATCTTCCTGACCGCTATGAATAGCAATGAGGATGAAGAAAAAGGTCTGCAACTGGGCGCCGTGGATTACATCACCAAACCCATCAGCCCTCCTTTGTTACTGGCCAGGGTCAAAAACCACCTACAACTGAAAACTCAGTCTGATTGGTTACGTGATCAGAATGCCTATCTGGACAATGAAGTAAAGTTAAGAACTGCTGAAGTGATGGCCATCCAGGACGTCACTATTCTCGCTATGGCTTCACTGGCTGAAACCCGCGACAACGAAACCGGCAATCATATCCGCCGCACTCAGAATTATGTCAAAGCACTGGCTTTACAACTGCAGCAGCATCCAAGATTCAACCAGTACCTGACGGATCAGCAGATTGAAATTTTGTATAAGTCTGCGCCACTGCACGATATTGGCAAAGTCGGCATACCCGATCGGATCCTGCTCAAACCAGGTAAGTTTACCCCTGACGAATTTGAAATCATGAAAACACATGCGGTGCTGGGTTATAACGCTATTGCTCATGCCGAACAGCAACTGAGTACCCCGGTAGATTTCTTATCCTGTGCCAAAGAGATAGCGCTAAGCCATCAGGAAAAGTGGGATGGCTCAGGGTATCCCCATGCGCTCAAAGGGGATGAAATTCCGGTTTCGGCCCGTCTAATGGCCGTAGCAGATGTCTATGACGCGCTGATCAGCCGCAGAGTTTATAAAGAAGGTATGCCACACGAAAAAGCAGTCTCTATTATTCGGGATGGTCGTGGCCAGCATTTTGACCCTGATATCACGGATGCATTTCTGGCCATTCATGAAGAATTTTATGCCATTGCCACCCGGTTTGGTGACAGTGATAAAGAACTAGAGGACAAAGCTGCCACACTGGCAAAATTTGCCCCGCCTTCAGATAAGCAACAGGATTAGGCGAATGAATCAATTACTTCATATTCTTGAACGTCAAAGCCTGTCAGCCAGACTGGCGTTTGGTTTAAGTGCCATGCTTTTGATGATGCTGGCATTCGGCCTGAATAATTTGTACAACATCCGTGTGATGAACGATCAGCTCGACAAACTCTATAACAATGAACTGCAATCCATTTATTTAAGTAAAGACAGTGAGTTAAACCTGGCCATCATCGATCATCAGGTTGAACATCTGGCCCATAAGCAAGATCTGCTGATACGGCAGCAGGCGATGAACACCATTGCCCGTTCTGATACAAAATTAACAGCGGACATCAATGAATTAAGGCAAAGAGTCGTAAATCCTAAGTCTGGTATTCTGCTGGATGAGTTTCAGGAGTTTTATCAGCAATACAAACTGCAATTGGATCAGGCACTGTACGGCCAACAACAACAGTTTAAAATTCTGGTCGATAGTGCTGATTTTCAATCAAAATGGGATCAAGCGCATAAAGCGCTATCGCTGCACAGTGAATTAAAACGGCAGATCGCCGCAGAAACTTTACGGAATGCTGAAGCATTAGCCAGCCAATCGACCTGGATTACGGTTGTAGGGTTACTCACAGCTATGCTGGCAGGTGCAGTGGTGGCAGCTTTGTTAACCCGCTCAATCAACGCCCCGTCTCAGCGACTGGAGAAACGAGTACAACAACTGACCGAAGGCCAACACGAAGTTGAAGTTCCTCATACCGACTACCCGAACGAAATTGGCCGGCTGGCGCGTTGTGTTGATCAGTTACGCCATGTGGTTTCTGAGATGACCACTCAGCGCTGGGTAAAAACCAATCTGGCGCAGCTGTCCTCCAGTTTGCAGCAAGTGACGACCTATCAGGAATTGTCAGAAAATTTTCTGATGCAGCTCGGCCCAATGCTGGAATTGGGACATGCCGTTTATTATGTCTGCGATGATTCTGGCCAGACGCTGAAACTGGCGGGTAGTTATGCCTTTAAAGAACGTAAGCAACTTAAACAGGTTATTGCTGTAGGGGACGGCATACTGGGGCAAGTGGCGATAGACAAGCAGCCTATAATCCTCACTGATGCGCCTGAAGATTATATCCAGATCAGTTCCGGATTGGGCCAGGCTAAAGCTCCTCACCTCGCTGTCTATCCGGTGATCCGTAATGGCCGCCTGATGGCTGTGCTGGAAATGGCCAGTTTTCATCATTTTACTGAACGTCAGCTTTCGTTACTGGAAGGCGCATTACCGCTGTTGGCAATGAGTCTGGAAATTATGGAGCGCACGCTGAAAACCAAAGACTTACTGCTGGAAAGTCAGCAGCAAGCACTGGCGTTACAAGAAAAATCGGCATTGCTTGCCACACAAACTGCTGAGCTAGAAAGGCAGCAAACGGAATTAAAAGTCACGGAACAATGGTACAGAGACATTATTAAATCCGCGCCTGATGGCTTGCTGGTCTGTGATGCACAAGGGATCATTGTTCTGGCGAATCCGCAGGTTGCCGCCATGTTTGGCTACACAGAAGATGAGCTGCAAGGACAGCAGCTGGATGTGCTGGTCCCTGATGCGATCAGACCAAAACACCCTCAACTCAGAGAGAGTTATATTGCGACAGGAACCACCCGTCAAATGGCTGGTCGTGAAGTGCACGGCCGCTGTAAAGATGGCAGTGAAATTTCGGTGGATGTCAGTCTGGCGAAACTCACAGCCCTTGATGGTTTAGGTGCTTGTGTGTGCGCTTCAGTGCGTGATGTCACTGAACGTAAAGCGGCAGAACAAAAACTACAGTTGGCCTTTTCCGAATTAGAAAAATCTCAGGCTTTGGTACAGGCTGTACTGGATAATTCCCCAACTGATATCTACGTTAAAAATCTGCAGGGCCAATTCCTGCTCATCAATAAATCATTTTCTAATTTCCTGACTAACCGATTAAATATTGAACCAGAAAGCCTGATTGGGCATCGTCTGGACGACTTTTTTGAAAACGAACTGACAAGCTGGATGAGTGAGACAGACCAGCAAACACTAGAAGCCGGTCAACTGATGGAGTTTGAATACAGTTATGGTCAGGGTGAACTCAGTGAAAGCAGGCAACTGCTGAAATTCCCGCTACAAACCTCAGAAGGTGATGCATTTGCCCTTTGTGTGATAGGACAGGACACTTCTGAGCGTAAACGTATGCAACTGCAAATGATGCGAGCCCGCGATGCAGCTGAAGCCGCGACCAAAGCCAAAAGTGATTTCCTGGCCAATATGAGCCACGAAATCCGCACACCTATGAATGCCATTATTGGTATGTCACATTTGGCACTGCAAACTGAACTGGATAAAAAACAGCGCAACTACATTGAAAAAGTGCATAAAGCATCGGAAAACCTGCTGGGGATCATCAATGACATTCTTGATTTCTCCAAAATTGAAGCAGGCAAACTGAATCTGGAACACATTCCGTTCCGGCTTGAAGATGTGCTGGAGAACTTTGCCAATCTGGTAGGGATGAATGCGGACAACAAAGCGCTTGAACTGCTATTTGACCTTGAACCGGATTTACAGACGGCATTAGTCGGAGATCCGCTGCGACTGGGACAAGTGCTGGTTAATCTGGGTAATAATGCGGTGAAGTTTACCGAACATGGCGAGATAGTGGTGGGTGTCCGTACTTTGCAGGCCAGTCAGAATCAGGTGCGCTTGCATTTCTGGATCCGTGATACAGGCATTGGCATGAACGAAGAGCAATGTGCCCGATTATTTCAGTCTTTCTCTCAGGCTGATAGCTCAACCACTCGAAAATATGGTGGCACAGGGTTGGGTTTGGCTATTTCTAAAAATCTGATCGAGATGATGGATGGCCAGATCTGGGTCGATAGCCGCGTAGGTGAAGGTTCCTGCTTTCATTTTGAAGTGAATTTATCGCCACAAACTGACCCTGTGGTTAAACGTATGCTCAGAGCGGATGAGCTGACCAATGTGCGGGCTTTAGTGGTCGATGACAACGCTATGGCCCGTGAAATTCTGGTCGCCATGAGCCAGCATTTTGGTCTGGCTACCGAAATGGCCGAAGACGGAACCGCAGGGCTGGCAGCGATAGCCCGTGCTTATCAGCAAGGCCGGCCTTTTGACATCGTACTGATGGATTGGAAAATGCCAGGACTTGACGGTATTGAGACCATACAGCAACTGCAAAGTAGTTATGAAAAGACCCCGGCTATTGTGATGGTGACAGCCTTCGGCAGGGAAGATGCTCAGCTCAAAGCGGAACAGGTTGGTGTTCATTTGCCTTTTGTGTTGAGCAAACCTGTGACTCCCTCCACTTTATTGGAAGCCATTGGCCATGCCCTTGGTAAATCAAATCTGGTGGAAACCCGCCAACATCAGCTCAATGACATAGCGGCAGACAGCACCAGACAACTGCAGGCTAAAAAAGTGTTGTTGGTGGAAGACAATGAAATGAATCAGGAACTGGCTCTGGAACTGTTACAGCAAGCTGGTATCACTGTGGTATTGGCTGAAAATGGTGCTGTGGCAGTGGATTTATTGCGGCGCGACAGCAGCTTTGACGGTGTATTGATGGACTGCCAGATGCCGGTATTAGATGGTTATGAAGCAACCCGGCTCATTCGCAACGAACTGGGCCTGACCAGTTTGCCAATACTGGCAATGACAGCCAATGCGATGGAAGGTGACCGGCAACTGGCCTTAGCAGCGGGCATGAACGACCATATAGCTAAACCGCTGAATATCAGCACTATGTTCGCCACTATGGCAAAATGGTTTGCAAATTCAGAGGCGCCAGGCACGCAGAATGCAACCTCAGACGCAGAACCCCATAAAGTAGCAGATCTGCCGCAGATCAAAGGATTACATACCGACCATGGCCTGCGCTGCACCATGCATCAGCCTGAATTGTATCGTCGTATGCTGCGTAAATTTTCCTTATCCAACAAACAAATCACCACAGAAATGCAGGATAGCCTGCAGCAACAGGATTACAGCTTACTTGGTCGGCTGGCTCATACCTTAAAAGGCAATGCAGGCACTATAGGTGCGTTGGAAGTGGCTGATGCTGCTGCTGAGCTGGAACAGCAAGTGCAACTTGGTGAAGAGTTCTCGCGGATAAGCACTCAGATCCAACAGCTAGAAAATTTGCTCAACCCTATTTTACAAGGGCTAGACCAGTTTTTTGCTGATACTCCACAAAAAGCCAGCGCAGCTCAGTCTAATCATCCACCTTATGATTGGTCGGCTCAGCTACAAAAATTGCTCGCTTTGCTAGAACACTGCGATACATCGGCTATTGCGGAAGTAGATGCGCTGGAGAGTTTGCCATTGGCTACTGAACAGCTGCGGCATATGGATCAGTTAAAGCAGCTGATCTCAGGTTTTGAGTTTGAAAAAGCTGAACACCTGCTTCAAACCATACTGCAAGAGAATCGCAACTGAAACTATAAGACGCAAGGTGCAGCAAAAGCTGCTGCACTTCTGCCTTTTCGTCTCCGTTCTGGTCGGGTTAAATCCAGACTGCTATATCGCTTTGTGCCTTAGCCCACAGATCTGTGGTTAAAATCAGTCCATGCTCGGTGATCTGGCCATAACACGGAGTACGACATGAGCTATTTCACCACCAAAGACAATACCCGGATTTATTACAAAGACTGGGGCAGTGGCAGCACTGTGATTTTGATTCATGGCTGGCCTTTATCTTCAGACAGTTGGGAAGAACAGGCTATAGCACTGGTGAACGCAGGCCACAGAGTGATTGCCTACGACAGACGAGGTTTTGGCCGATCATCCCAGCCCTGGCATGGTTACGATTACAATACATTAGCCGATGATTTAGCGGCTCTAATCAACCACACAGCAGTAAACGATGTCGCACTGGTTGGTTTTTCGATGGGCGGCGGCGAAGTAGCCCGCTATATGTCTCGCTTTGAGGGCAAGAGAGTTGCAAAAATTGCGCTGATCTCCTCCGTTTTACCCTTTCGATTACTGACACCGGACAACCCCAGCGGCACAGATGCAGCAACTTTTGAACAAACTGCTTTGGCGTTAAAAACCGACAGACCGCACTTTTACACTGCGTTTTTCCAGAAGTTTTTTGGCGTCAGTTTATTGTCCAATCCGGTCAGCTCTGCTTATTTAGACTGGATGCAGGGTATAGCCATGCAAGGTAGCTTACGTGCAGCTTTACAGTGCCTGAACTCTTTTTCTTCAACCGACTTCAGAGCAGATTTAGAAGCTATTGAAGTGCCTGTGTTGGTGATCCATGGCACTGAAGATGCCACAGTGCCTATTCAAAGCTCGTCACGCTTAATCCATAACTTTGTGCCGGAGGCTGAACTGATTGAATACGATGGTGCGCCTCATGGTTTATTTGCGACGGAAAAAGACCGCTTAAGCCGCGACTTAATTCAATTTTTAAAAGCCAGCCCAGTGATACAACTGACAGCAACAGAAAATAACCCTCGTTGAACAACACTTAAGTATCAGAGCCGGAAAACGGCCCTGATGCTTGCTTCAATACTGTCATTAAACAAAGTAATCTTTGCTCACTGCGGCAGTAATCATTCATAAAATCAGAACCTAATCCGCTATTTTTACTATTTTCTATTGCCGCAATTAATGCTTACACTTTGTGCAGAGGCTAACAACAGCAGCCAATTCCTTTGTATTTAACTGACTAAGCAGGGACAAAGCATGAGCATTACGACCAAAAGCGCAGAACTGGAGTGCAACACCGAAGGCGGCTGTGACGCCATTGAGCTGGTGATTACCCCACGTTCTACAGATTTAGGCGATTTTTCTGTACGTCGTACTTTGCCGAATAAAGAACGTCAGATGGTAGGGCCATGGATATTTTTTGATCATATGGGACCTGCCGACTTTCCGGCAGACAAAGGCATCAGCGTGCGGCCACATCCACATATTAATCTGGCGACTGTCACTTACTTATTTGAAGGCGAAATTCTGCATCGCGATTCACTGGGCAGCAAACAAACCATTACTCCTGGTGATATCAATCTGATGGTGGCGGGCAAAGGCATAGTGCATTCAGAGCGTGAGCGCCCTGAAGTAAATGGTGTGCCTCATCGTTTGCACGGTCTTCAGCTGTGGATGGCGTTACCTGAAGAGTTTGAGGAAATAGATCCGGCCTTTTACCACTACCCAAGCCGTGATATTCCGGCCGCCAATATAGATGGCGTATCGCTGCGGGTATTAATAGGTGATGCTTATGGCCTGGTGTCACCGGTAAAAACCTATTCAGACACCTTGTATGTCGAAGCGGATTTGCAGGCAGGTCAACGCCTTGAGCTTGCGAACGCAGAGGAAAGAGCTGTGTATGTTGCCAAAGGCCAGTTGAAGCTCAAAGATAAAGTGATCAACCAATATGACATGGTGGTTTTATCCGAAGCCGAAGGTGTGGTGATTGAAGCCACACAAAATAGCCGGATAGCGCTGATTGGTGGTAAGAACTTAGGCCCACGTTTTATTGAGTGGAATTTTATTTCCAGCCGCAAAGAACGGATAGAACAAGCCAAGCAAGATTGGCTGGCCGGTAAATTTCCAAAAGTCATAGAGGATGAAGTTGAGTTTATCCCATTGCCGAAATAAGTCGAAAAGCAGTCAGAGCCACAAGCTCTGACTGCTGATTTACCGCCCGAATTAAGGTAAAGCTGTGAAATCTATTTGCGGTGCATTGCTGCTTGCTGGCAGCTGCCACTCTGTCCCTGATGTATGATCCCGCTAAAAAAGCTAGTGAATACTCAGAGATAAGGTTGAGATAAACACAGGTAAAACAAGCCCTG
The DNA here is from genome assembly GCF_947090785.1 of Rheinheimera sp. MM224. Lineage (NCBI taxonomy): Bacteria > Pseudomonadati > Pseudomonadota > Gammaproteobacteria > Chromatiales > Chromatiaceae > Rheinheimera > Rheinheimera sp. MM224. The sequence goes on from NZ_OX352320.1 coordinate 4,038,246, forward strand.
CATCGCAGGGCCTTGAGTAAGTCGTGACAATAGCGTCCTTGCTAATTGCCACTATTCTGCACAAATACCCTGTTATTTCGTAAGCGCAAAGATCCGGCGTGTATAGACTAAGGGTAATAACAACAACACAAACCAACCCATTGAACCACCAGAAGAAGCTGGAGTCACAGCAGCCGGAAATTTACAACTGCCATCACTCTTGGTTGCCGCAGGGTTAAAGTTAGTGGCACCACTATCTGTACAACCTAACTCGATACCATCAGATACAACGGTTAACACGAAGCTCTGCACAGCAGCATCAGTCAGGTTAATACTGTCTGTCACTTTTACTGTTACTGTAGTTTCACCGTGCCAGTTTGCATCAGGTGTAACAGTCACCAGAGCGCCAGTGTCATGAGCACTGACGACAGCCTTCACATGATCACCAGTGACACTGACGGTATTTGGATTGGCGTCCAAATCAGCATAGGCAACCTGAAGTTCAAAAGAGCCATTCTCGTCCAGAGTAACGTCGTTAAAGGCCGGCATTGTAATGTTGCCTGCAACTTCAACGCTGCTGCTAATCACCTGTTGGCCCATACCACTAACATCGCTGGTAAAGTCCATATTCAGTGTCTGGCCAGCGGCTGTTTCTGCAACCCTTACCTGGAAGCTCAGATCAAACTGTGTTGCTTCTGGTCCGGTATAGTCATAACAGATCACCATATCGCGTTTAGCCACATCAGTTAAGTTGTTATAAGCCGCACTGATACCTGTTTCCTGAGCATATGGGAAACCAAAGATATCGAGCGGTCCATAGTTACCATGCAAACCTATGGAAGCAAAATCACCTGTGCCTGCAAAATCCATGTCGCCGTATGCCATGACGATTTCGAATTCGCCTGAACCGTAACGGTAGGATTTATTAAGAATCAGGTCGAAGGTATAACGGTCATCATCTTCAGTGCCATTTGAGCTGGCATTGCCGAACCAATCTACGCTCACGCTCTGGGTGCGGGCATTGACCCACTCTACGATAATCTCATCACCGGCAAAGCCCAGCGCAATACCTGAACCTTTAGCTGGCTCAAGCATATTTTGCTCTAACGGAGTGCCTAAGGCATCAACCACTGTAGCCCAGCCACTGTTTTCTAAATCCGGCTGACCACGCCAGAATGGAGCAATAAAAGGTCCATAAGGTGTCATCAGGTACGGGAATTTTTGCTGGATTAAATGCTGACCGCCATACCAGGCCGGACCAAAGCTGACATAACCTTGTGGCGACACAATGAAGCGATCATAAGTCATATAATCTTCATTATGGAACAGGTTCATTCGACCTTCATCACCCCAGTAATCGGCTAAATGAATTTCAAACGGATTGACATAAACCCAGTTGCCATTGCTGTCATAACCACCTGAACCAACCCAGTCACCTGCTGTTCCGCCAACGGCAGGGACAAAACCGTAGTTTTCAGCTAAGCCAACGAAACCAGCACCATTGCTGCCGTAGTTCGGCACACGACACATGGCATCAGTTTCGCTGTTGGTCACAGTGTAGTTACGCATCCAGTTGGTGGAATCTTGCTGTACACCAGCAACCCGAATGCTATTACCTTCAACAATCAGATTAGCCTGCTGTTCCACACTGCTGACTTTCACAGAATCCGGCAGCAAGGTTAAACCGGCTGGGACCACGGTACTTAAGTCAAAATCACGATCCGCACCTGTGTTGTTTTGCACCACATGCACTGTCACATCGACAACATCACCGCCACGAACTTTATCATTTACCTTAACAGTAACATCATTCATACCACGCTCTAAACGCACGGGGATGAAACCAACATTACCTGGCGCCGCACTGCTGCCAATATCTACACCAGCATACGCCACATCACCTTCAACCAGTTGATCCAGGCTCCAGCTTAAATCTACATCTACTGCGCTGCCATCTGTCACTGCAGGTCCGGCTACTTGTAAACCAGTTGCTCCCGCAAGCACAACAGCCGTTGCTACTTTATAAGTGTCAACCAGGTCTTCTGCTTTAACACCATAGTAGCCTGATGGATCCGGGCCTTCCTCACGTATCCAGTCAAACATATTTAAACTGGTATTGGATAATAAGACCCAGTACGAGCCAGCGTCCGGATTGGTCAGGTTGCAATGGTTCAGCTCAATTTGAGTAGTAGATGAACATAACCACTCTTCATCAAAATCAGCCTCGCCATTGCCATTAAAATCACGACCTATATGAATAGCTAAAGAACCACTTAGATCACCGATGATTGGATTAATACCTGGGCCTTTGACATGGTCCAACACTTCTACCACTAAACGTGCCGAACCTTCAGGTACGTTGATCAGAGAGATCTGGTTATTGCCTTGTTCATAATCACCATCTGTATAGATTGGTTGATGGTTGTTATCCTGAGGTAAGGTCACTTCAACAGTGTCTGCTTTCACCGGACCGTGGGCACGGTAAACCATATCGTTACTGGCAGCTAAAGGCAGGTCTGCGATCCGGTAGCCACCATTGTCGCGATGCACAGTCAGATTCACAGCTTCCGGTAAACCCAGACGGTCAAAATTGACCGAAACGGGCCAGTGTGACGCAGGAATAGCAGCGTCTGAAGCAGTCAGATTGACGTTAGTCCACAGCTCCAGCCCTTCCATTTTGTTTCCGGAACCAGCCAACTGTGAGTTGTACTGGGCCTGGATATCAGCAATGTCCGCCTTAATGACGATATTCTGACTTTCACCCGCTTTCAGGCTGAAGCTTGCAGGGAAAAACTCCATTTTGGCGTTATGCATATTAATTTCGCCATCAAAGGGGCTGGTCCAGCGATCATAGACCCAGGTGTCTGCGCTTAATGTCCAGTTACCGTCACGCGTCGCCGTCACTGTCCGAACCCAGGAACAAACACCGGCCCGGCAGTTACTGTTGACCAGTTGTGGTAAGTTTAACTGACGTACATCACCACCAACATTCGGATTGGCCAGCTTAAAGTTCGCCACGGTTTCATCCATGATCAAACCTGCATCAACTGCAGCTTTGACATCCACCCGACCAGCACCCGCTCTGTGTTGAGACGCTGGGTGGCCTTCAGGTAAATACTCAGGATCAACATCACGACGTACGGTCTGTGATGCAGTCATCTCCATGGCTGATTGCACCTCTGCAGCAGTCCAGTCCGGATGCGCCTGACGCACTAACGCCATGGCACCAGCAATATGCGGCGAAGCCATAGAGGTACCACTTAACATGGCCCAATCCTGCGACTGTGCAGTACCTGGCTCTAAAGGATGTTCATCCGCATAAGGGGCGTAAATATTGACACCAGGTCCGGCAATATTAGGGGCCAGGTGGTGCTTATAAGTGGTGGATGGGCCAAGTGACGAGAAATCAGCCAGAATATCACCAGCAGCCGGGTCAATAGTGCGGGCGACTGAACCACCTGTGATACTGACTTTATGGTCTGCGCCACCATCATTGAGCCAGTTAATGATATTCTGACCCGTGTTATAGCTGACATGGATGCCGGGTAATGGGAAAGTGTCATCCATAATCTGCATTTCTACATCGGTAATGCCCTGGTACCAATCTTCGTTATACAGAATAAAACCACCAGCGCCACCGGCCAATACGTTGTGGGCTTTCGCCACTCGTGCATTGATACCCCGCTTACAGATAACAATTTGATCTGGCGTGAAAGTGTCTGGCGCAAAGGCGTTTTCACATTTTTCATCGCCAAAATCAGCAGCTAACACAGCCTTGCCATCAACAATACTGCCGGTGGAAAAACCTGCAATATCATCGGGCCACTCTGCATCCGGATCAATACTGACATATGGAGTTGAGCTGCCGCCGCTAAAGCTGATCAGGTTTTTAGTGACGTCCAGTACACGGTCATGAGTACTGGCGGCTACCACCATGGACCATGGAGAGCTGTGCCCCAGACTGCCAAAAAAGGTGTTGTTTTCATCGCCGCCGGAGTTACCCGCAGCAGTAGCCACGATAATACCGGCTTCACGGGCAGCCAGCATAGCCAGCTCAGTTGAATCTTCCCACGGGAAACGCTCAGCACCACCTATTGAGAAGTTCAGGATATCCACACCATCTTCGATCGCTTGCTCATAAGCGCTAAGAACGGCTTCTGTCGGACAACCGTCCAACAAACAGACCTGATAAGAAACTATATTGGCATGAGGCGCTACACCTGAGGTGGACTCAAAGGTATAGCCCATTGGGTCACCATCACCATTGCCCGAAGAAGGCGACAGTAAAGGTACATCTTCAACATAGTTACCTGCGGCAGTACCTGCCACGTGGCTGCCATGGCCCTGATAATCTTCACCTGTTGCTGTGCCAAGGCCGCCGTATGAATCGGTGATCACAGGCCAGCTGTAAACACCAATCAGTTTGTCGTTACAGACAATTTTACCAGTTGCACAGTCACCGAGGTAAACCCCCTCACCCAACGGGTTAGTATGGTTATAGCCATCGCCACCCAAATCAGCAAAAGCTATATGATCGGAGTTGATGCCGGTATCGATAATACCAACAACAATACCTTCACCTTTCTGAGGGATATTGCTGACTGTGTTGCCAGACCACACCTGATCAGCACCGATAAAACCCGGACCACGGTCGGTCAGAATTTTTTGCATAGTGGAGCGTTCAACAAACTCAACCTGTGGCAAGCTGGCCAGTTTTTTAGCTTGCTGCTGGGTCATTTTCATCGAGAAGCCGTTCACTGCTGTAGTAAAACGCGCGCTGGCTTTACCGCTGATCCCCTGGCTTTGTGCCATATTGATCACGCTATCCTGCTTTTGCATCAGGTAGCTTTTGTAACTTTGTGCACGAGTTACAGCCAGTTGTTCAACAGCTGCAGTATCAGCAACTGCCTGACAGCTTTTACCCTGTTGGTTTTTCAGTGCGCCGGATTTAACTGCAAGCTCACGTTTAATAACACTTTTTGCGGTGGCTTCAAATCCCTTAACCCGGCCATCATAAATAGCAACAGGCAAGTCTCTTAAGCGGACGATATAAACATCTTCGCCTGTACGCTGTGGCTCAGCAACAAACTTCGCCTTGGCTGACGCAGGCTGAATTTGTTGGTTTTTGCCACCCGGCATAGCACGGGTTACATTGCCTAGTTGCTGCGGTTGATGACCAACATTTTGTTTTTTTGTTTGTGTTGGTTTGATTTGCTGTAATTTGATGGTATTGGCATTGGCAGGAGCCGCCTGAGCTGACAATGCTACCCCTACGCCATAAAGCGCAGACAGCATAGCCAGACTAACTGATTTTAACTTCACACTTCCTCCAGTGAATGCTTTGGATGATTAAAAGTTGTACTTTTGCATTCGGCCCGAAGTTATAACGTGCAAAAAAACGGCAAACTGTACGAAAGTGTGCAGCTAAGTTTTACCTGAATTTGCCTTAGTGAAACGACTCAGCTTTGTGTGAATTTTGGAGGCAGCAGAGCTTTTTACATTGTGTTTCTGCCGCCTCTGTACACTTTTGCACACTTTCACATGCTGTTATCCGCTAGCATCGCCCGTCCGCTATGACTTGGCCTCTGATGTGATGACTGGAATGAATAAAAGCCGCACCTGGGTTCGTTACGGATAAATAAAACACCAGCTATGATTAACCTGAGACCCGATGTCATTGGAATGTGAAACAAGCTGGGGATCTTTTTAATTTTTGTCAGCCATTTACAGGTTAAATACATGCTTTCAGGCTATCTGCGTCTTTTACTTACTACCTGGCTACTTTTTGCGGCAAGTTTCTTTGCTCTGGCAGAAGAAGAGACTCAAGACGTGCAGCAGTGGCAGTTTAGTGTGACAGTGGGGCATGGCCAGTATGGCACTTTGTTGTTTGATGCCAGTAATACCAATCTATATGTGTTGCCGCGCTGGTCGTTGTACTACAAGCGTTTTTATCTGGAAAACCTTGATCTTGGATTCAATCTGGTAGAAACAGAACATTTTTCGCTGGATTTGAGTGGCAAGCAAAGTTTCGACGCACTGTCGGTACGGCATAACAGTGCTGAAGATGGTTTGATTAAATCTTTAGCGATAAATAACGTCAAAATACCTGTTCTTTGGGATGAAACCATTCAGGATGTCATCAATTTTCAACGACGCCATTTAAGTTATTTAGCGGGAATAACGGCATATGCCAGGACAGATAATTTTGAACTGCGCAGTGAATGGCACACCGATATTTCCGGAGTACATAACGGCAACGAGTGGAATACCTTACTAAGATATCAGTATCAGGGGCAGTCTTTTAACTTAGCCCCAAGCTTGGGTATACGTCGGCTTGATCAACGTTTCGCTAACTATTACTTTGGCCTGGGTTATCACGACACCTCCAATATGCTCAGAGTTCAGCCGGGGCACATGTGGCTGCCCTCTGTAAGACTGGATGCCAGCCTGAATCTAAGTTCGAACCTAAGCTTTGCTGCGAGTCTGAGACGGGAGTTTTATCCGGCAGAGGTGATGCAGAGCTTATTTATTGGTTCGCGCCAGCATGACATTTGGTTTATGGGTTTCATGTATCAATGGTAAAAGCAAACTGCTTTACATTGCTTGTTTTACTTACGCTGCCCTTTGCTTCTGAGTCGGCACAGTTTGAAATTTTGCCCAAATTCTGTCTAATTGGTAAAAATGACGTTTGTGTCACCACACTACAGATGCGCTGGAAAACCAATACCGTTGCCTGCCTGGTGAATGAGAACACAAAAACCGTATTGCATTGCGCCAGGCAACAAGACGCCTACAGCATGACTTTGCAGAGCAACGAGACAGTGCTTTTTAGTCTGATGGATCAAAGCAGTAAAAAAGTGCTCGCCACTAAAGCCTTTAAAGTTCTGCAACATCAACAACAAGCGTTACAGCAAAGGCGGCTGTCATGGAGCGTATTCTGATGACTAAGCACATACTTTTGCTTGAAGATGATCTGGAGCTTACCCGACTGATTGTTGATTGCCTAAACTCCGAAGGTTATACGGTAACCTCCGCTTACAACGCGGCCAGAGCTGCTCAACTGTTCCATCAACAAAGCTTTGATTTGGTTATATGCGATGTGACATTACCAGGTAAAAGTGGTTTTAGTTTTGTCGAAGAAATTCGGCACAGTTTTGCCGGGCCTATTCTGTTTATGACAGCTCAGGTCTCAATGAAACAACAATTATATGGTTTTGAGCTTGGTGCTCAGGACTACTTGCTGAAACCCATAGATCCACGCTTGCTGCTGGCCAAGCTAAAAGTATTTCTGGCTCAGGACAAAGCGCCCATAGCGTTAAACTCTGAGCTGAAACAGCATAACTTACGGCTGGATACCAAAGCCAAGAACGCCTATCTGGCGGACACCCGGATCGATCTGACAACAGCTGAATTCCGATTGCTGGATGCGTTGATGCAACAGTATGGTGAAGTCGTCAGCAGAGACTGGCTGTTTCAACATCATCTGGGCAAAGTGTATGACGGTATAGATCGCACCATGGATGGCAGAGTATCCCGCTTGCGGAAAAAACTGCAGGGCATTGACCCAGCCTGGAACATAGTCATTTCATGGGGTGAGGGCTACTATCTTGCATATACACCGACCTGAATGGCTGTCTTTATCATTGCTACGCTTTTATTTCGTGCTGGCAATGACAGTCCCCATTCTTGCGTACACAGTAAATACCCTGCATCGTTGGCATACGGCAGACAGTGCTCCTGTCATTGCTCTTGATACCTTATTGTCTCAGGCTTTTACCACTCATCAGCACTCGTCCGGCAAAGTAGTATGCATAATGTCCGCAGAGGAAGATTGTGCTGATGCTGTATTTGTTCACATTAAGCCTCAGATCTGGCAACACACTGAAACCACGGGACAAGATAAATATCTGGAATTATCTGAAACGGCAGACCGTCGCCTGCTTTGTCAGCACCAGAGCGATAACAGCTTATATTGCCTGCGGCTGGAAGCTGAAAACTCCCCACTGGATAAAAAACTACTCTTTAGCCTGTTGTTTTACAGTGTGTTGTTTATTGCGTTTTTTATTTATACAGGCACCTTATTTAAAGATGCCGCTGTATTGCGATCATCCGCCTTAAATGAAATACGCCACGGCCATCTGCCTGCATTTACCCTGAGCAAAAAATCCTATCTGGAACCTCTGGCGCACTCCTTACAAAATATGACTGCCCGTATTGCAGAACTGACCCATTTCCAAACCGAAATTGCTGAGACTATTTGTCACGATATAAAAACGCCCGTGGCCCGTATGCATTTTATAGCGCACCAATTGGATAAGAAGGGAGAGCCACAGACTGCACAGCAACTGATGCGCAATTTGGCTGAAATTGAAAACAACATCAACGAATACCTGATGTTGGCACAGAACCAATATACACCTGACGAAATGGCTTACGAACACTTTAACCTGTCTGATTTTTTACATCAGATGGTGGACCTTTTCACCCAGGATAACCAGTTGACCTTCGATGTTGCAGTTGCATCAGACTTACTGATTACCGCCAATAAAAGATTACTACACAGGGCTATAGCAAACCTGCTGAGCAACGCGATGCGATACGCCGGAACCCGGATTAATGTGACGGCTGAAGTTGCTGATGGATATTGCCATATCGTGGTGCATGACGACGGACAAGCGGCCAGCCTGAACGTCGCATCCAAACGCCCTGCCGAGTCGCTGCATCATTCACTTGGTTTAAGTATAGTGCGGCGAGTATGTATGCAGCACAATGGACATTTTGGTTTTTCCGCGTCATTACATGGTGGACATGCTGCGACAATCAGCATTCCAATAACACAAGCCAAAAAATAAATTGGTTTGAAGATCAGGCCCGGTGTATACGCTTGCTTAAGACGTGGCAGTGAAAGCAAGCAGAATCCTTGAGGTTGAGCCTATCCTGTAACCAAATCAGAAGTCAGCCAATACTGCTGTTTTCACGAAACAAATACATAGCTGGCTTTTGCCCCCCACTTATCCCGCTAAACCTGCCATTTACTGCAAAACCTGTTCTTTCAACACTGCTTTTGGCATACTCGACCAGTTAACACTTGATGATTTTTTACTGTAAGTTCATAACAAAAAAACAACCAAGATACCCAGAGGAAACGATCTATGCGTAAGACCTTAATCGCCAGCGCCATTGGAGCAGCAGTCGCTTTGAGCGCCTGTTCCAAGCCAGCCGAAGAAGCTAAAACTACAGCAGCAGTTGAGCAAACTCAAACTGCAGCCCCAGCAGCGGAGCAAGGTGCAGTGAGCAACCCATTGTTAGTAAAAAGTACTCTGCAGTACGAAGCACCTGAATTCGATAAAATTAAAGTTGAGCATTATCAACCAGCGATGGAAGAAGGGATTAAGCAGCATATGGCTGAGATCCTGACTATTGCTGAGAATAAAGAACCTGCAACTTTTGACAACACCATTGTGGCTATGGAGAAAAGTGGTGAGTTGTTAACTCGTGCCTCCACTACATTCTTTAATATGACAGGCACCATCAGCAACGATGAGATCCTGAAAATTCAGTCCGAAATGGCGCCTAAATTTGCCGCGCATTCAGACAACATCAACCTGAATCCACAGCTGTTTGCCCGCGTAAAATCTGTATATGACGCTCGTGCTACTTTAGGTTTAGACGGTGAAGCCACCCGTTTAGTCGAAGATTATTATGAGCGTTTTGTTCGTGCCGGTGCCAACTTAACCGAAGAACAAAAAACCAAAATCCGCGCGTTAAATGAAGAACAGTCCACACTGACTAACAAGTACCAGCAAAACCTGATGCAGATGACCAAAGACATTGCCATCTTCGTCGACAACAAAGAACAGTTAAAAGGTTTATCAGAAGCTGAAGTGACTGCTGCAGCCGAAGGCGCAAAAGCCCGTGGTCAGGAAGGTAAGTTCATTATTGAAATTACCAATACTACTCGCCAGCCTGTTTTAGCTTCACTGGAAGACCGTGAATTACGTAAAAAAGTATGGGAAGCCTCAGCTTACCGTGGTATCTCGGGCGAAACAGACAACCAGCCTATCGTCGCTCGTTTAGCTCAGTTACGTGCTGAACGTGCCAAGCTGTTAGGTTATGACAACTGGGCTGCGTACCAGTTAGAACCGACTATGGCTAAAACGCCTAAAGCTGTTCTGGATATGTTCGCTTCTATGGTTCCTGCTGTAGTGGAAAACACCAAAAAAGAAGCCGAAGCTATTCAGGCGATGATCAAAGAAACCGGCGGTGACTTTGAATTACAACCATGGGACTGGGAGTTTTACGCTGAGAAAGTTCGTAAAGCCAAATACGATTTAGACGAAGCAGAAGTTCGTCAGTATTTCGAGTTTGAGCGCGTACTGAATGACGGTATGTTCTACACCATGAACAAGCTGTTTGGTATTACGCTGAAAGCGCGTCCGGATTTACCTGTATATCACCCGGACGTAAAAGCTTATGAAGTGTTTGACGCTGACGGCAAAAGCATGGCTATTTTCTATGCTGACTACTTTGCCCGTGACGGCAAACGTGGTGGTGCCTGGATGAGTTCTTTTGTTGAGCAAAGCAAGCTGTTAAACCAGAAGCCTGTAGTTGTAAACGTAATGAACATTCCTAAAGGTCCGGCTGGTGAACCTACGCTGGTTAGCTATGACAATGTGACCACTATGTTCCATGAATTTGGTCATGCGGTGCATGGTTTATTCTCAGATGTAAATTATCCGAGCTTAGCTGGTACTTCAGTATCACGCGATTTCGTTGAATTCCCGTCGACTTTCCAGGAAGACTGGGCAGCTCACCCTGACGTGATTGGCAACTATGCCAAACACTACAAAACAGGCGAAGCTATTCCTGCTGAACTGTTAGCAAAAATCATGAAATCACGCAGCTTCAACCAGGGTTATGACACACTGGAATATATGTCTTCTGCCCTGCTGGACATGGAATGGCATTCTCTGCCAGCCGATGCACCACTGCAGGACGTACAGAAGTTTGAAGCAGCTGCACTGAAGAAACACGGTGTGGATTTGGCTGCTGTGCCACCACGTTATAAGTCGACTTTCTTCGCTCACGTATTCTCTGGTGGTTACTCAGCCAGTTACTACGCTTATATGTGGAGTGAGATTCTGGCTGCTGACGCTTTTGCCTATGTGCAAACTCAGGGCGGTTTAAAGCTGGAAAACGGCATTAACTTCCGCAAAAACATCCTGTCTATTGGTAACAGCAAAGACCCAATGGAAGCCTACAAAGCCTTCCGTGGTCAGGAACCTACTACTGATGCTCTGTTAATCCGTCGTGGTTTAAAGACTGGCATTAACTAAGTTCTGCTGGTTTCAAGACACAAAAGCCGCTCACTGAGCGGCTTTTTCTTGATGGTATTCGCGCGCTATATTACTCGGCTGGCTTGGTAGGACAACTGGCTAATAACTGCTGTAAATGTGCACCTAAGTCCTGTTGGGCAAACTGCTGACTGGCAATGGCCATCTGCTTTAACGTCTGCAATGCCTGCTCTAAACCTTGTTGTTCAATTAAGGTTTTGGCATACACAGCTGCATCAGCGCCACGTTGTAATAAGCCCGCCATTTGCTCCAGAGACACATCCTGTTCCATCACCTGCTGTAAATCAGCCAGTAACTGCGACACCTTGGCCGACTCGACTAAAGCGCCTTCCACACTGATTAAGCGGCCAACCGGATCGGCCACTAAGGTCGTAGCAACACAAGAAGCGACAGTGCCCGCTTCAGCACCATTGGCAACAGCTTCTAAACCCTGAGTACGAATTTGTTCTACCGCCTGCTGTAATTGCTGATCTTTCGCCAGCCAGGCTTGTTCTAACTGCTGCTTTTCATCTCCGGCGAAATAACCACAGCTGGTCAGCAAAAAAGATAAGGTAGCTGGTACTAAAAAAGATAAGGACTTCATAAAAACTCCGGGAAAAATAATTAATGCTTTAGTGGGTATAGCTGGGGGAAAGTTCAGAAAAATCAAGAGGAAACAAAAAAGGTCAGAGCTAATGCTCTGACCTGAATATATTAATGACCAGCGATTTGCATCTGGCCTATCAGCACTGACCCTGTCAACACGCCACCACGAGGGTCAACGTCTTTGCCTATGGCCTGAATATCCATAAACATTTGCTGCAAAGTACCAGCTATAGTGATTTCGGATACAGGGAACTGAATTTGACCGTTTTCAACCCAGAAACCAGCAGCACCGCGTGAGTAGTCCCCTGTGACTGTATTGACGCCCTGACCCATAAGTTCTGTCACCAACAAGCCCGTGCCCATATCACGGCACAGCTGAGCTAAGTCGGCATCACCATGTTGCACTAACCAGTTATGGATACCACCAGCATGACCCGTGCTTGGTAAGCCTAACTTACGGCCTGAATAACTGGTGGTCAGGTAAGTATTTAATACGCCTTTATCCAGCACTGTTAAATCGCGGGTTTTCACACCTTCGCCATCAAAAGGACTGGAAGCTAAAGCTTGTTTTAAATGCGGACGCTCAATAATAGTCACTTTGTCAGACATCACAGGCTGGCCGACTTTATCCAGCAGGAAACTGGATTTACGGTAGATACTGCCACCACTGATCGCAGACACCAGATGACCAAAAATACTGCTGGCGATATCAGCACGGAAAATCACCGGCACTTTTTGCGTGCCCAGCTTGCGGCCATTTAAGCGTTGTACTGTTTCCAGTGCAGCTTCGCGGCCAATCTGAGCCGGGTCCAGCAACGCACCTAATTCACGGGCCACTGTGTAGCTGTAATCGCGCTGCATATCGTCGCCGTCTTCACCAATCACTACACAGCTCAGGCTGTGACGGCTGCTTGGGTAACCGACCAGTTGACCATGGCTGTTACCATAGACTTTTAAGCCCTGATGTGAGGAAAAGGAAGCACCTTCGGAGTTGGTGATCCGGGCATCATAAGCAAAAGCAGCTTCTTCAGAGGCTTTACACCATTCAATAGCTTGTTCGGTAGAGACTGAAGCCGGGTGAAATAAATCCAGATCCGGTGGCGATAATTCCAGCCAGGCCGCATCAGCTAAACCCGCATGTGGATCTTCAGAAGTGTAACGGGCTATATCAATAGCAGCTTCCACTGTGCGTTTTAAAGCGGCCGGGCTTAAATCAGCTGTAGAAGCAGAACCTTTACGCTGGCCGACATAAATACTGATGCCTAAACCACCATCCTGATTAAACTCGACGGTTTCTACTTCGCCATGGCGGGTTTCGACACTTAAACCACGGGTACGGTTCATCGACGCTTCGGCGCTGCTGGCACCTAATTGTTTTGCATGTGCCAGCACCTGGCTGACAGCATCTTTTACTTCGGCGATTTCTTGCCAGATTGTAACTTCGGTTTGACTCATTGCTTTACCTGTCAGAGTTGTTCTGTTTTAACTGCCAGAATTTGGGCTCAGCTTATCATAGTTCCTCAGCAATTGGACGTAGGGGCGACCTTTATGGTCGCCCGTCCCAAGCCCAATCCGATGCACGACAGAGTGCAGGCTATCGGGTATACTATATGCATTAATTAAGATGGTAAGAGAATTCTATGGCCGATTTGACCGACTTTACCCATGGCGACGACTGGGATGTTGAGTATGGTAAAAGTAAGACCCAAGTTAAAAAAGAGATGACTGCGCTGCAGAAACTGGGTGAAGACCTGGTGGCTTTAAGCCCTGCAGCCCGTGCTAAGTTAGATTTAGATGATGAATTAAAAGACGCTTTAGCGCTAGCTGACAAGCTGTCTAAAAAGCACGAAGCGCTGCGCCGTCATATCCAGTTTATTGGTCGTTTAATGCGTACCCGTGATCTGGAACCTATTGAGCGTGCTTTAGCTGTGCTGCGTAACACCAATCAGGCGGCGACCCGTAAATTCCACTTAGTGGAAACCTGGCGCGATAAACTGATTGCCAATCCGGATGCATTAACTGAATTTGTTGCAGCTTTCCCTGATGTAGACGTACAGCAGTTACGGGCACTTATTCGTAATGCAAAAAGAGAACAGGAAAAGGATCTGCCACCTAAGGCTTTCCGTGAATTGTTCCAGCTGATTAAGCCGGCTATTTTAGAAGACTAAAAAATGGGGTCAGATTTGACCCCATTTTTATATCAACCGCTTTACCACTAAATCCGCACCTATACGACGCAACTGGCTTAATAGCTTTTGCACCACTTCCGGATAATCCCGTACAGTTTCAATTTCTGAATAATGCACAACTTCGCTGGCGTGGGCTGTGATCACTTGTTTTTCTTGTTCCAGCAAGGCTTTTAGCTGCTGCAGATCATCTTCCACATAGATACCGTTTTCAAAATCCAAAGCAAAAGCCCGTGGATTCAGATTGTGGCCGGTAAACAGATGCTTCACACCATCCACACTTAAGCCTTTGAGATGATAACTGTTGTCTTGGTGTTTCCACAGTTTGACGTGCAGCAAACCTGAATCGATAAATTTTTGATTGGCACGAACAAATTTACGCAAAATGGTTTCATAGAAATACGGCAAACCGCCAATTTTGCTAAAACGCTGACCTGGTGGAATATAAAAATCGTTGGCTGTTTTATCGCCCACTACTATGGTCACTGTGACACCACGTTTTAAACATTTACGTAGCGCTCTGGCTAAAGCCACAGGCGGGTTAAAATAAGGCGTATAAATCAGGACATCCTGTTGTGCGACCGAAAGCAGAGCCAGCACTGTACTGTTTAGCTCGTTATTACGACGCCCTAATCCCATCAGCAACGAAGCCCGTAAAGCCGAGTCAGTTTTATCAGAATACTGATAACGGGTGGCTTTGGCATGTTTTAACCATAAGCGCGACTGACGTTTTACCGCCTGACTGACGTAGTCTTCGTCATCCAACAGTTCTGGCGTTTGTTCTTCATCGCCAAATAACTGCTGATGCGCCTGCACTATGGCGTCTGTCATCACCTGATTTTGCAGCACTAAATAACGGTCGGCACGGTAACGATTTTCTTCCGCCAGATAGACATTATTCAGTGAAGCACCGCTGTACAGCAGGGTTTGATCAAACACAAAACCTTTTAAATGCAGAACCCCAAACAACTCACGCTTTTTCACCGGCACGCCAATGATCTGAATAGGCAAGTCGTAGTCTTTGGCAATCTCACGATAAAAGTCGTTGTTGGTGCGGGCACCTTCCTGACCTATCAGGCCACGACGGGCACGGTGGTAATCGACATACACAGTCACCTGCAAATCAGGTTTTTGTTGTTTGGCTGCAAATAAAGCCCGCAGAATTTGCTCACCAGCTTCATCAGCCTGCAGATACAAAGCTGTGATCACAATACGATGTTGAGCGCGCTGGATCAGATCCAGCACTGTGCTTTTGTAATCAGCAGCTGACCACAACACAGAAACGGTTTCAGCCACCAGATCTGTTTTTGGCAATTTGGCCAGACGACGTCTGTTTAACAAAGTTTGTAACATAGCAGGCGAAATTCTCAGTCTGGGCTCAGAGTTACAGGTTCATTACAAACCACAAACTCTGACCCCTTGATCTATAATGGGCTGGATCTTGCCGTAAAACGGCACAAAGTCCTAGTGTTTTTCGTCTGAAAAGCAGTTAAGCGGTACCACCAACAGTCATGGCATCCAGTTTTAAAGTAGGTTGACCTACACCTACAGGCAGGCTTTGACCTTGTTTACCACAAACCCCAACACCAGCATCCAATGCTAAGTCGTTACCAACCATAGACACCTGCTGCATCGCCTCAGGGCCATTGCCAATCAGGGTTGCGCCTTTAATAGGTGTGGTGATTTTACCATCTTCGATCAGATAAGCTTCTGAGGCTGAAAACACAAATTTGCCTGACGTGATATCGACCTGGCCACCACCAAAATTCGGTGCATAAATACCTTTTTTCACGCTGCCGATAATTTCTTGTGGATCATATTCACCTGCCAACATATAGGTATTGGTCATACGAGGCATAGGCAAATGAGCAAAAGACTCACGACGACCATTGCCTGTTGGCGCCACGTTCATCAGCATGGCGTTGTGTTTATCCTGAATATAACCTTTCAGAATACCGTTTTCGATCAGCACGTTGTATTGACTGGCTGTGCCTTCGTCGTCGATATTCAGTGAACCACGGCGATGGGCTAACGTGCCGTCATCAACAATAGTGCAGTGTTTGGATGCAACTTGTTCGCCAACCCGACCAGCGAAAGTGGATGAACCTTTGCGGTTAAAGTCACCTTCCAGACCATGACCTACAGCTTCGTGCAATAACACGCCTGGCCAGCCAGAACCTAATACCACAGGCATAGTGCCAGCTGGCGCGTCTACTGCTGTTAAATTCACCTGAGCCATACGTACAGCTTCACGGGCATAACCCTGCCAGCGTGGAGAGCCATTTACGTCTTCAAGGAAATACTGATAGTTGGTACGGGCACCACCACCGCTACCGCCACGTTCACGGCGACCATTGTGTTGCAGCAGTACCGAACAGTTTAACCGCACTAAAGGACGAATATCTGTGGCAAAAGTACCGTCGGATGCTGCAACCAGCACCTCTTCATAAACACCGGATAAGCTGACAGCCACTTGTTCAGCGCGGCTGTCGAGGCTACGGATATAGACTTCCATCTGCTTGAGCAGCTCGACCTTGGCGGTATTGTCTAAACTTTGCAGTGGCTCACAAGGCAAATAAATTTGTGGTTGAGTTTGCTGCTTAAATACCTGCACTGAACCTTGTTTGCCAGCACCAGCTATACCACGGGCCGCTTCTGCAGCCTGTTTTAAAGCCGCTGCAGAAATAGAATCGGCATAAGCGAAACCGGTTTTTTCACCGCTGATCGCCCGCACACCAACACCACGTTCAATATTAAAAGAGCCGTCTTTCACTAAACCATCTTCTAAACCCCAGGATTCATGCACACTGGATTGAAAATAAAGGTCGGCGTAATCCAGCTTGTGCGCAAACAAAAAGCCTAAGCTTTGTTGTAAATCACTGGCGCTTAAGTCACTGGCGCTTAACAGGTTGTGTTCGACGTTACTCATGCTTTGAACTCACTTTGAAATCTGTTGTGGTGCCTTACCGGCATTTTCTCTGCCAGCTGCTGGCAAAGATCTAAATCTGTTTCGACACTCAGCACCATTTCGCTGCTGCCATCGGCTTCGGCCAGAATACGGCCCCATGGGTCGATAATTAAACTATGGCCATAGGTCTGACGACCATTACTATGAGTGCCCACCTGAGCTGGTGCTACAACAAAACTCTGGGTTTCTATGGCACGGGCTCTTAATAAGGTATGCCAATGCGCCTCCCCTGTCACTGTCGTAAAAGCCGAAGGCACAGCCATCACATTCATACCCTGAGCTGCTAAAGCCTGAGCTAATCCGGGAAACCGCATATCGTAACAAATCAGCATACCCAGCTTTAACTGCTGCGCCTGAACCAGAGTTAACTTCTCACCCGGCATAGTAGTGGCTGATTCCAAATACTGCTTGCTACTGTCATTGACTAAAGCATCAAATAAATGAATTTTCTGATAATCAGCGACCAGTTCACCAGTTGGACTGTATAACAGACTACTGGCAGCAAAACGTGTTGGATCAGAAGTTTGGGTTGGCAAAGTGCCGACCAATAAATACAGCTGATGTTTTTTTGCTAAAGCCGCATAAGCCTTTTGTAACGGGCCAAAGCCTAAAGCTTCCGCCAGTTGCAGGTTTAAACCTTCAGGGCCTGCAAATACCGCCACTCCTTCAGGCAATACCGCCAGATGTTGTTCTGTTTTGGGCAACTGGGCCAGCAAAGTATCCACTTTGGCCAGATTCACTAAAGGATCAGGGCCACTGGTCAGTTGTACTGCAGATAAACGCCAGAGGTTAGCCATTGGCTTTGTCCTTGGTTTTGCTGTTTGCTGCAGGTTTGGCAGGCTGTTGCTGCGACTCTTGCTCCTGCTGCAAACGTAAGCGTTTTTCCTGTTCGGCTTTTAACAAATCAGAACGTGGAATTTCAACTTCCGTAGTATGACGCGCCACTTCCACAACTTCAGGCTGATCAAAATTACCCGTGACGACAAAATTCACTTTGGACACCACTTCAGCCGATTCGACCAGTTCATCAAGAGCCAAAGCAGCTAAACCAGTAGCAGGGTTAAACTGCAACAAAGCCACTAAAACAGGCAGGCTCGAGGTAATTTTGGGTAAAAAGGCCATCTGATAATCTAGCTGCCGGGTGACTAAGTCAGCATAGCCCTGAATTTCGATTTTACCGGCCGCGCCATCTACCATCGTATTATTGGTATGCACCACGCCTTTATCCAGTTGCAAATCACCTTTCATTTCAGTGTAGAAAAAGCCTTTGGAGAAAATATCCCTGAAATCCAGCTTCAGCTTACGTACTAAAGATCCCAGACTAAACAAAGACAATAAGCGCGCACCTTTGTCGCTGACTTCAGACAAAGAACCTTCACCCAACTGCCAGTTTAGTTTGCCGCCTAAAGTAGCGTAATTAAATTGAGTTGGCCCACCAGCCCAGCTGATACTGTCGATCTGTACTTCAGCAGTACTGCCCGCTATGGCTGAACTTAAATGGTAGTCTTTCATCAACTGACCAAAATCAGGGCTGGTTAATTTAGCAGATAAGGTAGTGACACCAGCTTCTGCATCTTTTTGCCAATCACCTTTGATACTCAGTTGGTGTGTTTTGTAACGTGATTCAAAGCTCTGAATAGTTAAGCTCTCGCCATCGGATTCTGTTTGCATGGTCAGTTGGCCCAAATCAAAAGGCCCAAACACACAACTTTTACAATCCAGTTTTATTGGCGGTAAATCGGCTAACCATGGCATAGGTTCGGGTTTTACGACATCGGCCAGGGCTTTGGCAATTTGTTGCTCTTTAGTCAGTTTAGCGATGGACTCTGCAGCGGCCAGGGCTTCTGCCTCAGCTTGCACCGGGTCGTAAGGGAATAACTTTAAAAACTCCAGATTAGCTTCAATACCCTGCGCCATAAAATCTTTTGCTAACTTTAACTGGCCTTTAGTTTGGGTAGAATTGATAGTTGCTACCCAGGAATCCGCTTCTGGCTTTAACTGCAGTTGTACCTGTTCAAACAGGATATCGTCCGTCACAGTCAGCGTATTCACTTTAGCATTGACTGAGGTTAAAGCGGGTAACAATCCGGCCTCATCAGACTGCTGACTCACTTGCTGGCGAATTAACTCAAACCAGGGCATAAAGTCGGTTTTATCTAAATTTGCACTGATGGTAAAGCCATCAGCAAAACCAGCATTTTCTTTGGCGCCTAAACTTAAATGAGCGCGACCTATCTGACCTTGAGCATGCACATAGCTGGCGTCAAAAAATACTAAATCCTGATAGGTCAGAGCTATGACTGAATTGTCCTGACTGCCGCTGGATGACCAGAACACTGTTCCGGCCTGACCTGGTTTTTTCGCTAAAGGCGTGGGCAACAGCAATTCGGTGTCGGTTAAATCCAGTGCTAAATCAGCCTGATAGGTATAGCCCTCTCCTGCTAACAATAAGTCCAGTTTAAACTGCCAACTCAGAGGACCAGTAGCAAAGTGTTCCAGCTGCGGCGCTAAGCTCAATAACAATTCATGACTGTTCTGTAAGCCCTGGCTTAACAAGGACACTTTGTAATTGTCCTGTTGCTGTTCGCCACGAAAGCCAAACTGCACTGGAATATTGCTGATAAAAAGCTGTAAATCATCAGCCGTCAGTATGTCGTTGTGAAACTCAAGACGGCCAGTCAGATTCTCGCCCACTAAAGCCGGAGCAGACAAAGCCAGACCATTACGCTCAAAGTCGATGGCACCTTTGATATCCACAGTCGGCTCATTCAGACCTATAGTCAGACGCACATCGCCTTTGACAGGCCCTGTCACACCTAAATAAGCCAGAGTTTCACCGACAGAATCGTGCAAAGGTGAAGCCTGCATCAGGGTAGTGACTTGTTCAGCCAGCAATTGTTGTTTGATATCAATAATTAAATTATCGGCGTTATATAAGTCAGGAATGCCGACTTGCACTCCCTGATCCACAGGAGCATCAACCAGATAACCTGATTTACTGCTGATCAGCATGGCGGCATTTTCAAAAAATAACTCTGCGGATAACTCCGTTAAACTGGGCCAGTTTTCATCAAATAAAAACTCGGCATTAGTCACATCGGCCAGCGCCTGAAATACACCGTCTTTTCCGGCATAAGGGTAAGCAGAAAAATCGCCTGACCACAGTACTTTGCCTGAACTGACATCACCAGACAGCAGCGCAGGTTTAAGGTAGTTAATCACAGATTCCGGCATGTAGAATTTCGGGAAAAACTGCTCTGCATTTTGTACTGGCACACCATGCAGTTCTGCGACTAAATCCATATTGGGTGTGTCGTCGAGATTCACTACTAATTCGGCTTCGAGGCTAAAAGCATCCTGCCATAAACTTAAATAAGGCACTAAGATTTGCCAGTTGCCAGCACGTTTACGCCAGGCCAGTTCCAGCTCTGCGCCTTTGTAAGTCCAGTCTTTACTAAAAGCCTGGCCCCATTGCAGCGCACCATCTTCTGCTTTTAATCCGACCCAGCCAAAACTCGGTGAAGCAACAAAAGAGCCATGAAAGCCTTGAACTCCTGGCACATCAGCCACTGGAGCTGAGGAGAATTCATTAAACTGACCAGATAAGTACCATTGATCATCTTCCGTGACTAAATCCAGTCGCTCTACTTTGCCATCCAGTTGGTAAGACAGCAGTGATTGCAACTGCTCTGAACCGTCGGAAAATAGCTCCAGCAAAGGCCGGGCTACAGCTAGTTGCAGATTTTGTAATGACGCCTGATAACCCAGTTCATTCTGATTAAGCTGCAGTTGTAAACCTGGCCAACTTTGGCTGCTGTTGCTCAGCGTCATAGGGCTGGAACTTAAACTCCAGCCTTTGGCCATAGGCACCCAACGCAGGTAACCATCAGACAGCGCCACTTTGTTCCAGACGCCATCTTTCAGCCAGCCGACGTTATTGTCGGACAATGCCACGTCAATTTGTTGCAACTTACCGGCTTTAATATCACCCCAGGCCGCAAAGTTGAGTTTGGCGCTATTGAGCTTACGGGTTTGTGGTAATAACTGCTGGAACCAGGGCAACAAATCCAGTTGCTGACTGGCCAGATACAACTGGCCCTGAGCTTTGGATGGCTCACCGGTTAAATCGATAATAAAAGATAAGGTATTGGCCGTCACATCAGCCACGGACAGCTCGCCCCAGCCCTGATGGCGTTCACCATCGTTTTGCCAGTTCAGCGCTTTGATTTCAAGCCGGATATCTTCGTCTTGTGCATTGTTAAACACCAGTTGGCTGTCGAGTACAGAAAAATGCTGCAGCTGCTTAAAAAACAGATCCTGCAAGGCATCAAATAACTGCTGATTATCCGAAGGCGTTGCCACCCCAGTGCCTAACCAACGCTGAGCATCCACTCTGTAGGTTAAGCCTGTCAGCTCAAAGTGAGCAGCACTGAGTTTCATGGAGCGCAGTGATCGCCAGAAATCCAGCCGGATCCCGGTTTCCTTTACAGTCAGCTGTGGCTGATAGTTACTGTCCAATACTTCAAGTTGCTGCAAAACCAAAGCAGGTCCTGTGCCTTGCCAGCCAGCCGACAAAGCGCCGATACGTACTTCGGTGCCGTATTCAGTTTTGATCCAGTGTTCAATATCGGTTTTATAACCGGGGGCGTAAGGCAGACCAAAACGTAAAGCTGAGACTAAGGTGGCCATCAACACTACGAAGATAGCAAAGCAGATCCAGACTTTGTGTAAGCAATAAAACCAGGCCTGTTTGACAGTCCGCACTACATCATCACCACATCGAATTGTTCCTGACCGTATTGAGGTTCGATCACGACACTGATTTGTTTACCAATAAACACTTCGAGCTCAGCCATGCTATGAAATTCATCATTAATTAACGCATCTTTTACCGCAGGTGAAGCATAAACCACAAATTTATCTGCGACATAAGCCCGGTTTACCCGCACTATTTCGCGCAATATTTCAAAACAGACAGTTTCAACAGTTTTTAAACTGCCACGACCAGCACAAATTGGACATTCACCACAAAGCACATGTTCCAGACTTTCGCGGGTGCGTTTGCGGGTCATTTCCACCAAACCCAGCGCAGAGAAACCATGGATATTGGTTTTGGTTTTATCCCGGCCCAATGCCACTTCTAAACTGTGCAACACGCGTTTTTGGTGCTCTTCGCTTTGCATATCGATAAAGTCGATAATAATAATGCCGCCGAGATTCCGTAACCGTAACTGACGGGCTATAGCTTGAGTGGCTTCAGTATTGGTGTTAAAAATGGTTTCTTCTAAGTTACGATGCCCAACAAAAGCACCGGTATTGACGTCTATAGTGGTCATGGCCTCGGTTTGATCAATCATCAGATAACCGCCACTTTTCAGCATGACCCGACGCTCCAGCGCACGCTGAATTTCATTTTCCACATCAAATAAATCAAACACAGGCCGCTCGCCCGGATAATACTCCAGCCGCGCAGTCATCTCTGGTACAAATTCTTCTGTGAAAGCATGCAACTGCTGATAAGTCAGCTTGCTGTCGATGCGCACCCGCTCTAAATCAGAGCCGACAAAATCACGCAGAATACGGTACGCCAGCGTTAACTCTTCATACAACATGGTTTCTTTGCGGGCGTTTTTTTTGCGCTTAAGCACTTTGGCCCAGAGCTTTTGTAAAAACTTACCGTCGTGCAGCAGTTCATCTTCACCAGCGCCTTCGGCTGCGGTACGAACTATGTAGCCACCGGTTTCATCCAGACAAGTACTGACAATATCTTTTAAACGCTGACGCTCAGCTTCACTTTCTATACGCTGCGATACACCCACATGAGCAGAACCCGGCATAAATACCAGATGACGGCTTGGTAAGGTGATATCTGTAGTTAAACGAGCACCTTTGGTACCTAAAGGATCTTTCACCACCTGCACCAATAAAAACTGACCTTCATGCACCAAAAGACGAATATCTTTGACCGGACCTGATTTGAGTTCAGCGTCCGCAATATTTAAACCTGCAGTGACAATATCGGAGGCATGTAAAAAGGCAGCTTTATCTAAACCAATATCAACAAAAGCGGCTTGCATACCAGGCAAAACACGACTGATTTTGCCCATATAAATATTACCAACCAGACCATGTTTAGCCTGGCGCTCAATATGCACTTCCTGTAGCACACCGTTTTCAATCAAAGCCACACGGGTTTCACTTGGCGTGACGTTGATCAGTAATTCTGCGCTCATGGTGCATCCTTCAGTTTGAGCAGCAACTGTGCGGTTTCATATAAAGGCAAACCTACCACAGCAAAGTAACTGCCATCTATGCGCTGGACAAACTGACCAGCCAGACCCTGAATACCGTAACCGCCAGCTTTATCAGCAGGTTCGCCTGTATTCCAGTACCAAAAAATTTCCTGTTCTGACAAGTCTTTAAACCAGACTTGAGTCGCGACTGTCGTGCTGATAGTGCCTTGTGCCGTTGCAATAGCCACTGCTGTTTTCACCCAATGGCTACGACCTGATAATAACCTCATCATGCGCTGAAAATCAGCCAAATCCACAGGTTTACCTAAAACTAATTCATCCACCTGCACTATGGTATCGGCGCCTAAGGTAGGAAGTGGAGTGTTTTGACTGGAAAAACCTGCCCGTGCTTTTTGTTGTGCTAAGCGCAGTACATACTGATCAGCGTTTTCGCCTGCAAGTTGAGTTTCATCAATAGTACCGCTGACCAGCACAAAATCCTGCTGCAACTGGCCTAATAATTCACGGCGACGGGGTGAAGCGGAGGCAAGGGCAATCATAAAGACACTCAATGAATTTTAAACTGGCGGCGGATACGGCGTAATAACCAAAAGATCCAAGGCCAGACCGCAGCTCCGGTCACCACAGGCCATAAATAGGCCATGGTAAAAACAACGCCTGTTAAGAAGTGGCTGAGCCAAAAAATGAAGTAATGATAAAAAGCTAAAAACAGAGCTATGACTAAGCTTTGCTGCAAAATAGAGAAATTCCGGATTTTTAGATGATGGGCCGAGCAGAAATAAATGATGATTGAATAGGCCAGCGCATTAACACCCAGCACAGTGCCGACCAAAACATCCAGCAAAAAACCTACTACAAAGGCCGTGCCTATGCTGACCCGAAATGGCAAAGCCAAAGCCCAATAAAACAGCACCAGCAAAGGCCAGTCAGGCCGGAATAATTTCACCATGGCAGGCAAAGGTACAACGGCCAATACCAGGGAGAACATCAGGGATAAATACACCAGATATAAACGATGCGACTTTTCCATCAGCGATCTCCTGCCACAGCGGAAGCTTGCGCATCAGGCGGAGCTATTTGCTCGTCAATTTCCGGTTTAGCTTTAGGCCAGACTAATAACACATAACGAATACGATCAAGTTGGGCATAAGGCCGTGCATAGACCTGCAAAAATGGCTGTTGTGCATTACGACTAATTCTTACCACTTCAGCCACCGGATAACCTTCTGGGAAAATACCATCCAGACCTGAGGTGATCAGTTTATCGCCTTGCTGAATATCTGCGCTGTGCGGAATATGCATCAGACGCACTTCGTCCGACTGACCTAATCCTTCAGCCACCACATGATCGCCGTTACGTTCAACCCGTAAGGATATCGCATGAGTGGTATCAGAAATTAATAATGCGCGGCTGCTGGTTGGCCCAACACTGACGATTTGTCCCAGTACACCCAAATCATCAATTAAAGGTTGCTGTGCGACGACACCGTCGTTGCTGCCTTTATTGATCACTATCTGGTTACTGAACGGATGACTGTATACGGCCAATACTTCGGCCACCAGACGCTTACTGTCAGCAACAGGCACAGAACCTAACAGGGAACGTAATTTGTCGTTTTCCTGCTGTAAAAATTGCAGGCGCTGCATCTGGGTATTTTGGCGAAGCAAGGTTTCACGCAGCTTCTGGTTTTGTTCCAGTAAACGCTGGTGAGACATAAATTGTTCAGAGGCATCGGACATCATGGCTTGAGGTAAATTAGCCATGTAATACAAAGGGCTCACAGTTGCGGTTAAATAACTACGCAACTGTGTGGAGCTGTCGGTGAATCTGTCCAGCGTCATCAGCCCAACGCTGCATAAGACTGCAAAAAACAGCCGTAATGGCAGAGATGGGCCGCGCTCAAAGATAGGTTTCATTCAGGACTGACTTGTTAGTCGTAACTAAACACATCACCGCCATGCATGTCGATCATTTCTAAGGCTTTACCGCCACCACGAGCAACACAAGTCAGCGGGTCATCGGCTACAACCACAGGAATACCGGTTTCTTCCATTAACAGACGGTCTAAATCACGCAATAAAGCGCCACCACCAGTTAATACCATGCCACGCTCTGAAATATCAGAAGCCAGCTCTGGCGGAGATTGTTCCAAAGCAACCATAACGGCAGAAACGATACCAGCCAGAGGCTCTTGTAAAGCTTCTAAAATTTCGTTGCTGGTCATGGTAAAGCTGCGAGGTACACCTTCAGCCAAATTACGGCCACGTACTTCAATTTCCAGAATTTCGTCGCTTGGGTAAGCTGAACCAATTTCTGTTTTGATACGTTCTGCAGTGGCTTCACCAATCAGAATACCGTAGTTACGACGAATGTAGTTGATGATGGCGTCGTCAAACTTATCACCACCAATACGAACTGATGAGGAATACACCACACCGTTCAGAGAGATAATGGCAACTTCAGTAGTACCACCACCTATGTCGACCACCATAGAACCAGTCGCTTCAGATACAGGTAAACCTGCACCGATAGCAGCAGCCATTGGCTCGTCAATTAAGTAGACTTCACGGGCGCCAGCACCCTGAGCAGATTCACGGATAGCACGGCGTTCAACCTGGGTAGAACCACAAGGCACACAAACCAGTACACGTGGGCTTGGACGCAGGAAGCTGTTGCTGTGCGCTTGTTTGATAAAATGCTGCAGCATTTTTTCAGTCACATAGAAGTCGGCGATGACACCGTCCTTCATTGGGCGAATGGCTTTGATATTGCCAGGAGTACGGCCAAGCATACGCTTAGCTGCGTGGCCAACGGCCGCAACACTCTTAGGTCCGCCAGTACGCTCCTGACGAATAGCAACAACTGAAGGCTCGTTCAGAACGATGCCCTGATCTTTTACATAGATGAGTGTATTGGCTGTCCCCAGGTCGATCGACAGATCATTTGAAAACAGACCACGCAATTTATTTAACATGGAACAGACTAATCCTTTTAACTAAGAGGTGGTGACACAAGGTGCCCGACGAAATGGGGCTTATTTTAAGTAACAAAACGCCAAGAAAATAGCTTTATCTTTAGTTTTTACCAAATTAAACCAAAGCCATTGAAAAGCCAAATGTTTAGTCATCAGACAAGACTGAGTAATTTAAGTTTTATCGCAGCAGAAATATAAAAATAAACAGGTCCACAGAAATATTCAGCGCATCAAAGTCAGAGTAAAACTAAAGGTATGCATTTAATTTTACTCTGACCCGAATAGGTTAGTTCAGCCGCTCCTGCCAGAAGATTTGACGTTTGTTGCCACGGTAACGGCCAACACTGACTTCAGAAAATGGATTATCTGCAACCTGACTGCCATTTTCCTCCAGCCAGTTGTATTTCAACCAGTCAGGGGCAGCATAAAATACTGGCCAGACACCTGTTGAACCGCCCGGAATCGTTGCACTAAGAGATGTAGCCCCAGTCAAACCTGAACTCAGTGGATAGCTGCTTCCCGTTACTCCTAAGCCTGCAGTACTAAAACTGACTGAAGCAGGATCTATAGTCGTACAGCTGTCATCGATATTCACAACAAAAGCTGTACCAGACCAAAATTCTGTTCTGAACTCTAACGGCACCAGAGTTGAAGCTGGGGCAGCATCCGCCACATTGCCACCTTTAATCACTAAACGGCCATACTTCTGAGTAGGAGCTGTGATGCCAACCTCAACTTTCTGACAC
The DNA here is from genome assembly GCF_947090785.1 of Rheinheimera sp. MM224. Taxonomy (NCBI): domain Bacteria; kingdom Pseudomonadati; phylum Pseudomonadota; class Gammaproteobacteria; order Chromatiales; family Chromatiaceae; genus Rheinheimera; species Rheinheimera sp. MM224. The sequence goes on from NZ_OX352320.1 coordinate 4,065,293, forward strand.
AGACCAGCATCTGTAGTTTTGACACAGACACCATCCTGATCCGCCCATTGTCCGGCTAAGAGATTCAATTTCAACTGAGGTACAAAAGGAGCAGGATAATCCGGCTCTACAGGCCGCAAATAACTCAGCACATCACCACTTAGGGTAAGGCTGAACAGGCCATCATACGCATTGCTTTGGTTGCTCAGAGCAAAATTGCCCCTGCTGACCGCCACTGGGGAACTCAAAGAAACAGCGGCGTCGCTATAGGACGTCGTTGTAGTAGTTGCTGGCCCAGCCCAGTTACCTGCACGGAAAAAACTATGAGCATAGTTTTGGGTGGTTATACCTTGCATATTTCGGGCTTCATAAACCACAGATGGATTGGTCTGATACTGCATAGACTGCCCCAGATAATGGAAATTACTACAGTTTTGCAGAGCAGGAATCACAGCTGTCGCAGGCGTGGCAGTGAAATAAGCCGGAATAAAACGCCCAATAGCGGCACTGGTTGCACTTGGAATGGTATAGCCAAAATAACCATTTGTAGCAGGAGAAGCGGTAAAGCTAAAAACACCTACTTCAGATACAGATGGAGCTATGGTGGTGACGCCACCAGCCGCAGCAACATGGTTATACGAGGCTAAACTTAAAGAACCTGTACTAGCCCCCTGCGAAACCAATGGCGCCACTAAATTGCGGCTCAGTCCGATAGTATTCAGCCGGAAATTCGGAGTGTTTAATGTATTTCCGCAAAGGTTCGTATCACCATTATTAGCCGAAGCTTTGGCTATCACTGATAGATTAAAAGTTTCACCCGCTTTTTTATAGGCATTGCAGTTGGTATAAGGAGAAGCACAACTGACGGGGGCTGTAATAGTATTCCCCTCCTGCACACAAAGACCGGCAGGCCGGGCGATAAATTGATCAGAGCCTGTCATCACCAACCCGGTATCTGAACCAGCTCCGTCATAACGAGCATTAAATTGCATTTGGCCTGCATCAATATAATTCAATGATACAGTGGCCTGACCGCTGGCATTAAAACTCAGGTTTCTTGTTTGTGCAGCCCCCTCAGATTGAGCTATTGCCACAGTATCCACCAGAACGGAACGACTTTCTGGTCGGCCGGATGCGACTGGGTCTATATAGTCGGACCAGAGTTTGACGGCTTTAGTCACACTTGCGAACGCAGGGACACACTGCTGGCTAGAGTTATCTTTGCGCACTGCGCTTATCACTACATTCTGTGACTGGTTGGCAATCATATCTTGCACATTAAATACAAAACCGCTGTCTGCCACTGTAAAAATACAATCATCAGCTGCCCCCCCTTGCAGACATTGCACAGCATTGGTAGGAGTGACACTCGACGATGTGACAGCCAGTGTAAAACTCCCTGCTGTCGTTTTAATTAAGTTTTTTGATGTTGAACCGGTAAAAGTAAAAGGATTAGTGCCACTCCAACTGCCGCCAACTGCCGCAAGGTTTAACGTCACAGGAGAAGTATACAGCTCTGTACAAGACGCATTGGCACAAGCCTTAATAATGACTTCGGTTGGGTTGCAGGTTAAGGGCGAAGCCGGGTAACTAAACTCTATATGGTGTAATTGTGACCCCAGCTCTATCGGAGCAGAAGGCTGCTGTGTACAAACCTGAATATTAGTAATTTCATGGAAATTCGTATTGTCGCCTGTGGAACCTGTGTAGGAAAGCAACAAATTGGCCGGAGGGGCTGGCTGGCCCAAACTAAGCAAATTCGATGATGTCAGCAAAGTACTGTAACTAGAACCACCAGCCAGGCGTCTTTCCAACTGGAACGAAACCGTTTGTGGGCTTGCGATTCTGGAATCAATAGTAATTCTGTATCTGTCCCCTCGGGCTAGCGTGCTACCGGTTGAACTCAGTATAGGAGACAAGGTAGTGGTGCCACCAAGCCAGCCATAGTTAGTACTGCTTGCAGCCCTGACCCCTATAGCTTGAGGACGAGCCGTTGTACCACCAACCCGTCCTTCCGTGGCCTGAGAAAAACTACCATACTCATCAAAACCTATACCGAGCCAGCCTCCGGAAAAACCATTCTGTGCCGGGCTGACATTGGTGCGTTGCGCATAACCAAGGCTACCACCGTAACTGCCAGGAACCGGGGCTATTGCAGCATCGGACAATACAACAGCAATACCATCAGCTCCATTGATACCACCACCATAAGCATAATGATCAAACTCTATGGTCATTTTATTGCCAGCGGCAGGGAAGCTACGCTTAAAGGTGATAGAAGTGGCCTGATTTAAGGTGTTTTCAGTCAGCCGCAAACGACTGGGAGAGGTTCTTAATGAAGGAGGCGTGCTGTTGCGTTGTGTTAAATACCAGTTTGCATCGTTGGCAAAGTTTTCTGTAAAACATTCATTGATACAAGTAGCGACTTGCTCGTACATATTTTTGATATCAGATGTCAGCAGCTCCCGATCATAAAATCTGACTTCATCAATTTGGCCACGAATACCTGCTGTTCCATCCGGCAAGGCACCGATAGCAAAATTCCCAGTGCCGTCATTGGGCGTTTTTGCACTGTCACTGTCGCCTATAGTGCTGTCCGGTACGCCATCCACCAGTTGATTATTCACGTAAAGCCGCATCCGTCTGTTATTTTTACTATAGCTGAACGCAATGTGCTGCCACTGATCATTAAAAATAGCGGTACCACTGGTTTCAACATAACGAACACCGCCGCCTGTCATCCGGACTGAAAACCTTAAATTGCCGCCTGACTCGCGGGTTAATTGAAAACGCCCGGCTAAACCACTGACTGCACCACCGTAAGCCATAATAGTCTGGCTACCCGAAGCCTGAGCAGCAGCACTCATTTTTAGCCACAAGGTAAAACCAAATTCATCACTGTTGTGGAAATAGCTGTTTCTGGCTATATCCACAAAAGGATGGCTGAACGTACCTGTCGCCTGAAAATCGCCATAAGTACAGGAAGCAGGTGACGGGAATAACTGAGCAACAACGGCACTGTTAACAGCACGGCCATGCTTGGCCTCCAATGAAGAGTCTTTCACTTCACCAGCGCTGCCATTCCAAAGCACTTCATCAAAACGCCAGTAGGAATCTCTGGTTACCGTACCTACACCACCACAGGCATACAAAGGCTCGTCCACAGGAATACAGGAGCCAATCACCTCACTGCTACCGTTGACATAGACCTTGTCATAGTCAGGCGTGACTAAGTCGCCATAAACTTGCGAGTTATTCACTGAAATACTGCCGGAAACCGAGGTCACTAAGACAGGAGAAGTATCTGAACCCAACGTACTGTTATTGATAGTGACAGTACTGGCGCTGGTAATGGAACCACTGGTCATAGTGACATTATTCACTACGGCAGGGTTGTTGGACGTCATAGTGTAGTCACCTGAGATAGTACCGCCAGTGATGCTAATGCCAGATTGCACAGTAGCGCCTCCGGCAAGGTCGGTATTATTGGTGGTTAAGGTACAACAAGGCGTAGTGATCATGCCGGTGACTGAGCCACCTGTCAGATTTAAAGCTCCATTTGTACTGGTAACATCAGCTAAGAAAACATCGTTGTTGGTGGTGATATTACTGCTGATAGTGACATTCGCATTATAAGTGCTGTTACTGGTATTCAACGCCCCGTTGGTGACTGTCACAGTTGAGCCGTATTGACTCGCTGAGCTGGTAATGCCATTTCGAATACTGACAGCCCCACTGACTGAGCTGCTGCTGACAGAACCAGTTCCTGAGGTAGTCAGACTTCCTGTTAAACTGGTATTCGTTAGCGTAAGGCTGCCATAAGTCGCCAGAATATTACCTGTTTGATTCAGGTTCTGCACACTGACAGCAGCCTCAGAGCTGATGTTTCCCGTGATACTGGCTCGCACCGCGTTACTGGTGCCCTGCACAAGCACACCACCACTTTCAGTTTGAATATGGCCAAAAAGCTGAGTCTGGCCATAAATTTGGATCTGACCATAAGAGCTGACCAGACTGATACGGTTAGAACTGCTGCCAATCAGGTTGTTCGTTGCAGAAATACCGGCGTTGGCAGACAAGTTAATGCCAGAGCTGGTATTGGTTGCGATTTGGTCGCCACTCGCAAAGCTGATTTGGCCTGAACAGGTAAAAGTTCGGTTAAAGGCATTGTAAGACCAGCTGCCACTACAAGTTCCACTGCTATTTAGTGAGGTCAGGTTAGTTGGGCTGATATTGAAGTTAATAGTGGCGGCAAAAGCAGGCAAATTCGCAAAAAGCAGAAAGCCGGTAGCCACCCACAACAATAGTTTCATACAGCTACCTCACTCTTTCGTAAAAGAGTATTACAACGGTTCACAGCTTTGTTAGTTATAGCACCCACTAACGCCAAACCTCCATCTGAATGGTGCGGGAAGTTTGAAATTGTCCGCTACCACAAGTACCTGTGCTGGTTAGTTGGTAATAAATAGTTTCTGTGGCAGCCGCAGTGGCACGTCCTGAGTTGCAATTTAAGGTAAAACTGCAGCTCTGAAGCCCGTTGGCAGTGAAGGATACAACCGCAGCAGGAGCAGTTCCCACAGTCCCCACAGGAGCACAATAAGTTGATGTACCGACAGGGTTAGCGTTTGTGGTCAAAGGGAAAAGCTGAACCAGGCCTTGTTCCATGCCAGACTGAGCTGCAAAAAAAGCTCTCGTGCCTAACACTTCGTAACTGATACTTTCAGTACTGCTGGTCAATAATTTAGATAAAGCGGCGACTAATAAAGTCATCACAACAATAATAAAAATAGCAATGATCAGAGCGCTGCCTTGCTGTTTCGTTCGTTTAGGCATAGAAAAATCAGGGGACATTGGGAATATGGATCTCCTGATTAAACACCAAGGTATCGTTGAAGTTCGATCTGAATGCCAGACGAATATGCACAACTGCATTACGGGTTAACACCACACTATTTTCAAAGCTAAAAACAGGAATATCCGGGTTAGGATCCGTATAAAAATTTAAGTCAATATTCTCGGCCATCAACACACCAGTGGGTAAATTAGCGCCAGCTACAGATTCTATACTTGCACGCTGATAGCGCAGTAAAGTAGTCCCGACCACACAATAGGCGACTGGTGGCGTCATAAAATACATGCGTTGGCTCGGAGAGTTTGGAACAACATTACCAGGAAAAGTAAAAGTCACATTCAGTAAGCGTGGATTCGTATTCACCACCAAAGAAAGCGTATTTGCGACCCGTTGTTGCTGATAAACATCTGTACCAGCATTTACGGGATACACAGTCATAAGAGCTGAGGTGTTAGCCACTAAAGCATCCCAGCTTGCTGTACTAAATAAAGTGGTTGGACTTACCAGACTGCCTTCATATCGCCCTGCCTGCAGCAGAGGAGCAAACTCGATGCATTGTCCGTTATTCCATGTCCTTACACTATTTGGAACTACATTCCTCAGCTCTCGCGTCAAACGTTCTATAGCAAAGCGACTTTGACTGAGTAGCTGATCCCGCCCTGCAGCATCAGCGTACATTTGAGCACCCAGCCCAAGGTAACTTGTGGTCGCTATCCCCACTATACCAAGCACTACAATAACCAGTATCAGCTCAACCAAAGTAAAACCAGATGTGCGGCTTTTACTCATTACCAGTTGCTCCGGTAAGCAGAAAAAGCCAAAGCTTCACCTGAAGGCGTAGTGATGGTAACAGTCACTCTTTTAGCTTGCTCCGCAACTTGTCCTAAATCTGCACCGGCACAACTGACGATCACATTGGCCTGATAACCAGTATATAAATTGTTCAGAGCCAAATTGCCTGTACTACCGACAATATCACTGCCGTTTAACTGCAAACCGTTAAAATCATCCACATCGTTATAACCAGCGCGGGTCTCACTTTCAGCACCCAAGGCGTTACAAGCAGTACAAACCGGATAACCGTTGTCACCACAACGGAATTCGCCACCAGCCCGGTCTGAATTCTGATCAAAAGAGCGAGCCATAATTTCATTTAATAAACTATGCCCAAGCTCCGCAGCACGCACCTGATGCCAGGGGTCTGCACTTTTTTTGTAAAGAGGGCCTAAAACACCAGTAATAACCACCAGAGCTATTGCCAACACCACAATGCCAACAATTATCTCAATTAAGGTAAAACCAGATTGAGGCTTAGGGGCTGAGGAAAAAGGTGAGGCTAACATGGATGGATATAGCCTTCAGATTCAATACAAATTTTGTAGGTTATTACGTCAGTAATTTCGATACGCAAACCAGCAGTTATTAACGTATTTGTATTAGTGGTAGGTTGGCCCAGCGAGTTGAACTTAAACAGAAAAGGTAGTGTTTGATTTGTACCACCTGTAGACGCCGCAGTATTAAACAAACTTAACCCAAGGGAGCTGCCTGCTGGACGCATAAACTGCAAACCAGAATTTTGGTTAGCTGCAGCGGTCAGTTGAGTATTAGTTTCAATGGCATCGCATGGCGAAACATTAGGAAAACCTAACTGAAATTGAGTGAGAATAAGCTGATGGCAAAATCCAGCAGAAGTCTGCTGCATTGCTTGAGTTTGCATACGACGCAGGATAGAGATCATCTGATCCTGCGTCGTTTTTTCTTCCGCACCACCTTTGCCAACAAAACGTGGCAAGGCTGTGGCAGATAAAATACCTAATAAAGTGATAACAATGAGGAGTTCAATTAATGTCAGGCCACGATTGGTTTTGCGCAACATCACTGAACCCCATAGGCTTACTTAGTTACAACCATCATCTTCAACTGTAATAGTTGGTTCAGTAGCTGCATCAGCAGCCTCAGTGTACGTTACAAAACAAGCATCAGCCAAAGTCGCAGGGTTTAGCTCTGCTACTGAACCAGCTATACGGACAGTTCCAGCAACAAGAGGAATAGTCAGGGCTGGTGTTTGCGCAGTAGCATCAATAACTGCGAAGTCTGCTAAATCCAGAGCGGCTGTAAAAGAGGCTGCATCAGCATCAAGGTAACCAAAAGCTAAATCCACTGTACCAACCGCAGCTACACAATTAGTAACCGGAACTAAATCTTCGGTTCCGTTTGCAGTAATTTCTGCAGCAGCAGCAGCAACTACAGCTTGGGTAGCACGGTTGTAGCAAGATAAGTCGGCAGCTGTTTGGCCAGCAATAGCACTTTTACCAAAAACTAGTGAGTTTCCGGTTTTAATTGCGCCTTCAACACTTTGCAATACAGCTTCACGGGCGTCACCGGTAAAATTCAAAAAACGCGGAGCTGCTGTTACTGCCAAAATACCTAAAATCACGATCACGATAATCAGTTCAACTAAGGTGAAACCTTGTTGAGTTTTATTGAGAGCTTTCATACTTCTTACCTCTGTTTAAAAATTTAATTTGTTAATTTGGTTTAAGTTTGAACACATTTACAGAGCCAGTAGCTGGATCGTAAGTGAAACCATTCAGGTCAGCTGTAACACCTGCAGCCGGAATTTCTGTCAGGCCATTGGTCTGATAATAAAAACACTGGTTATTGGTGCCACCAGTGCCTTCCTGAACCAACAAGCTGAAGCCAGTTAAATCATCAACCTCAATATCACCAGCCACAGTCTGAGCTACAGCTCTTGGGGCATTTTGCATAATGTTTTCTAATACATTCAAACATTCAGCATGAGTAATAGATGCATCTGTTATCGTTGTATCCGCTCTGCTGTCACCTGTTGGAAAACCAGCGATGATACCAGTACCAGACGCAGCATTCACACCAACAGTTACACCATCCACAGTGATAAAAGTACCATCAGCAGATAATGTGCCACCACCAGTATCAAAGTTACCTAAAGGACGGCCGTCAATTTCCCACTGGCCGCGCGCTAAACCTACTGCGGACGCAAAACCACCTGCGATACCGTCAATAGATGCGTCTTCTGCATCATCAGTAATAGCTAGAAACCGCGGCAATGCTGTTGCTGCTAATAAACCCAAAATTATCACTACTATGATAATTTCGATAATAGTGAAACCACTTTGTCGCTTCATCATGTTAACTCCACACCCTTAATTGTTAGTCTATCGCTGTTTACGCCCATTTTACTTACTATTACAAACTTGTCTTCCGTTTTTTTCATTTTTACCGATTATTTACTAACCACCCTTGTAGGCGTTTAGCATGTCCCACATAGGGGTAAAGATACCTAAGGCCAAAATCAATACCATACCTGATACCACACAAATCAGAATGGGCTCTATCTTTGCCGTCAGTGCTTTTAAGTCGTATGCCACTTCTCTTTCATAAAAGGAGGCAACTTCCGTCAACATATCGTCAACCTGGCCTGTTTCTTCGCCCACAGCTAACATTTGGAGCACTAAAGGCGTAAATAATTCACTTTGTACTGCCACCCGCAGTAAGCTCTCACCGCGTTCTATATTTTTTCGCATCTCGCGGATTTTTTCCGCCATATAATCATTATCTACGGCTTCAGCCACCAGGGTTAAGGCTGAAGTTAAAGGCACACCAGCCCTTAGCATCATAGAAAAGCTACGGCAAAAACGTCCCAGTGTCGCCCGGACAATAATAGAACCCATTAAAGGGGTTTTAAGCTTCCAGTAACTCCATTGATAGCGGCCTTTTTCTGTCTGTAAATACATCCTCAAAGCCCAGATACTGCCGATCAGCGCCGCCAGCATCAGTTTCCAGTGGTTAATAAATAAATTGGAACTAGCCAGCAAGACCCGGGTCGCCCAGGGCAGCTCTGTATTAAATTTAGCAAACATGGCTGCGAATTGCGGTATTACCAGCACATTCATCAGTACCATAGCCACTGCAATAGCAAAAAGTACAAAAGTTGGATAACGGGTGGCTTGTTTAATTTGCTTTTTGGTTTCCATTTCCTGTTCAAAGTAGCTGGAAAGTTGCAAAAAGGATTCATCTAAACGACCGGTGTTTTCACCGACATGGACAATAGACACCACCAAACGGCTGAATATCTTCGGGTGCTGTGCCATAGCCGCAGATAAAGTGCGGCCTTTTTCCAACTGTTCAGCTAAATCCAACAACACCGTATTTAAAGCAGAGGAACTGGTGCTTTCCGCTAAACCGACAATAGCGCGGATAATAGGAATACCGGCTTTCATCAGCGAATACATCTGGCGAGAAAAAATAATTAGCTCGGTCATACTGACCCGTTGCCATGGCCAGACAATAGCTGCGCCGGATTGTTTTTCTTCCTGCAGCTGAATTTTTATTGGAATTTGGCTACGTTGCAGCAGCATATCTGCTGCAGCGGTTTCACTACCTGCTTCGATACTACCGCTGATCGCTTGACCTTGCCGGTCTCTGGCTGTGTAGCTGAAGATTGCCATTAGATAAGATCCAGCTCTGCAGTAGTAATACTGACTGGCTCTTCTAATTCAAGATATTCCGATACTTTAATCACTTCTTCTATGCTGGTCAGCCCTTGCATCGCATAATCCAGCGCCATATCACCCAAAGGCCTAAAGCCCTCGTTGTTACGGGCAGCAATAGCAAAACCTTCGGCGTCACTGCGGCGCAAGGCGTCAGCCAGTTCACGGTTCATCACCAGTAATTCAAACACGCCAATACGACCCGAATAACCTGTATGGTTACAGTTCTGACAACCTTCACCACGCCAGAACTGCTGGCTTGGTGTTATGTGCTTGTGCTGTAACCAACTGATTTCAGAAGAGTCCGGCGTATAGGGTTTCTTACAATGCGGGCATAAACGTCGCACCAGTCGCTGTGCCAGAATGGCCCGCAAGGCACTAGCCACTAAATATTCAGCGGCGCCCATATCAATTAAACGTAAGGTACTGCTGATTGCATCGTTGGTGTGCAAAGTCGACAACACCAGGTGACCTGTTAAAGCGCCACGTAAGCCAATTTCTGCGGTTTCCTGATCACGCATCTCACCGACCATGATGATGTCGGGATCCTGACGTAAGCTGGTTCTTAATACGTTACTGAAGGTCAGGCCTATTTTGTGGTTTACCTGTACCTGATTAATCCGGGGTAAGCGGTATTCCACCGGATCTTCCACCGTAATAATTTTATTGCCTTCTTTATTCAGCTCGCTGAGCATGCCGTACAAACTGGTGGTTTTACCCGAACCTGTAGGGCCAGTGACCAAAATCATACCGTGAGGTGTTTTTAAGATACGGCGCAAACGTTTCAGCAGCGCATCCGGCATACCGGTTTGTTCCATCGTCAGCAAACCTGCTGATTGGTCTAATAAACGCATTACCACCGACTCGCCATATTGCACAGGCATAGTCGACATCCGCACATCTATAGTGCGACCTTTAATTTTGATTTGAAAACGGCCATCCTGCGGCAAACGTTTTTCTGAAATATCCAGCTGCGCCATCAGCTTTAAACGCAGTACCAACGCCGGCACTATACTGACTTCTTTTAACACGTTTTCCTGCAATACACCGTCGACCCGCTGGCGAATACGCAGCAGTTTTTCGTCCGGTTCGATATGAATATCCGAAGCCCGCACTTGCACCGCATCCTCAAAAATAGATTGCAGCAGCTTGACGATAGTGTTGTCGTTATCTGTTGGGTCGCTTAAGGCGCCAAAGTCCAGAATATCGGTTTCGGCGTATTCTTCTTTGAGCTGAGTGGCAAAACTTTCAATCTGTTTAGTACGACGATATAAACGGTCAAAAGCGCTAATCAGTTGGCTTTCCCGTACTATCGCAATAGAGATATCTTTGGGTGCCAGCATAGGCGCTATCTGGTCCAGCACAGACAAATCGGCTGGATCGCTCATGCCCAACAAGACGGAGTTCCCTCTGTCTTCCAACACTAAAGCGCGGAAACGACGGGCATGAACTTCTGGTAATAAGGCGACAGCTTTAGGGTCAATTTGCTGCTGACTAATATCCAGCAAATCCACTTTGAGCTGTTGCGATAAAAACTGCAGTAACTGGTCTTCAGTCAAAAACTGCATATCAATCAGGCTACTACCCAGCTTGCGGCCAGTTTTCTGCTGCTGCGCTAAGGCTTGCTGCAATTGCTGCTCACTGATGATGTTTTCATGCACCAACAGGTCGCCAAGTCGCATTTTTAGTCTGGGTTTTAACATAAAATCACTCTAACGCTGCTATGCGTTTTTTTACATAGTCCAGGCTCTCTGCTGATAAGCCAAAGCCGTTTACTGCCACCTGACGATAAGCACGCAATGCCTGCTCTGTTTGAGACATCGCATCGTAACTTAATGCCATACCGAGCCACCAACGCGCCTGTTCAGGCTGCTGACGAGCCAATTGCTGAAACACTTGTACAGCTTGTGCATGCTGACTGGTTTTTTGCAGCGCTGCAGCTTTTAACGCATAAAAGTCAGTGTAGTTAAAGATGTCCGGCTCGTATTGTAAGTAGCTCAGCGCTTTGCTCCAGTCTTGCTGTTTCAGCGCTAAAGCGGCCAGCGCCATAGATAACTTTGGATCCTGCACACCGGCGGCACTTGCCTGTTCCAGAATTTGCACAGCACCTGCGTCATTCCGCTGAATTTGAGCCAGACGCGCCAACTCTAAATAAGCCTCACTGCGGGAGGGTTCAAGCTGACGAACCTGTTGCCAGTAACTTACAGCCTGAGTTAACTTGCCGATAGATTCAGCCTTTTGCGCTTTGTTCTTTAGTAAGTCTTTTTGTTGTTCCGGACTGAGTTGTACTTTTTCAATAGCCAGAGAACGGGGTTTATCTGCAACTTGCGGTGTATCGTTCCAGTCAGGTTCAATAGCAGTTTCAGACTCGGCGGCAAAGTCTCCGCTTTGGTCAAATTCGTTCACCTGCACTTCGTCTGTCGCTGTTGTATCGGCCAACGAAGTTTCATTGCTAGCAGCAACAGGTTCAGGTTCAGCCACAACAACCTCAACGACACGCTCTTCAGCTACAGGCTGGTTTACAAAAGGCTGTAATTCAGGTTCTGCTACTATGACTGGTTCTGCTACTGGCTTCTTAGCCAGCTGAGCTGCAGCTTCTGGTGATACACGGGTAGCCACCACATCCTGCAGGCTGACGGGTTCTGCCGGGACATTAGTGACGGCAGCCAGATTTTGAGCCTGCGGCACCAGCTCTGCGACAGCAGCGAGCGGATGCACCTGACCTTTTTGTACTTCAGCTGCTGTAGTGGCTTGTTCGGTTTTAATGGAGAACCGCTCCATATACCAGGCCTGACCACACCAGCCCGCTAATAAAGCCAGAGGCACAGCTCCCCACAACAACAGATGTGACTTACGTTGTGGTTTAAAGCTGGCAAAACCTCTGTGCTGTTGTTGCTGTTGCTGCTTGTCTAAATCACGCAACATCTTATTGATCACGCTCATAACCACAGCCCCCGGAAATGCCAGGCAGCGGCGGCGGCAACCAACAGCACTGAAATCAGCGCACCAAGCAAAATGGGGTTTAGAGCTGACATCTGAATTTGTACGTCTTCAGTATCTTTTGCGGCATAACGTAAATGTTTGGTATCCACCTGCAGCTTATTTTCGCCAAAGGCCAACATCAGGCCTTTATGACTTAACACATTCACTAAACGTGGGATCCCTCTGCTGTATTTCCAGATTGCCTTTAATGCACCAGGTGAAAATAATGGTTGTCGAACACCAGCAATATCAATGCGGGTGCTGATATAGGCCTGCACTTCATAAAAAGACATGCCACGTAATAAATAGGAAAAACTAACACGCTGGCGCAACTGGCGAAACTTGTAACTGGCTAAGCGTTTATCCAGCTCAGGCTGGCCAAATAGCACCACCTGCAACAGTTTACGTTGCTCAGTTTCCAGATTCGTCAGTAAGCGTAAAGCTTCTAAGGTGTCGTCTGGCAAGGCCTGAGCTTCATCGATAATCAGTACGACTCTTTTGCCTTCAGCGGCCAACGCAACCAAACGATGCTGTAACAACTGCACCAACTGTTGATTATCTACAGTATCTGCGTGCTTTAACCCCAACTCAGTAGCAAAGGCCCAGCGCAATTCCAGCGGAGATAAGTAAGGATCAGGGATATAAGCAATAACCCAATCCTCTGGCGCGTCATTCATCAGCTTACGGCACAGCATGGTTTTACCTGTGCCCACTTCGCCAGTGACTTTGATAAAACCTTCGCCTACATTCAGAGCTGTGTTCAGCACCTCTAAGGCTTCATGATGCTGAGGTAAATCGACATAAAACGCCGTGTTTGGAGTCAAACTGAAAGGGGTTTGCTGTAAACCAAAGTGGCGTAAATACAACATAATCAGTTCTTCGGATACCATTGATCAATCAAATCGGCAGACTGCTTCAGCTGTTGTTGCATAGCACCGCCGGACGATACCGTAGGCTTAATCAGAATAATCAGTTCTTTTTTCCGCTCTACTTTACTGATATTAGTAAACAACTTACCAAATAAAGGCACAGAACCAAGCACCGGTACTTTAGATTCGCTGTCACTGATTGTGGACTGCATTAAGCCACCTATCACCACAATTTCACCGTTACGGGCTTTGATAATAGTATCGGATTCACGAATATTGGTCTGAGCCGAAGGCAAGGTAAAAGCGCTGGTGCCACCTAAATTGATCGACTTGCTCAGCTCTGTGGTCTCAGATACAGAAGGATGCACGTGTAAAATCACGTCACCATCTACGTTAATCTGTGGAGTCACATCCAAAGCAATACCAGAGAAAAAGGGTTCCAGTTCAGGAATGGGTACATCTCTGGTGATACCTGTGCCAGTGCCTGTCGTGTCGGTCAGGTTAGAACTACTGCTGACACCAGTGACATAATATTCATCGGAGCCCACTTTAATCACAGCTTTTTGATTATTGATAGCAGTAACACGAGGGCTGGATAATACTTGCGCATTACCCTGAGTTTCCAGCAGGTTAATGACGCCACTAAAGTCATCCCCTTCAAAGCCTATACTGCCTAAACCGCCAATCTGAGCAGTAATATTATTGCCCAAAGTAAAGCTGTTATTGCTGAAGTTGATATCGGTAGAACCTATAGTGCCTGCAATTTGACTCCAGTTAATACCTTGCTGGTAATCATCATTTAAGGTCACTTCAATGATTTTGACTTCCAGTATCACCTGGCGCTGCAAACTTTCTTCGGTCTGACCTAAATAGGCTCGCACTGCTTCGATTTCCGCAGGCAACCCCCGAACAGTGACTAAACCTGCCTGCGGACTTACCACTACAGCTCTGTCCGGGCCCGAGCCCATCACACCTGTAATAGCTTCTTTTAAATCTTTCCAGAAATCGGTTTCGCTGGAGCTTTGCACCGAGCTGCCATTGCCTTGCCCACCCTGGCCGTTCTGACCATTCTGGCTGTTACCGTTTTGATTATTGCTGTTCTGGTTGTTGTTATTCTGGTTACCATTTTGGTTGTTGGAATTGCCGTTACTGTTGCCATTCTGGGACGAAGAAATACCACCAGCTGTTACAGAAATAGAAGAACTGCCTGAACGTTGCATCAACAAATAGTTCACTGGAATAGTTTCAGTGCGTAAACCACCGGGCATCACTTTGTAAATAGAACCTACTTGCTGGATATGGTAACCATACAACTGTTCAACAACGGAAAATGCTTCGTTTAAGGTCACTTGTTTTAAATCAAGCGTGATCTGACCCGATACGGCTGGATGAATAGCCACACTGTAATCTGTATCTGCCACTAAAGAAGTAAAGAAATCAGCAACATCTACATTCGCAGCAGCCACATTAAAACGAGGTTGCATCGACTGGCCTTGTTGCATAGGCGTGGCCAGTGCTAACAAATCCTGAGTCACACTGTCAGGTACGACAGGAGCTGCTGGTTTAGGTTGTTTTTGCGATTCAGCCAAAGCGGCTTGCGCCTGCTGTGGCACTTTAGTGTCCTGCAAGCCCTGGCAAGCAGCTAAACTCAGGCTGATGAAAGCTAATGTAAAATAGTTTTTCTTAAAATAATTCATTGAGTTTTCATCGCTTTAAACAGACTTAAGGTTAAACGTTCATTCGCTTGCTGCAGCACCACTTGTGAGCGGTTAATGCTCAGCACTGTATAGCCATCAATGTCATCACCTTGTTTCACTGACTGACCATTGATTAACGCCATATGTTGTCCCTGCACATTTTTGATCAGACCCAGCTTAAATTTAGCACTCAGGTCCACTGCTTCGGGATCTGCAGCCACATTTACAGGTACAGCCATTGCCATATCAGGTTTTGTTGGATCTGAAGCAGCAAGCACAGCAGCGCTCAGAACCAAACACAGGCTACAACTTAATATAACTTTCATTGTCACTCACAGTCAGTAAATGCAAAGTCAGCTCTGCATCAGGGTATTCAGTTACTTTATAGTCGATACTTTGCCAGCCCAGTGACCAGGACAAGGTATCAAGACGTTCCAGTACAGCCGCTAATGCAAAATAATTACCCGTTAACACCACCACTGTAGAGTGTTGATAAATAACGGCTTTATTATCAGTGCCTTGTTCAGAAAAAGTTAAAGGCACAGGCGGATTGGCGATCACTGATTTCATTTTTACATTATTGCTACTTTTTAGCACGTCTTGTAGTACAGACGCCATGCGCTCTGAACCAATAAAGTAGCTGGTCAGTTTAGAAATCTGTTGCTGTAGCTCTTGCTCCTTATGCTGCAAGCTCTCCAATTCAACTTTGTAATTGGCGTCAATATCAACCCCGGCTTGTTGCTGTAAGGCGGTTAGCGTATTGCTTTGCTGCTGCATCGTCATAGTAGCACTGGTGATTTGTTGATCTACTTTACGCAACTCTTCAAAAGCCGGCACTAAAAGCTGCAACATAAAAAGCCACAAAGACAACAACAGAGCGCCTATAAAAGCTGTGTACTTTTCCCGTTCTTTTAAAGCGCTGAAGCGCTCTGACATCTGCTGCCATGCACTCATGGTTGCGCCTCCGACGTAGTAGCGCCAGCTGCAGAAGAGGTCACTTTGAAGGCTAAAGCTTCAGTATTTTCCACTTGTTTGATTTCAAACTGAGAAAAGGTATGACCTTTAAAAAACGCTGTGCCGCTTAGCTGGTTCAACCATCTCGGTAATAACTCTGGCTCTGTAACATAACCACTAAACTGGCTGGAGCTGGCATTTAAGCTAAAACCACTCAACCAAAAACCCTGAGGGTCAATGCTGGCGAGATATTTAAATACAGGGGAATACTTTACTGAGGTTTTTAATTGTTCACCCTGCACAAATTGCAGTAGTTTTTGTTTTTGCGCGATGATCTGGTTCAGATCCGTACGCTGCTTTACCAAAGCAGGTGATGGCTGACGACTACCTAAAGTGGCCTGCAATTGGGTTAATTGTTGTTCCTGGGCTTTTACCTGCTGCTGCAATACCGCTAATTCAGCTTGTTTCGCTTGCGTTTGCATGTTCATAACCAGACCAGCAACCAGCAAGACAACACAAAGCCCAAGGGTACTGCTGACCAGTAACTTTAAACTGATTTTCTCTTTAACAGGCTGCAACGCCTGTACATAAAGGTTAACCCGAAGCTTCAAGGTTCACCTCCCGCTGCGCGCACAATGGCTCTATAGCACCAGCCAAGGCTAACCAATACAGGCTAAATTGCTCTGCTGACATTTGCACGCCTGCATCTTTGGCTGAGATAGCAAATACCTGAGAAAATCCATTTTGAATAAACAATTGCACTACACCAGTCTGATTCGAATTTGATAACAGCAGTGCAATTTCTTTGACTGGAGCTTGTTTCAGCTGGCCTTCGAAATAATCAATGGAACGCTGTAATTCCAGCAATAAATTATCAAACACACCTTGCTGCATTTCATCCAGACTGTATTGATCCAGTCGATTAAAACCACGCAGACGACGGGAGAAGCATAAATTGCCTTGCTGCAATATCTGCACAGCTAAATCCTGGCCACTCTGATGGGAGACCAACATTAACGCCTGATTTTTAGCGGGTAATAAGTTTCGTGCTAACCATTCTTCCGGCTGAATTCCCACCAACTGCAGCTTATTCTGTACAAATAAAGCCACAATGTCGGCCAACCAGCTTTTGGAACTGACGACCACATTCACTTTTACACCCTGTAATTGGTTTTGCAAAGGCAGATCCAGATAATCCAGCACCATGTCATCATCAGGCAAGGTCACTAAATCTTTGATAGTCCAGGGTAATGCTAATGAGATTTCATCGTCAGGTACTGCTGGTTTATCAATCAGCAACACCATATAACGTTCTGGCGGGATCACTAAAGTACACTGACAATCAGGAGGTAACTTTGCTGCTACGGTTTTAAAAGCAGCAGACAATTGCGCAGCAGAACCAAACTGCTCTACAAACATTTGCTCAACCCGCTGCTCTGTCGCAGATTGCTGAGTCACTACAACAACCTTTAAACTATTGGCAGACAGATGAATGCCGGCAAACATATGACCGTTTTTTTTAGTTAATTTTAATTGCGCCAATAGCTTTGTTAACATAAGGGCAAATACTACCTACTGTTCTTTCTTCATTCTTATGCTGCTAAATTAGCACAGAACGATAAAAATGATAAAAAATTTGTTCCAAATAGACGGCAAACAATGAAACTAACCTCTTATTTGCAGTGGAAAAAGCTGCAACACCCTGTTTTGACTGGCCATCAGACGGAACTTTGGCTGCGTTACGCTCCAAGTGACAACCCGGACATATCCGGAAACAAATTATTGAAACTAAAATACCAGTTGGAGCTGGCACTGCAACAAAAATATCAGGGCTTGTTAACTTTTGGTGGGGCCTTTTCCAATCATCTGGTCGCAACCGCCGCGGCGGCTGCCGAAAATAACCTCAAAAGCATAGGCATAGTACGGGGGGAAGACGCTGACTTAAATAATCCTACCCTGGCTTTATGTCAGTCTTATGGCATGCAATTAATTCGGGTCAGCAGAGCTGATTACCAAAGCCGCCATCTGCCAGAAACAATACAGCAGCTCAGTGCACAATTTCCAGCTTACCTACATATTCCTGAAGGGGGTACCTGTGAAGCCGCTGTGCGTGGTGTCAGTGAACTGGATATGTGTAATACACCCAATGGCCCAGCTTCTTTGCTGATTTGCGCTGTGGGCAGCGGCGGCACCATAGCAGGCCTTATTCATGGCGCTGAAAGCACAGCAGTGTTAGGCATTGCAGTGGTGAAAGATTTGAGTTTACCGGAGAAGATAAAACAATTTTTACCTCTAGACCGTAGCTGGCCAGAATGGCAGTTAATACAGGCACTACATCAGCCACGTTATGGACGCTTCGATCAAGAGCTGTGGCGGTTTTGTCAGTCTTTTGCTGATCAGGAAGTGTGGCTTGAACCTATCTATACAGGTAAAGCTTTGTACTCTGTATTTGAGCTGATTAAAAGCGGTGTCATTCCAAAAGGCAGCCGCCTGAGCTTTTTTCACACAGGCGGTCTACAGGCTCTGAAAGGACTGGCCTATCGTGGTCTGATTAATCCGATAACTGATTCTGAGCAATAAGACGAGCCAACGGCTGACTGAAGTAATAACCCTGAGCCCCTGTCACACCTAATTTTTTCAGGCATTGCCATTCAGGATCTTGCTCTACACCTGTGGCTATCACTTTAATGTCTTTGCCAACACAAGAAGCCAATAAGCCACGGATAAACAGCTGCTGCTCCAGTTGATGATCAATACCCCGCACTACAGCCGGATGAATTTTTAACATACGGATAGGCAGTTCATCAGTATAAGGCGTCGCATCCAGACTCAACCCGACATGATCGACGATCAATTCAAATCCCCACTGATGCAGTTGCAGCAATCTGGGTTTCAGGCTTTTGTAGTGTTTAATTAAATGGTGTTCATGAAATTCAAGCGCAAAATCAGTTGCCACTACAGCTTTACTGTCTACCTGCTGCTGCAACCAATGCCACCAGCTATCGTCAAGTAATGACTGGGTATTTAAATTCACACTACAACGACAATGTTCCAGCGCTTCGGTTTCACTCAGTTTGGCGACTTTAAGTAGTACATATTGATCAATGGCCCCCACCAAACCACAGTTAGCCGCCATAGGCAAAAATAACGCAGCAGCCAGCTTATCACCATCGCTGCTGGCCAACCGAACCAAGACCTCATGTTGTAATACATCATTGTCCTGCCAGGAAAATACAGGCTGAAAACTCAGTAAAAACCGCTGTTCCTTCAAGGCATTATGCAGCTCAGTCCGCCACCAGACAGAGCCTTTAATTTTAGGTTTTTGCGGATCATTAAAACCATAAGCCGCATTAGGTCCCTGCAACTGAGCGGTTTTTAATGCCATATCGGCTTCAGCCATCAGCTGATAAGAACTTTGTCCCTGCTGATACAACACAAAACCTATATGTACCAAATCAAAATCCTGACACTCGTCAAAAAAGTTAGCCTGACTCAATACCTGCGCCATTCGGTCGCCCAGTTGTTCAGCCTCTTTACCGGTGAAGCCAGGGATAAGTATCGCCAGATCGTTTTCAGCCAATCGGGCCATCACAGCATCAGGCCAGTTAGCCACCAACTCGACAATCAGTTCTACACAACCCCGCAGACGCTTGAGTTTAATCAGGTTGGACAAATTAGGTTCTGGATGCGACAACTGCACTAAAAATACCGCACCACTGGCCACTTCAGTGCTTTCTGTTAAATAATGATTTAAGCGGCTTTCAAAAAACACTCTGTTGCCTATCGCCAGCTCGTGATCCACCAGGCCCTGTACCCGCACCAATTGACGAATTTCACTATCGCGTTTTTGCCAGTTTTGCAGCTTTAACAAAACCCGCTGTAACTGAGTGGTAGGATTGGTTTCCTGATGGAATGGCAACTCCAGATGAGTGAGTAGCAATTGAGTTTGATGTTCGAGCTGCTGTAACTCCTGCCTGAATTGGTGCTGATAGGGCCGGATCCAAACTAGCCACGCCAGCCAAAGCACAAAAGGCAGATTCAATAACAGATAATCCAGAGCACTCCAGCTATGCACCAATTCAGGTGAGAGATGTAACACCGGATTAGAGCCATCCAAAGCGACAAAATCAGTTGCTATTGGTGGCGGGCTAGACAGCAGCTTTAACTGGCCCTGCTCACTGACCAGCCAGGACTGTTGCTGTAACGGCTGTAAAACCAACCATTGCTGCCACTGCTGCTGACGCTGCTGCAGTTGTAATTCACCAATACTATAAAAGCTGACATTGACCAGCAGTAACACCAGTACGCTAAGTAACTGCTGCCAATGACGTTTCTTTTGCACTATCTGGCTTAACCACATTACAACTCCTTTTGCCTCAAACAACGAATACATTAAGTGTGAGCTAAGTTTCAGCGCTATGCCGAGTTTTTTGTTGTGCTTTCCCCCTCTTGTTACGGCCAGACAAAATGACAGTGACTTTGGTATAGTAAAGCCAGAATCATTAGAAAAAATAACAGGACAGACGAATGGAATGGCAAGTTGCAGGCTTTAGCCAGCTGGATTCATACACTGTATATGCCATGCTGCAGTTAAGAGTCGATGTATTTGTGGTTGAACAAAACTGCCCTTACCCGGAACTGGATAACAAAGATTTGCACCCGCAAACCCGGCATATATTACTTAAAAAAGGCGACAAGATTTTAGCTTATGCCCGGGTATTAGCGCCTGGTGTCAGTTATGAAAACAGCCCGGCTTTAGGCCGCATTTGTGTGTCACAAACTGCCCGTCGTCTGGCTTTGGGCCGAGGTTTAATGGATAAAGCTCTGGATGTCGCCAGTAGCTGCTGGCCTGATCTGGAGATCCGTATTTCAGCTCAGTGTTACCTGCAACGTTTTTACGAGTCTTTTGGTTTTATTGCTTGCAGCGAACCTTATCTGGAGGATGATATTCCTCATCTGGAAATGGCTCGCCCGGTAACGCCTTTAGGTGCGGAAACCGTATAACTGATCTGTTCCATTGATCAGCTATATCTGCGGCTTAGCACTCAGGCGCTTGTGCCGTATAACTGTTCTGCACGGTTAAACAATACCCCAAGAATGGCCAGAATATATTTATCATGGGTTCAGGCCGTTAAGCACTAGTGCCGTATAACTGTTCTGCACTATTAAACAATACCCCAAGAATGGCCAGAATATATTTATCGTGAGTTCAGGCAATTACGCACTAGTGCCGTATAGCTGTTCTGCACGATTAAACAATACCCAGCTGGTTAGAATATATTTATCGTCTGACACTGGCACACAACCTCTGTGGGTGTGAGTAAAGTAAGCCGGAGCTATCACCATACGTCCGGCTTTGGGCTGAATCGCTTTATTCTGGTAATAAAACTCTGTCTGGCCACCTTCAGCAACATCATTTAAATAAAACATAAACAACAAAGTGCGATGCAAAGGTTCATTGTTGGGGAGCTGTGGGTATACCTCTGAGTGCCAGTAGCCATAGTTGCCTTTACCTTGCTGGTATTTTTGCATCTGAATAGGGCCGAGCCGGTATAAAGTACGCATAAAGTTGTCAGCCTGAGGAGCTCCCAGTTGCTGATAATTTTCAGCTGTCACTGTCACCATACGCTGCTCTGATGGGTGAGCTACGGTCATGCTGACAGGGCCAATCAGCGCAAAATGGTACTTCTTAAAATACTGCGCCACATAACTGGTGGTGTACTTAATAATCTCACTCAGAGCAGGGTGATAGTCCTGGTACTGATTTAAATACAAGTCAGTGCTTAATTTTTTACTGGTATCGACACCACCGCCAGTGCGCCCTGCTGTCGTATGAGGGCTCTGCTCAAATAGCTTGATCAGTTGCTGACAAAACTCCGCCGGTAATACATCATCGTAAACTTCAATAAAATCATTCATAGTTTTTAGGTTATTGTTATGTTTAAAGAAATTATTCAGCCTCGCTTTAACGAGACAGACGCTCTGGGTCATATCAACAATACAGTGCTGACGCAGTGGTTTGAAGGGGCAAGAGATCCTATTTTCAAATTATTTACACCTGATCTCGATACCAGACAGTGGCGATTAATACTCGCCAGTATCAGTGTGCAGTTTAAAGCAGAGCTGTTTTATGGCGTACCGGTTGAATTACGTACCGGGATCAGCATGGTTGGTAACAGTTCGTTTGAAGTGCATCAAGAGGCATGGCAAAAGGATCAGTGCTGCGCTTTGGGTAAAGCCGTACTGGTGCAATACGATTTTGCGGCTAAACAGAAAATGCTGTTGAGCGCAGAACAAAAAGCAGCGTTAAACGAACACTTAGCCAGCTAATTCGGGCTTTGGTCGCGTGCCGCTGGTAATTTCAGTAAGCTCTGATTAGTTTGAGTGCTCCTGTATTCCAGAGGCACAACCATAATGAAAAAAATCTTACTCTGCAGCTTTATAGCGTTATCTCCTCAACTGATGGCGTATGACCGTATTACTGGCGCTGATTTTGCCAGCCGCTCCGAAGTGATAGCTCCTCATGCAATGGCGGCTACCAGCCAGCCATTAGCCACTCAAATTGCTTTGGATATTATGAAACAAGGTGGCACAGCGGTAGATGCCGCTATTGCTGCCAATGCGGCTTTAGGTTTAATGGAACCCACAGGCAACGGCATAGGCGGTGATTTGTACGCCATTATCTGGGACGGCAAAACCAATAAAATTTATGGCTTAAATGCCTCAGGTCGTTCACCTAAAGGTTTAAGTCATAAACAACTGGCTAAAGAGCTGAAGAAGCTTGGCCGTGAAGATTTGCCTCCTTATGGCATGCTCCCGATCAGCGTACCTGGCGCAGTAGATGGCTGGTTTGAGATGCATCAGAAGTTTGGCAAATTGCCTATGACACAAATTCTGCAACCTGCTATCACTTATGCCGAACAAGGTTTTCCAGTCAGCGAGCTGATCGCTTATTACTGGGACAGATCAGTGCCACGCTTAAAAGACCAGCCGGGTGATTTTGTTGGTACTTTTACCATTAACGGTAAAGCTCCGGCAAAAGGCGAGATGTTTAAAAACCCTGACTTAGCTGCCACTTATAAAGCCATAGCCACGGGCGGTCGCGATGCCTTTTACAAAGGCGACATCGCCAAAAGTATCGATGGTTTTATGAAAGCAAATGGCGGTTATCTGCGTTATGAAGATTTCGCCAGCCACAAATCGGATTGGGTAGAACCTGTATCCGTGAATTACCGTGGTTATGATGTCTGGGAATTACCGCCTAATGGTCAGGGCATAGCGGCGCTACAGATGCTGCAAATTCTGAAAAACTTCGACTTAAAAGCCATGGGCTACAACAGTGTCGAAAGTATTCATACTTTAGTGGAAGCGAAAAAACTGGCTTTTGAGGATAGAGCCAAGTTTTATGCCGATACCGACTTTAACAAGTTACCGATCAAAGGACTGATTTCTGAAGCCTATGGTAAAGAGCGAGCTAAGCTGATTGGCGCTAATGCTGCCCAGCGTGTTGATGCAGGTAATCCGGCCGCCTATGAAGGCGACACCATTTATATGACCACAGCCGACAAAGACGGCACTATGGTTTCACTGATCCAAAGTAACTATCGTGGTATGGGTTCAGGTGTGGTAGCTCCAGGCACTGGTTTTGGTTTCCAGGACAGAGGCCAGATGTTTTCTATGGACCAAAAACACGCCAATGCTTATGAGCCGGGTAAACGTCCTTTCCAGACTATTATTCCAGCCTTTATCAGTAAAGATGGCAAACCTCTGACCAGCTTTGGTGTGATGGGTGGCGCTATGCAACCTCAGGGTCATGTGCAAATCGTCGTTAATATGGTGGATTACGGCATGAACCTGCAGGAAGCAGGTGACGCAGCGCGCTGGCAACATTTGGGCAGCACTGAGCCTACCGACTCGCAGACTGCTTATTTAACCAATGGCGGTTATGTTCAGTTGGAAAAAGGTGTGCCTTATGAAACAGCTCGTGAGCTGATGAAAAAAGGCCATGATGTGCGTTACGCTTTGGGTGAATACGGTGGTTACCAGGCCATTATGAAAGACCCGAAAACCGGCGTTTATTATGGCGCTTCAGAATCCCGTAAAGACGGTCAGGCTGCTGGGTATTAGCTTTTTAAATTGGGGTCAGCGGTATCATAAGACGGGCGGGTACAAGACCCGCCCCTACGTTGCTGCCTCGTTGCAACTCCAATTTTACTTCAACAACAGCTTTAGTATGTCTTCCCGCTGTTCAGGGCTTAACTGTTGCACTTCTGTACCTTCAGCTCGTATTTGTTTTAGCTGATCGCCTAGCAGGATATCGCGGCCTTGTTCGTGGTGTTTAATCACCAATAACTTCTGCACAAAAATCGTATCCGGATGGGTGGAGTTCAGGTAGTTGGCGGGCATAAAGTCGACCCACTCGCTGGCATAAGGCTCAAAACCAAACTGACTTAACCACTGGCCATCCACCAACGCCTGTACCACATAAGCACCACTTTGCTCTGTGGTTAAACGGAACTGATCAAAGTCCTGCTGCTGCACTTGTTCTAACGAAGACAAAGCGATAGGGGCACGAATACCGTAGCTGCCAAAACCTAAATCACAGATCCACTGGTCACCATCAGCTTCAACCAGCAACACCATATGAGTTTTAGGCCGGCGCACCGGATAAAACATAGGGCGACAGGCAACAAATTTGTAGCTAAAACCTAAAGCCTGTAAGGCCATCGCAAAGAGGCCGTTGACCTCATAACAATAACCACCACGGCCCTGACCTACTATTTTTTCGACTATCTGCTCTGGTACTAAAGAGACAATTTTACCTGCCTGTACATCCAGGTTTTCAAAGGCAACGCTAAAGAGCTGAGCTCGCATCAGCTTTGTTAAGGTTTCAGCACTCTGTTCTAAAGACCCTGTATAACCAATACGTTTCAGGTAAGACTCTAACTGGAAATTTTCTGCGTACATAAAGCTTTGACCTGCGTAATTAATGAGTGGATGAACCGGCTTTGTCCTGCACTAAAATCCAGGGGGAAATCACCACGGCCCATAGTTCTGCTTTTTGCTCAACCCAAAGCACAGCTTGCGTATCGTCCACTCTGTCGACTAAACCTGCCTGTAACCAGTTCTGCACTGCAGTTTTATCATCCTGACTAAAAGCAAAAGCCACATCCACTAAATCCAGTTCAGCGGAGACCTGAACCACAGAACCTGCTGCATAAAATTTTTGCAGCTCCAGCCAGTTGATACGGGCTGTTTCGCTGATGATTTTGGCTTTCAGTACATCGGGTTCTACTTCAAAATTTTCGTGCATCAATTGATCTCTCGGGGTCAGATCACATTGTTCGCTGTTAACAATGTGCTCTGACCCCATTTTCAGTTATTCCAATTCGTCGCTTTGCTCGGATACCTGAGCTGCGCTGAGTTCATGTTTTTTCAGTAGTTTATGAAAGTCTGTTCTGTTACGCCCGGCAAGTTCTGCAGCCCGGGTGACGCTGCCTTCGGCCATTTTTAACACCCGGATCAAATACTGCCGTTCAAACTGATCACGGGCTTCGCTTAAGGTCGGCCAGAAACTACGATTTTGTGATAAAGCCTGCTCGACTAAAGCCACGCTCAGCACGGGGCTTTGAGTTAAAGCCACACATTGCTCAACCACGTTAACCAATTGGCGCACATTACCAGGCCATTGGGCTGTCACCAGCGCCTGCATCGCATCTTCGGAAAAGCGGTTGACCTGTACGCCATGACGCTCTGCATTTTGTTGCAGTACATGACGAGCTAACAATGGAATGTCTTCAGCCCGTTCTCTTAAGGTCGGCAACTGCAAATTCACCACATTTAAGCGGTAATACAAATCTTCGCGGAAGCTCTGTTCTTGCATCGCCTGTTTTAAATCACGGTGCGTTGCCGACAATACCCGCACATCTATGGCAATAGTTTTAGTACTACCCACAGGGCGGATTTGCCGCTCCTGCAAAGCCCGCAATAACTTCACCTGCAATGGCATCGGCATATCACCAATTTCGTCGAGGAACAGAGTGCCGCCGTCGGCTTCGCGGAATAAACCTAAGTGTTCAGTCACTGCGCCGGTAAAAGCCCCTTTAGTGTGACCAAAAAGCTCTGATTCCAGTAAATGTTCAGGTAAAGCGCCGCAGTTAATAGCGACAAAATGGCCTTTAGCCCGTGGACTGGCTTTATGAATAGCTTTAGCCAGCATTTCTTTACCTGTACCGCTGGCACCAGTGATTAATACGCTGACATCCCGCTGCGCTACTCTGTACGCCTGATCCAGCACCTGCTCCATCACTTTGCTGCGGGTAATAATATCAGTGCGCCATTCATCTTTACTTGGCACATGAGACTGGTGTACTGCCTGAGCTAAAATATCGCGTAAGTCGTTATTGTTCAGAGGCTTAGTTAAAAAACCAAAGACACCACGCTGAGTGGCAGCTACAGCTTCAGGAATAGAGCCATGAGCTGTCATCAACACCACAGGCAAACCAGCATGGCGCTTAGCGATTTCATCAAACAAAGCCATGCCGTCTAAACCCGGCATACGCAAATCACTCAGCACTACATCAACTTTATTTTTACCCAGCAGCACTAAAGCAGTTTCAGCGCAATCTGCACTGATCACCTGATAACCTTCGCCTTCCAAACGTAACGTCAGTAAACGTAATAAGCTGGGATCATCATCCACCAGCAATAACCGGGCGCCATTGCTCATGATTAATTTCCTGTCTGGTTTAACTTGGCTTCAATTTGGGTCAGCGCATCAATTTTCTTCTGCAAATCTTTGCTTTGCCGGCGCAGTCTGTCCAGTTGTTCTTGCTGCTGTGCATTTAAACGCGATAAGGCAGTGACCGCAGATTCACTTTCCAGCAACTTCTGGTTATAGGCTAAATCCCAGCGTAATAAATCGGCTAAGCCTTTAGGTAAGGTGGTCAGTTTGTCATTTAACTGAGTCTGAGCAGCAAAGCGCACCGCATAAGGGCTCTCAGGATGCAGCTTAATTAATAAGGTTTGTAAGGTGGTGACAGGGTTAGTTCTGAAGCTTCGTAATAATAAATCCCGCTCCGCCACAGGCATCAGCAACAACTGGGCGCGGAAATCCCGCCAGGCTTGTAAGGTTAAAGCATCGTCAGCTATGGCCAATTCAGCTTTGACAGGTTTAGGAGGTTCCACCAGCTGGGTTTGTGCAGGTTCCACTTTTGGTAAAGTTTTATTCACCACAGGCACTACAGGTTTTACACCCTGACAGGCTGTTAACGCCAAACAAAGGCCAAGACTTAACCAAACTTTCATACCGCATCCTCAACTAAAGGTAAACGCACCTGAATACACACATCGGCGTAACTGACATCGATAATTTCTGCCAGACCACCTAATAAACGGGCGCAGTCGGCGACAATAGATAAACCTAAACCTGAACCTTGCACAGCGTCAAAACGAGGGGCTTTGCCGCGCTGGAAGGGTTCAAACAATTTAGCCCGCAACTCAGCAGGAATAGGGGTGCCGTTATTTGCCACGTCTAACAGCATAAATTTATCATGCAGGCGTAAATTGACCCAGACATTACTGCCCTCAGCCCCATAAGCCTGTGCGTTGTTAATCAGGTTATCCAGAATACGCCGGAATAACATGGAGTCGGTGTAGATACGCGGCAACTGACAGTCCAGCACAATTTTTTGCTCACGTTGCTGCAAGGATAACGCATGGTCATTAAAGCAGTTTTGCAATAAGGTTTCACTGTCGTGCCAGCCAAACTCGGGTTTGGCTTGTTGCAATAACTTGTTGTAATCCAGCAGCTGTTCCGTCAGCACACTTAAACGGTCTGCGCTGCCATTAAGCAAACTGACCACTTCCATTTGCTGCGGATTTAAAGGCCCAACCAACTGTTCGCTTAGCAGAGCACAGCCTTCACGGATACTGGATAAGGGTGTTTTTAATTCATGCGATGCATGGCGCAATAAAATCAGTCGCAAGGCTTCCAGTTGCTGCAAACGTGATGCCAGCCAGCGTAACTGCTCACCCAGTTCAGTCAGTTCACGTGGACCATCTACTTTGTCATGTGGGAAATGGTGACTGGCCTGGCCTATAGAACGGATCATGGTATCCAGCATTTTCACCGGCGCGGTAATACGGGCTGAGGCCCACAGTACCATCAATAAGGTCAGTACCACTAAAGCCACGGTTTGCCAGGCAAGGTGACTTTGTGCTTCTTCGGCATAGACTTGCTGCTGCTGTAATCGTTGTTCCAGCAAAGCCCAGATCACTTGAGTGAGTTGCACCTGCTGCTGGCGGATTTTTTGCAGAATAGGACTCAGCTCTTCATTACTTTCATGCAGGTAGCTGGCAAACAACAACTCCAGTTGCTTTTGCTGCTGCGCACACAGCACTGGCTGGCCCAGATTCAGACAAACAGAACCCAGGTTCTGTTGGTAGTTATTGAGGTGAGTGGCTGCCAGTTGCGACAAGGCATCGGTTTTCAAAATGCTGAACTGCAATACGGAACGTTCAATGTCATTCACCAGCTTTTGCATATTTTCAGCACGGCGCACATTAGCAACCGAGCTCTCAGCTTCAGCTATGGCATAACGGCTGACATCAGATAAAGCACTATGACTTTGCCACAACAAAACCCCAAGTGGGATTAGCGCCATAAAAAAGCTGAGTAAAACAAACTGCCGCAAGGAAGCAGGCTGAACAGGCATTCGCATCAGGACAGGGTTCCACGAAAAATCAGGCGCTTATCATAACGGATTTAAACAGGGAGGTAAAAAAATCGTCTGGAACGATTTTTAACAATGCGAAGCGTTGGCCCCTTGGGGGTAAGCGCCATGGATGGCTGCGCATAAAAAATCGTCTGGAACGATTTTTAACAACGCGAAGCGTTGGCCCTTTGGGGTGCTCTGCAGGATTGCAGAGCATAAAAAAAGCCAGTCAGAGACTGGCTTTTCATCTATTCACAGCAACTAATTAGTTAGTAGCTTGTTCCATCGCAACTGCAGTGCGTGCTTTACGTACTTTAGCAGCAGTGCGGGCATAAGCATCAGCAGCTTGAACACGCTCTAACTCTAAAACTGCATTGCCGTTTAAATCAATTTTGCGCATGTAGGTTACGAATACAAAAGCGTTAACCATGAAGAATGCGATAGCTGCGATTAAAAATAAGTCCATAATTCACCCCGTCTTTACTACTGTTCATTTCAGCGTTTTGCTGAGCCTGCCGGTAAATTAGGTAAGAGTAACAACATCGTACCTCTTACCTAATTTACCGTTACGAACTAATAAATGCAGAGTCCGTGCCAAGTTTTAAAATTAATTTTTAAACGTTAAATATCAATGACTTAAAATAAATTAATTTCATTTTTGGCTGAAACTGAACAGAAACTCCAAAAGATCTGTCGCTAATTAGCAACAGCAAAATAGAGCTTAAAATAATACTTATATATTTCAATAACTTAGCATGTATGCTTTTTGCGACACTTTTGTCAGGATTCATTAAGAAGATATAATTTAATTAAATTTCAATAACTTACAACAAATCAAAAATGTAGATTCTAGAGTAAAAACGGGGTAAATACGCGGAGTGTCTGATTCGGCTCAGAGTAAAATCAAATTTGGGATTTAATTTTACTCTGAGCCGAAATAAGCAGGTTAGTTAATAAAGCCGTATTTTTGCGCGACTTTATCGAAGTACTCTAAACATTGCTTAGCGTACTGGCGCTTTTCTACATAGCTGCCCGGAAAAAAGCTTTTCTTAAAGCCGTAGGCCACCATATCTTTTAAACGCTTCAGCGGAATATCAAAGTTATCCAAAGCCAGTTTGTATTCGCGGCTGACTGTCGTGTTCGACACCAGCCGGTTGTCGGTGCAGATCACAGTGACAATACGGTGATCCAGCATATCGCCCAGTTTATGCGCTTTAATGTCGCTGATGCCCGGATTGGTTTGCAGATTACTGGTTAAACAGACTTCAATAGCAATACGTTTGTCGGCTATATAAGAGGCCAGCTCACGAATATACTTTTGTTTGTCTTTAATCGAAGGGTCCTGGATCATCTCCGGCACAAACAACGAATAGCCGTGGCCTATACGGTCGGCATAACATTCGGTAATGGCCTCAAACACACTTTCAGCGCCATAAGCTTCACCGGCATGTAAGGTTTTCAGTAAAAAGTGCTGATGAGCAAACTCATAAACTTCTTTAAATTTGCTGGCCGGATAACCAGACTCCTGCCCTGCTAAATCCAAAGCCACTATCGGAATACCAGCTTCATCCCGCAGCCGCACACTGGCACGCACTAATTCCATCGCGGCCAGCTTAATGACTTCAATAGGACTAAAATCCCGCATCAGCTGGAATAAGTTGGTGTAATAAGGTGAAAAACCTTTGTCGCCAAACATCCGCATGGCACAGTTGATAATGCCGTAGGCAAAAGGCGGTTTGTCGCCGTTCAGAACCACAGCTTGGCTATTGTATTCCTGCTGAGCTCTTTTCAGACCATTGTTGACCGCATGCATCACCCGGTCAAAATCTATGCCTGTTGGCAGGTCGATTAATAACTGAGGCGCAAAACGTACTTCGATGTAATTTACGCCTTCAAGCTGGTTGTCGATGGCAAGCTCATAAGCAGCGCGTTCCAGATTATCCATATCACGAAGCACAGCACAGGTGTATTGGAAACAATGCAGGTATTCGCCCAGATTCTGGTAGCTGTCTTTAAACACCAGCTCTTTTAAACCTTCCACCGTCTGACTCGGCAGTTTCACACCGGCTTTAGCAGCCATCTCAATCAGGCTGTCTAAACGTAAGCTGCCATCTAAGTGCAAATGCAGATCGGATTTTGGCATTTCTTTAATGAAATCAAGAGAGTAAAAATGCATAACAGAATAAACCTGCAAAATAAGCAAAGTGTTTTAGTTATAGCAGTTAAGTAGCAGAACAGGAATTTAAAAGGGAATGTATAAGGAGTAACAGAAGATAAATGGTGCCCGGGGCCGGACTTGAACCGGCACGCCCTTTCGAGCGAGGGATTTTAAATCCCTTGTGTCTACCGATTTCACCACCCGGGCATGAGCAGAGCGTGTTTGATAACACTGGCAGAACGGGGCGCATTTTATGCTGAATAACAGGCATTCGTCATGTGTTTTTCATAAAAAAACTGAAAAAACGCATCAACCGCCTATTTTTTCAACAAAAACAACTCTATTTCGCTGCCTTTGCTGCAAAAAACATCAGGCAGATGACTAAACACAAACAAAAATACTTAGATATTTAGCCGTCTATACTGTTGCAAAGCCAAAAGTGCCGTGATATTACTAATAGCAGTTGTATAAATTAAACCCAATGAAGACCCAGACAACAATGAATTTAAACCAGCGTTTCGCTAACCTGCTCACTCTCCTCGTGCTCCTCAACAGGCCACGGGGCTTTGTGCATTGGTAAAACGACTGTACCAGTAAACCAAAAACCCCGTGCCACAGGCCGGGGTTTTTTGTTTTAACCAAGGCCACCAAAACGGGTTTTAATCAATTAATGAGGAAAATGTGATGAGTGGTCAGGACAAAATCTGGATTTTTGATACCACCTTAAGAGACGGCGAACAGGCGTTGCGTGCCAGTTTAAGCCATAAGCAAAAAATTCAGCTGGCTCATGCTATTGCCCGCTTAAATGTTGATGTGATGGAAGTGGGTTTTCCTGTGTCATCACCTGGTGACTTTGAGTCTGTACAAAGCATAGCCACACAGGTCAAAGGGCCTATTATTTGTGGTTTAGCCCGTGCTGTCAGCGCTGATATTGAAGCGTGCGGTCAAGCCTTGGCTAATGCAGAACGTCGTCGAATCCACACCTTTATCGCAACTTCTCCTTTGCATTTGCAGTACAAATTACGCCGTACTTTAGAACAAGCCACTGAACAGGCGGTTGCGGCTATTCAACTGGCGCGTCGTTATACCGACGATGTTGAGTTCTCCTGTGAAGATGCAGGCCGCACTCCTATTGATGATTTATGCCGTATTGTCGAAGCCGCTATTAAGGCTGGCGCCCGCACTATTAATATTCCGGACACTGTGGGCTACACCATTCCGAATGAATTTGCCCGCATCATTACTGACCTGCGTAATAAAGTGCCGAATATTGATCAGGCCATTTTAAGTGTGCACTGCCATAACGATTTAGGTTTGGCTGTGGCGAATAGCATCACAGCAGTTCAGGCTGGTGCGCGTCAGATTGAATGTACGGTCAACGGTATTGGCGAACGCGCCGGTAACTGTTCATTAGAAGAAGTGGCGATGATTATCAAAACCCGCCCGGACATTCTGCCGTTTTACACTGACATTAAAAGCACTGAAATTTATCGCAGCAGCCATTTGGTCAGCCAGATTTGTCATATGCCGATTCAGCCGAATAAGGCGATTGTTGGTGAAAACGCTTTTGCCCACTCCTCAGGTATTCACCAGGATGGTGTATTAAAGGCACAAAACACCTACGAAATCATGTCTCCTGAGCAAGTCGGTATTCGTCAGAACGAATTAAACCTGACCTCCCGCTCTGGCCGCGCTGTGATCCAACACCGTTTAAGCGAAATGGGTTACACCAATGAAGATTACAACTTAGACGAGATCTACAAAGCTTTTGTCACTTTAGCCGACCAAAAAGGCCGTGTTTTTGATTACGACTTAGAAGCGCTGGTGTTTTTCCAGAACTTACAGGATACCAACGAACCCTACAAACTGGAGTTTTTAAGCTCTTCCACTCATACCGGCCATGTCGCCAGCGCCACTGTAGGCATCAGCATTAATGGCGAAACCCATACCGAAGCAGCCACAGGCAATGGCCCGGTAGAGGCTTCATTCCAGGCCATTCAGCGGATTGTTGGCACTGACGTCAAGATGGTCGACTTTAACTTACAGGCTAAAGGCAGTGGTGAAGATGCTTTGGGCCAGGTAGATATTATTGCCGAACATCAGGGCCGCCGTTATCACGGTGCAGGCTTAGCCACTGACATAGTGCGCTCTTCAGTGTTGGCTTATGTGCACGTATTAAATTTAATTGAACGCAGCAAACAGGTAGACGCCGCCAAGCAGGCTCGCCGTTTATCTGAATCACAGACAGAGAAGTAACAATGAAAAACTATAAAATTGCCGTGTTAGCCGGAGATGGCATTGGCCCTGAAGTGATGGCTCAAGCGTTAAAAGTACTGGCTGTGGTGTCTGATAAATTCGGATTCAGCATTCAAAGCACTGAGGCTTTAATAGGTGGCGCTGCTATTGATGCAACGGGCGTGGCCTTACCTGAAGCGACTTTGGATTTATGTAAAAACAGTGATGCCATTTTATTTGGTTCAGTGGGCGGCCCTAAGTGGACCAGCCTGCCGCCAGCCCAACAGCCAGAACGGGCTTCGTTATTGCCACTTCGTAAAACCTTTGATTTGTTCTGCAACTTACGCCCAGGTCAGATTTACCCTGCTTTTGCTGAGTTATCGCCTTTGCACCCAAAAATCAGCAGCCAGGGCATGGATATTTTATGTGTGCGTGAACTGACAGGTGGTATTTATTTTGGTGAAAAAGGCCGTACTGAAGACGCAGCTTTTGATACCCAAAAATACAGTGTCAGCGAAATTGAACGTATCAGCCGTGTTGCTTTTGAAGCAGCCACTAAACGCAAGAATAAAGTGACCTCTATCGACAAAGCCAACGTGCTGGCAACCAGTGTGTTATGGCGTGAAGTGGTGGAGCGTGTTGCTAAAGACTATCCGCAAGTGCAGCTGGAACATATGTATATCGACAACGCCGCTATGCAGCTTATTCGGGCACCGCAGCATTTTGATGTGTTGTTATGCGACAACCTGTTTGGCGATATTTTGTCGGATGAAATTGCGGCCATTGCTGGTTCTTTAGGTTTATTGCCTTCAGCCAGCTTAAACGGTTCTAACTTTGGTTTGTACGAACCAGCTGGTGGCACAGCGCCAGACATCGCAGGCAAAGGCATTGCCAATCCAATAGCACAGATTTTAAGTGCCGCCTTAATGTTGCGTTACAGCTTCGCCGAAGAAGCCGCAGCCCGTGCTATTGAGCAAGCGGTTGCCAGTACTTTAGAGCAAGGCATAGTCACGCGGGATATTAATTCAGCATCGAATTACGGCACAGCAGATGTAGGCGCTGCAGTGATTGCTGCCTTAAACGCTATTGATACAAAGAGAGCTTAATGATGGCCAAAACCTTATATCAGAAGATTTACCAAAGCCATGTGGTGGCTCCGGTCAATGGCAGCACCGACTTGTTGTTTGTCGACCGCCATTTAATTCATGAAGTCACCAGCCCTCAGGCATTTGCTGGTTTACGTCAGGCCGGTCGCACTGTACGTCGTCCGGATTTAACCTACGCCACTATGGACCATAACGTCTCGACTCAGCTGCGCAGCATAGATGCGGCGGGGGAAACCTCTCGTAAACAGCTGGAAGCACTGGCAACGAACTGCAAAGAATTTAATGTGCCTTTACTGGATTTAATGCACCCGGACCAAGGCATAGTGCATGTGATTGGCCCTGAGCTGGGTTTAACTCAGCCAGGCATGATTATTGTCTGTGGTGATTCCCATACTTCTACTCATGGTGCTTTTGGCGCTATCGCCTTTGGTATTGGTACTTCTGAAGTAGAACATGTGCTGGCCACCCAAACCTTGCAGCAGCAAGTCGCGAAGACCTTAAAAGTAGAAGTTACAGGTTCTTTATCACCTTTTGTGACGCCAAAAGATGTGATTATGGCGGTGATTGGCCAGTTAGGCACAGCAGGTGGTAATGGTTATGTGGCTGAATTCTGCGGTTCTGCTATTCGTGGCATGAGCATGGAAGGCCGTATGACGCTGTGTAATATGAGCATTGAAATGGGTGCTAAAGCTGGTTTAATAGCACCGGATGAGGTCACTTTTACCTATTTAAAAGGCAAACCTCATGCACCTCAGGCAGAACACTGGGATGCAGCAGTGCAGTATTGGCAAAGCCTGTATTCAGATGCCGACGCTGTATTTGATAAAACCGTGACTATTGCCGCAGAAAAAATCAGACCACAAGTGACCTGGGGTACGAACCCTGAGCAAGTCATAGCTGTAGATCAGCCTATTCCTGCTCCTGAATCTTTCAGCGATTTAATTAAAGCCGATGCCGCGCGCCGTGCTTTAACTTATATGGGCATTGAAGCGGGCCAAAAACTAACAGATCTGAAAGTCGATGTGGTCTTTATTGGTTCCTGTACCAACAGCCGGATTGAAGATTTACGCCAAGCCGCTGCTGTGGTGCAAGGCAAACAAGTTGCATCCGGTGTTCGTGCTTTAATAGTACCAGGCTCAGGTCAGGTGAAACGTCAGGCCGAAGCCGAAGGTTTAGCTGATATCTTTAAAGCTTCGGGTTTTGAATGGCGTGAGCCAGGTTGCTCTATGTGTTTAGGCATGAACGACGATCGTGTTGAAGCAGGCCAACGCTGTGCTTCCACCTCAAACCGTAACTTTGAAGGCCGTCAGGGCCGTGGTAGCCGCACTCATTTAGTCAGCCCTGCTATGGCAGCAGCTGCTGCTATTGCCGGTCATTTCGTTGATATTTCTTATGTTGGGCCTGCTGAAGGAAGTTACCAATGAGCCAGATTTTTGCACAAGGGCTGGTCTGCCCTTTAGATAAAAACAATGTTGATACCGACCAAATCATACCTAAGCAGTTTTTAACTTCGGTCAGCCGTGACGGTTTTGCTGAAGCGTTGTTTTATGACTGGCGTTATCTGGCCAACGAAACGCCTAACCCGGACTTTGTGTTAAACGAGCCTCACTACAAAGGCGCCTCTATTCTGCTAACCCGGGCTAACTTTGGATGCGGTTCAAGCCGTGAGCATGCGCCATGGGCTATTCAGCAGTATGGTTTTAATGTGGTGATTGCCGAGAGTTTTGCCGATATTTTCTTTAATAACAGCATCAACAACGGCATGTTACTGATAAGCCTAAGCGCATCCAATATCGAATTTTTATTCAGCCGCTGCCAGCAAGGCATACAAGAATGGAAAATTGATTTAGCAGGCCAGCAGATTATTCTGGGCAATAACGCAGCTGTGGGTTTTCAAATAGACCCTGATATCAAACAGCGTTTATTAAGTGGCCTGGATTTTATCGGTGCCAGCGAACAGTTTGCACCACAAATTAGTAGTTATGAACAACAACGTGCCAGTCAGCAGCCTTGGTTAGGTTAACCGCGCTTTCGTGCAGACCGCAGGGGCCGCGGCTTGTCCCGGCCCGTCTCTGGGCACCACGATATTTGCGGGGAAGGACAAGCCCAACTACCATCTGATTGGAATTTGAAACGGGAGAGGATAAACCTCTCCCCTACAATTACACCTAGCCCCATCCAGCCATCCAGCCGTAAACTACTGATTTATTTGAACTACTTGCTTATCAGAAAAAGCGGGTAATACTTGGCAGAGTAGTACCCAACAGTATATAGTTTCATTATTATCAATTTTACTAGTTCACCTATTAACCTCTAAGGGGTATTTTTATGAAAAAGCTCGTTACATTAGCAGTAGTAGCAAGTGCTTATTTCGCGGCAGCGCCGGCAGCTTTGGCTCAGGATCAATGGGTCACCTCTTTGTGTGAATACACAAAAGCCGACGATAAAAATCGCGTCCGTAAAGTATTATCCGATAACAAAGTGAACCTTCGTAAGATTTACGATGTAATTCAATGCAATGGCGATTCGCTGATTAAATTTGCAATGCGCAGTGACGCTTATGAAACGGGTTCATTTTTTGTGAAGCAGATGCCTGCTAAAGCTTTAGTGGCAGAAGATCTGGAAACATGGGCAACCGCTAATGGTTTAGCCGCATCTCCGCTGATTAACGATATAAAAGCCCGTATCGGCCAGGACTAATTATAGCCTTCGTACTTGAAGCCGTAGCTTTGTTGCCTGCCTGATTTTAAGGAAAGAGTCGCCCCAGTCACATAGGACAACTATGCTCCTGGGGTCTCGATCGCTTGCCGCCTCGCTACAACTTCAATTACTTTGGCTATATACCCTATGACTTGAAGCTTACGGGCGGGGATAAACCCAGCCCCTACGTTTCCTGCGCTCCTCGCCCCAGTCACACAGGGCAAGGTGCCTGCTCGTGTAAAGTGTACTGAAACGGTCCATTAAGGGGCCGTTTTTTTATCCTTGCTATAAGCTTCACGTCTTTTATGATAAATCATGCCTAATACCCAAAGTATCAACGGGATAAAACCTGTCAGCAACAGCAAAACTTTATAGAAGTCCCCTCCTACAGCAGCCATATGCAGAGGATAAATCAGTTGGCTAAGTTGTTTTCCTTGCCCCATCTCCGTGGCTTTTTGCACAGATAAAACACTGGAACTGGCTGGGTCGAGTTTGATCAGAGTACGGCCATTCGGGTGCCACTCTGCGCTCAGCTGAGCACGGATTGATAATTCTTGTTCTGTTTTCTTTCGAAAACTGACTAAACGCAGAACCCCTTCAGGTAATTGTTGTTGTGCGGCCGGCAACCATAAAACCCACTGACTTTGAGTCACAGGATAAGCAGACATTTCAATTTGAGCTGTTTTTGCTTCAACATCACGAAACAACCAACTTAGGCCTTGTTGTACTTGCTGGTTATAGACCATAGCAGTGCCACTCAGAACACTAAGTAGCAGCAGAGGAGTAGCCCAAAACGCAATAACAAAGTGCCATTGCCTGGACCAGCGGATAGCAGGAGCAGACAAGGGTAAACGCCATAAGCGCCAGCCCCAGTGCCTGGGCCAGCTATGCCATAAACCAGATCCAATCAGCAGTAGCGCCAATAACCCCAGCACACCCATAATTTGTTCGCCCAGCTCAGCACTGAATAAATGCAGATGAAATTCATAAAACCAGCCGATGAAATCTTCATACTGGCTGCGGCTTAGCAATAATTGACCCGAAGCGGACCAGTACTCTAAGGTGCCATCCAGACGGGCGAGTTCAAGCCATGGTCGTTCAGTAGTAGCAAGCCGGACAAAGTTGTAGTCGGTCTGAGGCAAAGTATCTAATACCTTACCCCAAATGGCTAAATCAGTGATTAAAGGCTGCTGCAGTTGCGGATACAGCCATTGCAGCAACGAATTCTTGTAGAGTAAAACAGCGCCGGTCAGGCTGGCGGGCACCAGCCATAAGGCTAAAATCAGGCCAAAAACCCGGTGTAACTTTTTGGCCACTCTCATCCGTTAAAATCCTTAAAACGCCATCTGCCAATTCAGATTTAAAGTGCGGCCTAAACCGGCAAAATAACTGCTATTGGCAGGGGTAGTTTGTGAATAATAGGTAATGTACTGTTTATCCAGTGCATTCTCCAGACCCAAAGTCCAGCTGCCCCAGTTGTTTGTATCATAACGGCCGGATAAATCCAGCGTATGGTAGCCATCAAAAGAAGAGCCGTCGTTATAGTCGACGTCAAACAGCTGACTGATTTGTACTCTGCTGCTCAATTGCATCGGCCATTGTTGTAACCAATACAGGTTTAAGCGTTCAGGGGCAATATTAATGCCGCCTAAATCTTTATCGACCTGACCATCGTTGTTACTGTCATAACGGCCATCTGTGCGGGCATAAGTGAAACCTAAAGTGCTGTTATCACTCAGATTGTATTCGCCTTCAGCTTCAAAACCTGATATTTCAGTTTGCTCACGCATCACGCTGTAAATACCGTCGGCATCGGCTTGCAGGCGTGAGCCCAGATCGGAATCCGACTGGAAATAGCTCAGCTGCAAACGGTATTGATCTTCTGTCAGCTCGATACCGACTTCAGCGTTATCAGAGATCACAGGCTGTAAGTTCAGAAACTTAGCTACAGACTGATTCGGTGTATTAATAGCACGCAGTACCCTACCCACATCCGGCATGCTAAAACCTTCGCTGTAGCTGGCATAAACCCGGATACTGTCAGACCACTGATGCACCACACCAAAGTTTTTCAGCAGTTCATTAAAGCTGGGCTCGCCACCAGTGACAAAACTGCTGTTGGATGAAGCCAGCGTCGTAAAGTCGGCGACAGATAACTGGCCGTATTCATAACGGGCACCAGCACTGAAAGTCCAGTTTTTAATCTGGTTGTAACGCAGCTGAACAAAAGGTGCGTAGTTAGTGAATTCAGTTTCAGGTACCCAGTTTCTGTTGGTCATCACCAGTTCCTGATAAGTGCTGTCCTGCAACCAATCCAGACCAGTGCTTAAATCCACGCCCGTATCCGCTAAATCAGCACGGAAATACGTCAGACGACTGCCGACTTTTTCTGAGATATTTTGTGATTGATCAAAAATAGCTGCACCTAAGGCAGGGTCCTGGAACACCGCAGCTCTGCTGCCGCCAAACATAGAAGCAAAGTCCTGAGCAAATAATTGCAGATTCAACTGACCGCCAGCTATATCCTGATGCTGATAATCCAACGAAGCCGAAGTCACTTTATTTTGTGATGGCTTGCCTTCGGTGACTCCGCGCGCTGAGGTAGTAGGAATGCCTTGGGCTGCATTACCTGGAACCGTGACGTAGTTATTATTACCTTTTAAATCGAAGTGATTGATCATCAGCTGCAGGCTTTGAACTTCAGTCATCTGCCACTTACTTTTGATAAATAAGTCGACCGTATCGGAGTCCATGGTATCACCCTGAGTGGTATCCACTCCAATAGGATTACCATCACCATCCAGATACAAGCCGGTTTTATTAAATGCAGCGCCAGTGACTAAAGAGACATCATCAAACTGTTCGGAAAACAGATAACTAGCTTTATAACTTTGAGTATCAGAGCCACCAGCTGTTGGCAACGAACCGGATAAACTGACCTGATGCTTCTGCTCGCCCGGTGATTTAGTAATGATATTGATAATACCACCACTGGCACCCATGCCCTGAATAGCATTGGCGCCACGTATGATTTCAATACGTTCAATCATGGAGGGGTCTATGGTATTGCCATCGCGCGAACCGTTACGTAAAGGCGTAGATTGCGGCACACCGTCAATCATATAAAGAGGCTCACGGCCACGCAGGGTTTCGCCATTGGCGGTTAATTTTTGTCGGCTAGGTGAAAAGCTGGGTAACAAATTACCCAAAATTTGCGATAAGTCCTGAGTCACAGCCAACTGAGATTTTAACTCTTCCTGATCGATCACCGTAATAGTGGCAGGTACTGTACTGACGGGATAAGAAGAGCGGGTAGCTGACACACTGATGGTTTCAATTTCAGTGGCAGTTTCTGCAGCCAGTAACGGCAATGGTAAGGCCAAAGCCATAGCTAATCTGGACAACTTCATAACTTCACCTAAGCTAACAAAAATGGTTCGCATTTATAAATGCGAACCATTCTTATGTCAAGTCAGATAAGACGGCTGCCTTGCCTTAGTTTGAATTGGCGCTCAGGCTTAAACTGGCGAAGCTGATGAAATCTTCAGCCGTCTCAATTCCTGCCATTGCAGAACCATCCTGCATTTGAGAAAAAGTAGGGGGTTGTTGAAACTGGAAGCTGAGTTTTAAGCGTTCAGGTTTTTGTAAAAAATTCAGCACAGGTTGGCGAATAGACTCTGGGATCTGTTGGTTTTGTTGCAAAGCAGCACTCAGTTGCTGCTGGGTACTGGCGTAATCCGTGGTGATTTGTGCCGCAGCCAGCTTATCAAACAGCTGTTGTAAAAATTCTTTGTTTTCTATTTCAAAAGAGCCATTGGCTATACCAATAACTCCCACTTTTTTCATCAAACCTGGCAAATAGTCTGGCTGCTCAGATTGCAGCTGCTGTTGTTCAGGTGTC
This sequence comes from Rheinheimera sp. MM224, assembly GCF_947090785.1. Taxonomy (NCBI): domain Bacteria; kingdom Pseudomonadati; phylum Pseudomonadota; class Gammaproteobacteria; order Chromatiales; family Chromatiaceae; genus Rheinheimera; species Rheinheimera sp. MM224. The sequence continues at coordinate 4,105,974 of NZ_OX352320.1, forward strand.
AGCCCATGTATGTTTTCAGCAAATTTCCATAAGTCCGTCACGCCAGTTAAAGCAAAACGGTAATTCAGGCTGAAATGATGATCGACCCGCAATTCCTGCTGGAAAGTCAGCTCCCCTGTTTTTGCTTTGTATTTGTATTGATAACTCAGCTCCATCAGCAAAGTAGCCAGATAATCAGCTAAATCTTTTGGCAACGAGGCCAGAGCCTGTTGCGCCAGTTTTAAATCTTTTAAGCGGGCAGCTCCATCTTCAGGTAAACCATCACGCTGTAACCCTATCAACTCCACTTCACCAACTGTGGCTAAATCTCCCATACCTGCAATGCCTATATGCAAGTCACGGATTTTGTAGCTTGAGGTAATAATATTCGCCGACAGTTTGCTGTAGCTCATATGAATAGGAGGCATATCACCTTGTTCGGCTAATTGCAGGTACTGCTGATTACTGCGTTCGATATGACCTGCCATCAGCTGTTCCGCTTGATGATTCGCATATAAAAAACCAGCCACAGCACTGGCAGATAGAACCAATGCAGCACCTAACCAAACTTTTTTACTCATATTCCCTCTTCCCTCAACAAAACTAACGGCGTCATACTAGCATGAGCAGAAAATAAAACACCTGCTTCAAGCTGTGATTCAATGTAAAAGCCTGTTAGTTTGATGTCTTTATTCTCTGTTTTTTTTGGTGCGATATGGAGTTCTATTTCCACTGGTTTGATTTATTAGGTATTGCCGTATTTGCAATTTCTGGCACCCTCGCAGCCTGGCGCAAACAAATGGACGGTTTTGGTGTCATAGTACTGGCAACAGTCACTGCCATAGGTGGCGGTACTTTACGCGATTTAATCCTCGACTCTCCGGTGATCTGGTTAAGCAACAACAGTTACTTTTTAGCCATTTTCGTTGCCGCAGGTTTAACTATTCTGGCAGTTCGTAACAGACTAGTGATCCCAAACAATACCTTACAAATTGCAGATGCCATTGGTCTGGCGTTTTTTGTCATTATGGGCACACAAAAAGCACTGGACCACGGCACCTCTGGTTTTGTCGCCATTATGATGGGCACTATGAGTGGGGTCTGTGGTGGCATGATCCGTGACGTATTATGCCGTGAAATTCCTATGGTGTTTCGTGGCGAGCTGTACGCTATTACCTGCATTTTTGGCGGCCTGGTGTACGTGCAGCTGCTGGGCTTTGGCGTCGCACAAATGCCCGCCATGCTGGCAGGAATGACTGCCTTATTAACCTTGCGTTTAGCCGCCATTCGCTGGCATCTGACTATTCCTGTATTTGGCAAAAAAGCCGACGACCTGCGTTAACTCCAGCAACCTACAAGGCCACTTGTACTTTTTTATTTACACACAAAACAGAGCTTATTCTGCTTCGGCTTGAAATTAATTAGGAAGCTAACTAAAATATAGTTAGCTTCCTAATTATTAACGAGCAAATTATGAGTTTCCAAAGTTTAGGCCTGCAAGTTCATCTGCTGTCACGCCAATGGCGTTGTTTATTAGATAAACAACTGGCCTGTCAGGGCCTGACCCAAAGTTCTGGCATAGCACTGGTATACATAGCTGAAAATCAAGGCTTTAGCCAAACTGAACTGGCCCGCTTGTTAGCTGTAGAAACCCCATCTTTAGTGCCAGTGCTGGACCAACTGGAAAAACAAGGCCTGATTGAACGCCGCCCGTCAGAACAGGACAGACGCCAAAAGGCGTTGTATTTGCTGCCTGCAGCAACAGACTTAGTGGCAGCTATTAATCAGCAACGCCGCGTTTTGCAGCAGCAATTACTGGGGAATTTAACACCACAGCAGCAGCAGGATCTTCCACAATTGCTGAGTCTGGTATTGCAACAAGCCGCAGTGCTTTTGCAGGACCAAAAAGCCGGAGACATATCATGAGCGCCGAACAACTGTTTAACCGTTGGATCAAATGGACTTTAGTGCTATTTGGATTGGTGTTTGGTTACTACCTGGCTGCCGATTTGTATATGCCTGTCACCACAGACAGCTTAGTGCAACGTTATGTCGTGCAGGTTGCCCCCCAAGTCCCTGGCCGTGTGGTGTCTATTGCGGTGCAGAATAATCAGCAGGTTAAAAAAGGTGATTTGTTATTCGAACTGGACCCGGCTGACTATCAGCTCAAGCTGGAACTGGCCCAATTGCAACTGGAACAAAGTCAGCAAAACAACCGTCAGTTAAGTGCAGCTTTACAAAGCGCTGCAGCCCGTGTTGATCAGGCGCGTTTTGCCTTGCAGGAAGTACAGCGGGAAGATCAGCGTTATCAGCAACTGTACAATCAAAAACTAATAGCACGTCAGCAACTGGATCAAAGCCATACAGCTGTGCTCAAAGCCAAAGCGGAGCTACAGGCCAGCACCGCAGATTTAGCAGAACGTGAAGCAGAACTGGGTATTCCAACTCAGGAGCTGGTGCAAATTAAACAGGCCCGCAATCAGCTGGCATTAGCCCAACTGGAGCTGGACAGAACCAAGGTGTATGCAGATGTCGATGGCATAGTCACAGACTTGCAACTGGAAGTTGGCACTAATTTGGCCAGTCATCAAGCTACTGTTGCTCTGGTCTCCACTCAGCAAAGTTGGGTCAGCGCTTTGTTTCGTGAAAAAAGTTTGCTGCATGTACAACAAGGTACCGAAGCTCTCATCACTTTTGATGCTTTACCAGGCGAAGTATTCAGCGCTTCGGTACGGGATATAGATGCAGGTGTTGCCAACGGCCAGAGCACACCAGATGGACGTTTAGCGACGGCAGACAGCAGCAGCCGCTGGGTCCGTGATGCGCAGCGTTTAAAAGTAAATCTGGCGATGCAACAGCAAATGCCGTCCGCTTTAGTGGTTGGATCCCGGGCAACAGTGCAACTGGTGCCAAAAGACAACCGCCTGCTGGCAGCTTTGGCAAAAAGCCAAATTCAGCTGATTAGCTTGCTGCACTATGTTTATTAAAGCGGCGTTTACTAAAGTGACGTTTACTAACGCAGTCTTTACTAAAACTTTTAGGTCCGGTTATGTTTGCACCCACTCCCTTTCATAAAGTACTGCGGCTGGCCTTTGGTGCCAGCCTCGGCTTACTGCTGGCCAAACTGACCAACTCGGATCAATGGGGTGTGTTTTTTACCATCAGTCCTGTGTTGTTGTTAGGTTTAATCCCCAGACTGACGCCTTTTGTTGTACTGCAATACGTGAGCGCGAACCTGATAGCTGGCTCTATGGTGCTGCTGTACAGCTGGCTTGGTGCTTTAAGCACTGTGATGACGCTGCTGGTTTTTATCTATTTCCTATGGTTATTCCGTTTGATGGCCAAAGGCGCGCTTTTTGTATTTGCCGCTATTGCCATTATTAACGGCAGTATCTTTTTGCATTTCGCCAGTTACCCCAGCATGGATCCGGGCCAGATGCTTGGCAATGCTTTATTGGCTGTACTATTTGCTTTGCTGATTAGTGGTGTTGTGATTTGGCTCTTTCCTGTGCCAGAACAGTCTATGCAAATGCCTCCAGCTAAAACCCCACTTGAACAGCAACAGCAAAGCCTGGTCGCAGCAGCTATTGCAACCTTGTCTTTTGTGACCTTTCAACTGCTGGATTTACAGGATTCGCTATCTGCTCAGGCCAGCAGCATCCTTATTCTGTTGCCTATGAGTTTTACTGGCATAGTGCAGGCTGGTATCAAACGAGCGTCAGGAGTATTGCTGGGTTCCGCCTATGCGATAGCGGTCCAGTTGGTGTTGTATGACAACTACCAGCATTTACCCTTAACTATGCTGGCATTCTTTTTTGGTATGCTGATTTTCGCCAGAGCGCAGCAACTGGAAGGCCCGGGCTCTGGTGTAGCTTTTGGTGGCATGACCACTATGGCTATTATTTTTGGTCAGTATTTAAAGCCAGATCAAGATTTGATGTACAGCGCTTTGTACCGCATCAGCTCTGTCAGTGTGGCTGTGGTTTTGACACTGGTATTAGCCACTGTACTTTATCTGCTGCTGGAACGTCGCAACCTTAAAATCAACGCCAATAAAAAAGCCCCGCTTGTCAGTGACTAGCAGGGCTCTTCTCATCGGCTTCGCTTAGGCTTAGTCGGCTTTTTCGTCCGATATAGCTTTATGCAGTTTCACTACGTTGCGGCCTTTACGCATGCGGATATTGATCATCTCAACAGCTACAGAGAATGCCATAGCGAAATAGATATAACCTTTTGGCACATGCACATCAAAACCTTCGATCATTAAGGTCACACCAACCAAAATCAGGAAGGATAAAGCCAGCACTTTAATGGATGGATGTGCGTCGACAAAGTCACCAATAGACTTAGCAGCAAACATCATCACTACCACAGCAGAAACAATGGCAATGGCCATAATTTCAATTTGATTGACCAGACCCACAGCAGTGATCACTGAATCTAATGAGAAGACGATATCTAAGATAGCGATTTGGATCAGCACCATAAACAGGTTGTTGGCTACCACTTTAGGACCAGCACTATCTTCTTCCATACCTTCGAGGCTATGGTGAATTTCCTGAGTCGACTTGGCCAGCAGGAATAAACCACCACCAATTAAGATCACATCACGGCCTGAAATGTCATTACCCAGCACAGTAAACCAGGTTTCGGTTAACCCCATCACCCAGGAAATAGAGAATAACAACGCCAGACGGGCAAACATGGCTAAGCCTAAACCCATACGGCGGGCAAAGGCGCGTTGATGCTCAGGCAAACGCCCCACCAAAATAGATAAGAAGATAATATTGTCTATACCTAAGACGATTTCCAAGGCTGCCAGAGTACCTAAGGCTATCCAGGCTTCCGGACTCGCGATCCATTCAAACATATGAAGTTCCCATGATTTTAATTAACTGCGGCTAGTGTAGCGGCTTTATTGGCGAATTTCAGCTGTAACCTTTTGCTTATCTGACAACTTGGGCAGTTGTTCCCTATATTCCACTAAAGCATAACGTCGTTTTAACTGCTGAATTTGATCCTGCTGTTCAATCAGAAATTGATTAAAGCGCAGGATTTGTTCCGGATGCTTTTGGCTGGATAAGTGAAATGCGAGGTTGGTAAAAGGTAAATGCTCAGCCATCACCAGAGCTTTGGCAGATTTCATCTGAGCTAAATGGTACTGAGCGACATTGTATTCCACATTAGCTGCATCAACCCTGCCCCGCAGCGTCATTCGCAGCGCAGATTCAGCATCAGGTACATCCAGAATTTTAAACTTATGCTGTTTTTTCAGCTCTATCCACCGGGTTGGTGAAAAACCATGAATATTAGCCAGCACTTTAAAATCCACCATGGCCATTTTCTGCTTTTCCGGTAGCACCATAGTGCCACCCAAAGTATAAATCACCGGAGCGCTGTAATATTTAACCAGCTTTTGATCTATGTCTAAATGAGGTTGCCAACGCAGATTATCCGGATAAACAAAGTCCGTCAGTTCAGCCGAATCCTTGTATAAACGCTTGACTGGCAAAGCTTTAAATACAAACTCATCGCCACTCCAGACGCTGTATAACTGAATCAAATCAACAAAGTAACCACGGGGCTGCGCTGATTTAAAGTCGTAATGTGGATAATAATCCAGCTGCTCTATACCAATCACATAGGGTTTAGCCTGAACAGTGCCGCAGAAAAAACTCAGGCAGCTCCATAACAATATCAATACAACTCGCATGCGACTCCAACGTCTTCTTTGATACTTTCTAAGCTTAGGCTATTTCGTGCTGTAGCGTTGCTCAGGCGGCAAATAACCAGGGATACGGCTGTGGTCAATTTCATCTAATTGCCCGGGTTTTAAAAATTGTTCTGCGTACTGCAGATACACTTTCTGATCGATAAAAATATCAAACAGATCCGGGTCTATATGCTGGTTCTGTTTCATTCGGCCCATAATCATCAGGCATTCACTTAATGGTTTGCCGTCTTTATAAGGCCGGTCTGACGCCGTTAAGGCTTCAAAAATATCGGCTATGGCCATCATACGGGCTGGTATCGACATTTGGTCTCTCGTCAGACCTTTGGGATAACCAGTACCGTCCATTTTTTCATGATGACCACAAGCAAACTCGGGCACCCTTTGTAAATGTTTAGGGAAAGGCAAAGACTCCAGCATATCGACGGTAATATTCATATGACGGTTGATGATCTGCCTTTCCTCCGGAGTTAAGGTGCCACGGGCTATACTCAGGTTGTAAATTTCATTATCAGATAACAGATTTTGTTCCTGTCCCGCTATGCAAATCTGCAACTGACGACCACAATCAGCGACCTGCTGCTGATCGTCTTTGTCCATAAACTCGCCACCTATATTAGCTTTGCGCAAAAAATCGCGCTGCGCGTCCAAAGCAGCCAGTCCTTGTGCCAGTTGCTGTTGCAACAATGCAATTTGTGCCTGATCCTGCTGGTGAGACGCAAGATACAAAGGTCCGGCAAGACTTAGTTCGAAATCCCGTTTGGCTATCTCTATTTTGGCGTCGACCAGCTCTATCCTGTCGAAAATGGTCTGTAATTTACTAGCCTTATCCATCACATGTTCTGGCGTGGCAATTTTACCGCAGTCATGTAACCAACCCGCCACACTTAACTCATGCCGGTCAGCATCCGTCAGCACAAAGTCTGCTAAAGGTCCGCTGTTATGATGATGAGCCGCATTCGCCAGCATCATGGTCAGCTCCGGAACCCGCTTACAGTGTCCGCCAGTGTAAGGGGACTTTTCATCTATAGCTTTGGCGATCAGACGGGCTATGCCCTGAAATAACTCTTCCATGTTTTCAATCAACTGCTTATTGGTCAGTGCCACAGCAGCTAAAGAAGCCAATGAACGCACCAATTCCATTTGCTGAGTTGAAAATGCACTGACTTTGCCATCCACTGTGGCATTAATCAGTTGCAATACACCATTGAGCTCGCCCTCATGATTTTTCATCGGGATAGTCAGCACCGACTGGGTATGATAACCAGTCCGCTGATCCATACTGCGCGCAGCGCTTAGGTCATATTGCTGACAAGCATAAGCATCAGGAATATGGATCATTTCACCTTCAGCGGCAGCAATAGCCACTATAGCGTGTTGATTCACCTGGCCTTCTTTGTAAATGGGGATAGAAGGAAAAGGGATAGGCACGCCAGAGCTACCGCCCATATACATATTCAGCGAGTTGTTGATCAAGGTCTCAAATTTCAGACTCTTGTCAGCCGTCACTGAATAAATAGTGCCACCGTCTGCCTGAGTTAAAGTTTGAGCACTGGTTAAAATACGCTCCAGCAGACGGGTTGTATCCCGCTCTACCGATAACGAAATGCCTATGTCTATCAAATGTCGTAATACTGAAGGTTCAGTCATCATTTTTCACTGCCATGACTACTTTTCTGCATGAGTATAGACCCCATCCCAATCTGCACCAGTCTGATGCGTACGGTAATGAGTCAGTCGTTCGAGATACAAGCTGTATAACTTATCGTTATAGCACTGATACAACGAGGCCCAGAGCTGTTCGGCCTCGTTCCAGTCTTGCTGCCAATACAATACAAGTGCTTGTTCATGCCGCTGCAAAGCAGCTACAAAGTCTGGGTTAGTTAGTAAGTCGGGATCCACAGGTTCATAAATAATGACTGCTTCTGTTTTACCCTTCACTTTGACTTTGTCTATGGTACGAAAAGTCATGTTTTGGCATTGTTGTGCCGTCATCTGGCTCACCAAAAACCGCACGCCATAATATTTAGTCAGACTTTCCAGTCGGGAGCCTAAATTCACAGCATCACCAAGTACGGTATAAGCACGACGATACTCCGACCCCATATCACCCACATTCATTTCGCCCGTATTAATACCAACCCCAATATCGATGGCGGGCAAACCATCTAAAACAAAACTTTTGCTGAGTTCATCGGTGATTTTTAACATAGAAAAACCCGCCTTCACCGCCAGCTCTGCATGAGCTTTTACATCCAGCGGCGCATTCCAGAACGCCATTACCATATCGCCCACGTATTTATCTATGGTGCCCTGATGCTCAAAAATAGTTTTGGTAATGGGCGAAAAGTAGCGATTTAACAAGGATTTCAGTTCGGTCGCTGTCAGTTTCTCTGACAAGTTGGTAAAACCACGGATATCTGAAAATAACACCGACATCTCTTTTCTTTTACCATCCAGACTTACGCTTTCAGGGTGATTCAGCATTTCATCTATATGAGCTGGGGGTACGTACTGGTCGAAAATTGATTTAATCCGGGCTTTTTGTTGTGAAGCGCCAAAAAAGCCATAGATTAAATTCAGCAAAGTCAGGCCTAAAATCAGTAACAGACTGGACGTTAAGGGTAAATCCAGCTTCAAAACTTGCCAGCTGTACAAGTTGCCCCCCAAGGTCAGCAGTAACAGACTGCCTCCTGTTAAAGCCAGGCTGACAGGGCCTAAAGCAGGAAACAACAAACTCATCAGAACACCCAGTACCACTAAAAACAAAAACACCAGAGCCTCAGCCCAATCCGGATGAGAGTGAATTAACTCCGGATAAATTAAGCCTTCAAATACATTGGCGTGCACTTCTACGCCTGGGTATTGCACACCAACAGGAGTCGAACGTAAATCAGCGTGGCCTACCGCAGAAGTGCCGACAAAAACGACTGCATCTTTTAACAGCGCTTTATCCACTGCCCCATGCACTACATCAACAGCGGAAATATAAGGAAAACTGCGCGCAGGACCTCGATAAGGAATAAGCACTCTGCCGTATAAGTCGGTGTTAATGCGGGTATTGCCCACTGTAACACCCACTATGGTATTAATTTGCTGCAATGGCGCAGTTTCTACTTCCAGCTGCTGAGCCAATGCATATAAACGGGCAGCCTCCAACGCCAGTGACGGATAAACTTTGTCCTGATAGCGGATGAGCAAAGCAGCCTGGCGGATAAAACCGTCAGGATCGGGAGATGAATTAATAAAACCTGTTCCAGCACTTTGTTGCTGAAGTACAGCCGTATTGGCGACATAACCGGCAAACTGACTGACAGAACTTTGACTGGCTTCAGAATCCACAGACACATAGGTTTCAGGCAACTGCCCCACAGCCAGTTGTTCCCGCTGGAATAAAAACCCCAGAACTACGTCTTTGTTTTCAAGGCTTGAGGCAAACTGATGGTCTGCATCTAACAGTGGTGCTATCTGCTGTAATTCCGCCGTCGTTTCAGCAGATAACCGCTGCTGGCCGGACTGCAACACTTGTTGTGCCGGGTTGCGCTCAGGCTCGGAAAAAATCACATCAAAAGCGACCACCGAAGCACCAGCCGCAGTTAATTGCTCCAGCATCTGCGCCACTATTTGGCGACTCCATGGCCAACGACCCAGTTGCTTCAGACTTTTTTCGTCAATATCAACTATCACTACAGGTAAGTCTTTGACCTCTCTGTACGACAGCATCAGTTTTAATCTACTGTCGTACAGCAAACCATCAAGACGCTTTAACACTGACTGTTCTGAATAGACAGCACTCAACTGAGCCAGCACCAGCACTCCACTAAACAGCAGGCTACAAAACAAAATCCATTGATGGCGTCGCCAATACTTCAGCACCAGATTTCCATTCCTTCCTGCGCCATCACCACTTCAGGGCGCTGCGCACTAAACTGCTGCGCCAGTTCATCCAATTGCAGATCAGTGCGGACCGGATCATGGCTGAAAATGACCAGCTTTTTCACTTGAGCTTCTTTGGCTAACACCACCGCCTGACTGACCAGTGAATGACCCCAGCCCAACTTATAGGGCATATCTGCTTCCAGATATTGGCCATCGTGGATCAACAAGTCGACTCCTGCGACAAACTCTAGCCACCGCGCTCTTGAAGTGAATTCTTGCTGTGGCGGAAACAGCTCATTATCTGTGACATAAGCCAAAGCTTGTCCGTCTGCGGTAATACGATAAGCACTGCCAGAACCCGGATGATTCAACCGGCAACGCTGGATATAAAAATCTCCCAACTGCCACTGATCGTCCGCTATAGGAGTAATACGGATCACTGAAGGCAGTTGCTCTGGCGCTACAGGAAAAAACTCGCCTGACATTTGTTTTAAGATTGCGTCATGCTCGGCGTTTAAAGTATGTCCCGGAATAATCCGGATTTGACGACCCGGCTGATACGCGGGTGCAAAAAAAGGAAAACCCTGAATATGGTCCCAGTGGTTATGGCTAAGCAGTAACACCAGCTCTTCAGTGCCAGCCATTAATTCCTGCCCCAATAACCTGATCCCAGTGCCCGAATCGAGAATTAATTGCTGACCACTTTGACTAGTCAGCAGCACACAAGGGGTGTTACCGCCATACCTTTGTGTATCCACTCCCGGTGTTGGAATTGAGCCACGCACGCCATAAAATTTAATCTGCATAAGGACTCACTAAATGGGATTGTTTTCATATTCATAAAATTGATATTGCCGCAGTGTTGCACTGTAGCCACCAGCATCGTAGTTACTCCAGCCCAAGGTGACTTTGCTGCTGGTCAGTTGCATAAAAAAATTGCTGGAGAAGGTAAATCCGGTAAATAGGTAAGCCCCTGGCGTCGCAGAGTTCGCTTCAAAAGCAGGATCCCAGCGCCCTACATCAGAACTACTGCCGTCCAACAACACTCGTCCAACCCAAGCATTCACACCATAAGTGCCCACCATCAGTAATCGGCCTGCCGCATCGGTATGGATAGCTTTAATCTCCAAATCAACAGGCGTCTGATCGCTGAAGCTGTTGTACAATTTTGGACTACCAGAGTTAAATGAAGTGTCGGTCAAACCATTGCGCTGTACTCGATACAAATAATGCGATTCATCTCCTTCATAATTTTTCGACAGGGCAAAAATCAGATTCTGTCCGGCATCAAAATCCAATGCATTCAGGTATTCTGAGTATTGGGTTTGATCATTGGTGTTATCGACCAGATTGATCACGCTGTAGCCTTGTGCTGCATCTCCAAAAGTATCGGAAGGGCTATTGACAGCATTCATCAGCAGGCCTGTTTCATTAAAACGGGCGACATAAAGTCTGGGATCTGCCATTAGTTTGTATTGACCAGCAATGACTATAGAGTCATCCGCCGGATCCAGTTTCATCTGACTGAGTCTTTCTTCGGTCTGAGCGTTTGTGTCTATTTCAGTAAATAGCGTAAAACCTGCTGCTGATGGACCAAAGTTACCTGCGTCCAAGGAGCCATCGGTATTCAATTGCAACAAGGCAATATCAGAATTGTCCTGAGATTGGCTGTATTCAGCCCCTACAATCAGATGACCATCTGCTTTTAGCTGTAAATGCACTGCCGCTGATCCGTTGTAGCTGCCCAACTGGCTTGGGATTAAATCAACAATACCGCCAGCAAACCCTTGATCGACAAAGCCATCTTGATCCAATCTGGCTACAAAACCGATCTGATCATTGTTTGTATTCAGGCCTGAACCTGCCACGTATAACTGATTCGAACCAGCTTCAAGCACTGTATTCACTTCCATCTGTGCCAGTTGATCATCAGCCAGTAACACCAGGCCATGATTGCCAAAGCTCTGATCCAAAGCGCCACTGGAGGTGAGTCTGCCGACAAAAGCCTGTTGATAGCTGCCATTTACATAAGAATAGCTGTAGCCATAAAACAGCGTTTTATTCACCTGACTACCAAGTACTAACCTCTGACTACCCAGTAAGCTGTCATCGCTGAAACCCGCATTAAACCAACGCTGACCATCTGCTGAAAATGCGCTGTCCGGAGTCAGACTAGTCAACTGATATTTGCCTACCCAGTTAAAACTGACACTACCCGCAGCACCATAATTTGGATTACTAAAATGCTGCAACAACCATAAACCTGAACTGTCGCTTTGCAGATCCACAGCTTTTAATTGCCCGTCCACAGCAAGCGGCTGGTTAAGAACAAACTGACCCGTCAGATCGTAGCGACTCATCGAAAGCAGATCTTCGCTCGTTTCCGCTGTGCTGGTCAGCACATAAAAACCTGTTGCATCATCGACAGTCACGGAATGGTAATGCAGCGGAGCACCCGCGTAACCACCCACCTGAGTAAATCCGGCATTGCTACCAAAACCAGGATCCAGACTGCCATCGTATGTCACTTTCAAGAAAAGTCCATCCGGGCTGTTGGGCGCAGAACTCTCGGTCACACTGCCCACCACATAGAGTTCGTCGTTGTACAAGACCGCGTCATAAGGCATTGAAGCTGCTAAGGATAAATCATACTGCTGGTATCCAACACAGTTTGGCGTACAGCCAAAAGTGCTGATATCTAAAGCAAAAGAAGATGAAAAACGGGCAATCACTATATGACCAGAAGACGATTGGCCAACCCCATAATAATTGTGGTCACTGTCCTGCCGCACCAGTTCAAACTCTTCTATAGTGCTGAAGGTGCTGAGCCAGCCAGCCTGATAACCAGAGTCAGCAAACTCAAACAGAAAAGCACTGCCATTTTTACTGCCCGATACCACATAATGCCCTAAATGATTCAGGATCAGGTCGGTCGCCTGAACATCTGCACTATCGCATGGGGTATATTCACAAAGCACATAACCCAGCATGTTGCCGAAATTGCTGTCCAGTGAACCATTTTCACTAAGTTTAACCAGATAGAAACCTGAACTGGCGGTTTCAGTATAATTAACCAACAGCACCAGCTCATTGGCACTGGTTAAGACGCCAGCTACAGCCTGTTCTGTCGTATAGATAGACAATACCTTATTTCTGAAAATACCTTTGTCTGCATAACTCGGATCAACAGAGCCATCTGCATTAAGCCGGACGACAAAAATATCCTGGCCAGAGGAGTTAGCTACGGTGCCAAGCACCAGACTGCGACCATCACTCAGTGGAATAATTTGCACCGGATCGTTGTATTCGCCACTCAGCATCATTTCCAAAGACAGATTTGAGCCTCCGGCAAAAGTAGTGTCAACGACAACTTCAGTTTCAAAAGTTTGGGCAGCTGTGACTGTAATGACAACAGTTGCGGTATCTACCAGACTGGGATCGCCATTTTCCGTGACTTGAACCACCAGACTGTAAGAAGCCGTGATGCTGGCGTTAAGCGAAGATGAGTTAGCAATCTGAATACTGCCACCCGAAGTGATGGCAAAAACCCCGGCTGAGTTACCGGATAAGATTTGATAACTGTAACTGCCCGGATCGGCATCGTATTGAGTCATCGCCAGTACCAGCTGACTATCTATATAATCATCTGAAATAGTCACTGTGGCGTCTTGTAACGACGGCGGATCATTGACCGGACTGATGTTTAACTCCACCTGAGCATCAGAAGTGATTGCTCCTTGAGTCAACCGATAAGTGAAATAGTAAGCACCGTAGGAATTGGCAGCGGGCTGGTAAGTGAAAGTACCATCTGTATTTAAACTTAAAGTGCCATAGGGAGGAGCCTGCACCAGACTGACGGTGATGGCTTCATTTGGATTAAAACTGTCGTTCAGCAGTAATGAGTCAGCACTAGTCACAGTCAGAGTAATGTCTTCATCTAAAGTGTACGCATCAAAGTTCGCCTGTACGGGGGGTGGTGTATAAGTCACATTCAGAGTCACCTGAGCCTGTGCACTGTAAGTCCCATTCGAAGCCTGATAGATAAAGCTGTCTGTGCCATAAAAAGTTGGGGCTGGCGTATAAACAAAACTACCATTTGCATTTAACGTCAGCTGTCCATGTGCAGGCCCGGAAACCAGGCTGGCTGTCAAAGTGGCGGATGAAGACTCACTGTCATTGGCCAGCACGCCTGGAGAAGCTGTTAATGTTGAACCCTGCGCCAGACTATAAGTATCAGGCTGAGCTATCACTGGTATAGCTAAAATTTGGATCTGCAACACAGCCTGATCAATCAGGCCATAACTGTCCTGTGCTTGCACCACTAAAGTTTTTGTTGTGCCTGAGAATTGAGCCAGTTGTGTTGCATCCGCAACCATGAATAGACCAGAGGTTGATAAACTAAAAATACCTGCATCATTGCCACTCACTATGCTAAACAAGACTGTGTCATTAGGATCGCTGTCTGCTGCAGTCAACTGAGCAAACGCATACCCATTCGGAGAGTTGGCAAATATCTGGTAGCTGGCATCAGCTAAAACAGGTGCCGATGCCTGATAAATAATATTGATCACCACAGTACCTGTGCTGGAAGCACCTGTGCGGTCCAGAACCCTGAACACAAAACTATCAGAACCAGTCGCCTGAGAATTTGCTGAATAACTGAAGCTGCCATCTTGCGATAGCTGCACAGAGCCTTTTGTTGGCGCAACAACAACCTGGCCATCCAGGGTTAAATTTTGATCGTCCACGTCAGAGGCATAAGCCAATAAACCAGGCGCTGCTACAGATAATGGAGTGTTGTGATTCACCGAAAAACTTGCAGCCTGGACTACAGGGGGATCATTTTGCGCTAAGACGTTCAAGACTACAGTTGCAGCGCTTACTAAACCGCTGGGATCTGCGATTTGATAGCTAAAGCTGTCGGTACCGAAAAAATCCTGATCCGGCAGGTACTGAAAACTGCCATCCGATGCTAACAGCAGTTGACCATTCTGTACTGTACTTAGCAGCTCAGGTTGCAGGCTAATACTATCTCCATCGGGATCTGTATCATTCGCTAACAAACCAGCAGCGGTAGTCACTGTTAACTCTTCGTCTTCTCCCACCTGATAGCTGTCGTTTTGTGCAACAGGAGCTGCATTGGTCATTTCAATACGAAGTGTCACTTTAGCCTGCGCAACACCGCCCTGTTCGTCCGTTAATTGATAGACAAAAAAATCTTCGCCTACATAATTTTCTATTGGCGTATAACTAAAAGCACCATCCAGATCCAGCTGCACGCTGCCATGAGCAGGATTTGTAACTGCAATACTGTCGACAACAAGGCTATCGCCATCAAGGTCCAGATCGTTCGTTAAAAGACCAGGAGAGGCAATACTAAGGCTGGTGTTTTTATTCAGGCTGTAACTGTCGTCCATAGCTACAGGCAGATCATTTATTGGTAATACAGTCAGGCTGACCAGCGCTTGTGCTGTTAAGCCCTGAGTATCGGTGATCTGATAAATAAAGCTATCGTTGCCGACAAAGTTTGCTGCGGGTCTATAGACAAAGGAACCATCAGCATTAAGCTGCACGGCGCCGTTTTCAGGTAAACGTACCACCAGGCTATCCAGGCTAAAGCTGCGATCATCCGGGTGACTGTCGTTAGCCAGCAAGAAACCACCCAGTACTTCATCTTCATTCAGATTAAATTGATCTGCAGTAGCTACAGGTAAGGAAAACTGAGGCGCCCCAACAGGCTGGATCACATGCTGTTCGGAGTACAAACTTTCACCCGATGGATCAACACCAGTGATCAGCACAAAATAACGGCGGCTATCCTCCACTGCAGGTACAGAAAAACCCGTTTGAGTCAGGGCTAAAAATTGTCGGCCACCAGTTTTAGTCAGGATGTTTTCAGGGGTAATACCTGGTTGCTCAGCAATATACAGGTTGTAGCGGCGTGCACTGTTATTAGCCGACCAGTTCACCTGTAAAGAACCAGCAGTGCGACTGCTGTTTAGTCCAACGACGGCTTCAGGTAACCATTCAATATCACGAGCATCAAACAAAATACGATTGCCCAGTTGGTCTTCCAGCCACAGTTCTAAGCGCAAGGATCCCGGACTTAAACCAAAATTACGGGGATTCACCCCAGTCACAGTTTGTGAGAAGGATGTACCACAACTTGCCTCACACAATACCAAAGCCTGTTCACTGCCATTAAAGCCAACCAGGACCCTGGCGATTCCATCAGGATCGGCCACATCCACAGCGATCGTTATATTGCCACTGATACTCTGTCCTGAACGCGGAAACCGATAATTAGCGGTGCCATTTCCAACCGCCAAACTTTGCACCTGGTTGGTTCGTAAAGGCGAGCCAGCCACCAGCGAGTTGTAACCAAAAGCAACCATCAGGCCCATTTCAACCGGAGTTTCGCCTACCGGAGGTGGAGAAACAGGAGGTTGCCCTCCTGTAGGGTTATCCGATACGGCTTCACCACCCGATCCTCCGCCACAGCCAACCAACAGCGCGCAAAAGGTGATAACTAACCCCCACCGAAAAAACTCCCGAAGCAGAACTAGGTACATAGTGTTCATCCTTTGTTGCTGGCTATTTGATCAAAAAGACACCACCAGCTGTGGTCGCGGGGTCCTCTATTTCACTCAACACAAATTGGCCGAGGATCTGATCAATGCCGTCAACAAACAGGGTATCTATCTGGCCTTGAGCTCTTTCATTACCGTGACTGGCAAAATTTACCCCCAGTTCCAGTTGGTCAACATTCACCACACCATTAAAGGCTGCAAACCATTCGCCACCTGCATCACTAAAAGACAACTCACCTTGCGGTACTGTGCCGTTGTCAAAATCTATCGTCATGCTGGCCTGAAAATTTGACACAGTACCTTCAGTACTTTGCACACTGAATTGTTCAAGACTGGCATATTGATAACTGCCTGAACGTGCAGCAATCAACTCAGCTACCGGGATTTGGTTGCTACTGCCCTGATAGGCTTGCTCTGCAATAAAAGATGTATCTTCAGAACCCTGAGCGGACAGCGAATTGGTCGCATCTGTAAAAGCTGTATTTGAAGCTGCGTCTGAGCTGCTGCTGGAATTGGTGTTGCCTGCACCACCAGTTGTATCTCCTGCAAATTCAGCGGGAGGAGACAACATAGGTGTCACCTGCCCAGCCGCAGTGATTTGTGCAAAAGAAGCACTCTGCCCGCCACCAAAAGTCACGTTTTGCACAGTACCATCTGCTCGGGTAATCTGTAATTCAATCTGGCCATCCCATACACCGACCAGCATAATTTCGTTGATATAAGACAACTGAAAGGTCGTACCACGAATACCAATACTGCCCACTGGTGTTTTTAGTTGATAGTTACCTGCATCCCCTTTAATGGAGCCAGTGACTGTGCGTAAACTGCCTTTGACCAACTCCATCACCACAGACCCCTGCTCTGTGGCTGAACCGGCTTTGTACTCGGAAATCAAAAGTTCGGTGTCGCTTTGCAAAGCCAATAAAGCACCATCGAGCATTCGGAATTGAGCCTGACTTTGTGCTCCTGTACTGACCTGATCAATATTAAACACTGGCGCTTTGCGACTCAAATCGCGACTTTGCCGCGTATCTGTTGCTGTTGCCGTGACATCGCCTCTGGCCATTAGCGTCAAACCCGCATTCTTTGTTTGTTCTTGAGTGACTTGCTCCTGAGCTGATAAGACAAAACTAAACAGAGCGACTACCGGCATCGCATACAAGGTAAATTTAGAAGGCATAATTGGCTCCTAGCACACATTCAGTGCGGTCATACTCATACAAAGTGACAAGGCTGTTCTTATCAGTGTAGCTACATCTGAGTTCAGTGCTGATGGAGGCCGAATACTGCCAAATCCAGCTACCGCTGACGGAAAATAACGATTCGTCCCGCTTAAGACCAAATAACGGATGGGATGCTTTATAACGAATATCCTGAACTTCTGCCCTGCCAATCAAAATATGAGAAGCGCTGGCCAACCAGATACTGGTGTAACTTAATGAACTGACGTCTCTGCTGTTGTAATCAGCACTATCCAGACGGCTGCGTTCAGTGGAAAAGCTGATATTAGCCTGATTAATCCAACGGCTGCCCTTGCCCTCCCATGATGCGCTGATGGCATGTACAGTCAGATTTAATCTGTCATCTATTCTGTTGTCAGAACGGCCTGAAACCCACTGTAAGCCCAAAGAGTGCAGCCCATTTAATTGATACTGACCGCTAATTTGGCCGCCCCAGTCATTACGATACAGCTGACCGCCTAACCGAAGAGGTCTGCTATAGGCACGCAGGCTGTAACTGTACTGTTGATAATCAGCCTCGTAGCCAAAACGTGCAGCCAGTGTTTCGCGATCAAACTCGGATAACTGATTAAACTGAGTAGCACTCAACTGCGCATCAGCTAACCAGGCATAACGTTGATCTTGCTGCCAGCGCCCATCGAAGCTATACCCCAACTGATGGAAGTAATCACTGCTTGCTTTACTTTGCGGAAACACATCAATCTCACCGAGAGACGGGATAAAAATCCGGTCTTCCGCTGTGCCACTGTTCACATTGTCATCATGACCAAAAGCATATTTGATTTTATGTCGCTGATAACCACTTAACTTATTTTGCTCCCATTCGGCTGCACTGCGCAGTTTGGCAACAGGCTCGGCTAAATCGGCCTGAGGTTGTTGTTCCAATTCAGCGAGCTGACGTAAAGCCGCAGGATAATTTTTTGTTTTGTAATAGGCCTGAGCCAAAGTAAAGCGAGCTTGCTGCCATTGTGGTTTTTCAGCCACAACCCGCTCAAGCGCAAACACAGCTCTGTCATTTTGACCAACCTGCAAGGCGATACGGCCATACGCCATATCAAAATCAGCGTCGCCTGCCAGTTCTGCTTCTAACGCCTCTGCCAGCTGATAAGCCTCAGCCAGCTGACCAGATTGCACCAACTGAATAAACTTTGTTTTTTGCTGTTCAATGCTAAGCGTTTCAGCCTGTAGCGAAAAAGCAACACTACCCAGCAGGCTAAGTATGAAGATACGCAACAAAGACGCTGGTTTGCTTTTCGCCTTATGTCCCCCGACTTTTTCCACAGCAACCTCATTTATTTATTATGGCCAGACAAATACCAGTGTCGCGCTGCCTGTTTATTGCTCTGCTGTTAGAGGAATAGCAGGAAATGTAAAAAAGGAAAGTCGCGGTCGTAGATTTCACAGCAGAAAGAGAAAATAAATAGCCCACATAAACATAGATTTATCTATATCCCCCAGAGCTTAAAGATGCACTTTTGTCAATTCGCTGGGACTGCTGGCGAATTCATAGTTCAAGGTTAAAATTAAGTAAACAAAGTTATTTAAGGATGAATTATGGCACTGGCCTTAGTTCACAGCAGAGCCCGCAGCGGTTTGCAGGCGCCGCTGGTCACAGTGGAGGTGCACCTGAGCCGGGGTTTGCCTGGATTTCAGTTGGTAGGCTTACCTGAAACTTCTGTCAAAGAAGCCAAAGACAGAGTACGCAGTGCACTGATTAACAGTGGTTTTGAGTTTCCGGATCATAAAATTACCGTCAATCTGGCCCCTGCAGATCTGCCCAAAGAAGGCGGGCGTTTTGATTTGGCGATAGCCCTTGGCATATTGCATGCGAGCGGTCAGCTACAAGCAGATTTATCCGGTTATGAGTTTTTTGGTGAGCTGGCGTTGTCGGGTGAAATTCGTAGCATAGTCGGAGAAATTCCCTTAGCTTTGGCCTGTAAAATGGCTGGGCATATCGCCGTGTTTCCGTTACAAAATGCCGTGCAAGCGCAACAAATTCCAGATATGCAGCTCTGTGGTGCCGAACATTTGTTACAGCTGCACGCCTTTTTATTACACCAGCAGGCCTTACCTGCTATTCCGGCAATTCCACATACTGAAGCTGAACTTTATCCGGATCTGGCCGAAGTGCGCGGTCAGGCTCAGGCGAAAAGAGCACTGGAAATTGCCGCAGCCGGTGAACACAACTTGCTGATGTTTGGACCTGCAGGCACAGGTAAATCTATGCTGGCACAACGTTTACCCGGCATTCTCCCGACATTAACGGATCAGGAAGCATTAGAAACTGCTGCGATTTATTCTGTGGCAGCACAACCTCGTACTTTACAACAATGGCACCAGCGACCTTTTCGCCAGCCTCACCACACCTGCTCCGCCGTCGCATTGGTAGGGGGTGGTGTGAATTCCACTAAATAAGACGACTATACAAAAAATAAAGCAACTGGCATATTTAACACCTCTGTTTGGATAATAGGTATTGGTGGATGCATGGCGGCGGCTGTAGATAGAATAGAAGAATTTCCAAAAGATGGTCACCTGTGGTGGATACGGTGGGTTGATCATTATTACATCCCACACAAGGGAACGGCTACAGCCTCAGTTGAAGTCTTATTGGAACCTCTTTCCACCTCTCTAGCGCAACTTCGTGACATCGACTTAAAACCTGTTCTAAAAGATCCTGACAATTCTAAGCAGAAAACAATTCGTGTCTTTTCTGGCTATTTACCACGACTAGTAATTGGAACTGTATTTCAAGATGGAGTAGAGGTTGGCACTATCCCTCTTACCAACGAGCATTTCGAGATCCAAGACTTTAAAATTCTAGTCATGAGTGTCAAAGATGAGATTCAATCAAAACCGGAGTGGTGGACATATCCTTACAGAGTGATCAATCGCGGTGACTATCAACTTCAAGGTTTCCCCAATAGTAATGCTGTAGTCGTAAGCAGCAGTTCTGAAGTGCTCGTTATACCTTGCCATGAAATATTCCGGACAATGTATGCGCCACATAGCGCCATAGCAAGGGCTCTGACTTCTGGCCCCTGGGAACAAACAGTAAGTGAGCTGCTTGATCCGGATGAAACTGGTGTAAGGCAAGATGGCGTATGGCAAATCTCCCTGCGACGTGACATAAAAAACCACTATGCTAAAATTTTAACAAATCTCTGGCTTTCAGAAGTAGGCAAAGCTGCGGCAAATAGTGTGTATACCGCGTCTTTAAGTTCCAAAGGCCCAAGTAATATTGCTGTGCCTTTTCCATTTTTACTAACAACACTCAAAATCAAAGTGAAGGGTATTTGGTTAGATGGCTCGCCAGCTAAGTTTCTTGCATTGCAGATAACAGGCATGGAGTGGCCAGATAAAGTAGAAATTGCCTACAAACGCAAAAACAGCGCAGACAAAGGATTAATTCAAACACAAACTGACGCACCGAAACCATACTCGTCGTCTGGAGCCAAACCAACAGCAGATGAAGAAGGCATTATTGATGCAAACTCTGCAGAAGACCCATCAGCGGCATCAGGAGCCACTGAGTTTCATGCACCATCAGTAGAATGGACAAATGAACCTGAGCTGGTCAAAGTCCAAAAAATGGAAAGCTTTGAATATGCTGATGGTTTGACGCGCAATAACGAAGAATCGATGCAAGGCGTTTCGCCAGGAGAGGAATGGTACGGAGAATCTAACTCTGGCTCTGCATCATATTCAGCCGAACGCCGAGACCCAAGCAAACGATTTACTGAAGTCGCTCACATGCTTGATAAATTGTGCTCATTAAGTGCAATTAAAAGCTGGTCAGTCGTTCCCCATCCTAAACCTTTTTTGTCCGTTGGTTCGTTGTCGGTTTGGCATTTTCCGAAAACGATCTTTGGAATCAATAAAACAGTCGGTTTTAGTTATATAGACCGTACAACGTATCGTAGGAGAGGAGCCCTCGTTTGCGAAATCCAAATCTATAACCAATGTGTTTACTGGCTAGAAATTGAAGTCAGCCCAAACGGTGGTGGGTTTCGCTCACTGATTTTCTCTGCTCCAACTGATATTCGCAATGATGTCATTTTCAGATTGATCAGGATGGCAGCCCACTCCAAAGGGATATGGCCAGATATCGACGAATTGATCTTAGACGCAGGAACTGTCTGGGCCGAGCCTTGGCAACACAGCTATATTGGAAGAACGGCATACTCTGACGGACGTTTAAATGAACTCAGAGCTTTTCAAGCAATAGCTCGAGTCGCTAATAAAACCATTAAACAGGAATCAAACAGATCAACCTCTCGTTAGAGTTAGTCATTGAGTGTGAGAGTTCAACAAGCTATTCATAACCATCATTTGGCGTATTGCTATAGCGTAATAGTGGACCCAAAAAAGCGTTAGTTGAGCAATGTAATCAATGCAGCTTTTTTCGCAGATGAAAGAGTATCTAATTTCTTCAATATGAGACGCTCGTCTTCGGTCAATGGGTCGTGTTTTTTGATCATTGGCGTACCATCACCGGTAATAATCCAATGAATGTTAGCTGACATCCCTTCAAGATTTGCTATACGAGCCAAAGCATTCAACTTCTCTGGATCAATGAAACAACTGCCTGTCATAGCTTTTCGTAAAACCGAAGAGTTCGCATAACCCATATGTGACGAACACTGTTCGACTGATATGCCTAAGCAGTCAATAACTAAGTGCTTGAGTCGATGAGACATCTCCCTTTGTAGCTGGGTATTTTTCTTAGTTCTACTCACATCTAATCATAATATCATTATTTATGTTTATATTATGATTGCTTTTAGGTGCATTCGTAAAGAAAATTTTCTATAATGACGGATGACTTAGACGACGATAAGTAAAGTTAAATGAAAATTGCCACCCTACATGATGTGTTCATTAAAAAGCAGCCACCAAAACTGTCTGTTGTATTTGAGACCTATTGGAGGTTTGCCTATTTACGTCAGCAAGCATTCTTCAGTCGTTTGTATAGTACGCAAGGACCATGGAGTGATGACAAAATCATTAATGAATTTAAATTTACAAATGCATATCGTGCGTCAGACAGAGTCAGCCAATATCTAATAAAGCATGTGATTTATTCTAAAAAATGGTCAATCCAGGACACTGTACTTCGGACACTTTTGTTTAAATTTTTTAACAAAATTGAGACATGGCAGCTTTTGGAAAAAGCATTTGGTGAAATATCACTGAAGACCTTTTCAGTTGAAGCCTACGCAAAGGTTTTACAGGAGGCAATGGACAAGCGGATAACTATTTATTCTGCGGCCTATATCATACCATCTGGTCCAAAACGTGATTATGAGGGTAAGCGTAAGCATCAGTTTCATCTTACATTATTAAGAGAACTCATGCAGGGAGGCTTCATTGATGATCTGATCGCTTGTAAATCAATGAAAGCGGCTTACCAACGCATTTTACAAATTGAGTCTTTAGGTAAGTTTTTGGCATACCAATTTGTAACTGACTTGAATTATTCAGACCATTTCCAATTTAGCGAGCAAGAGTTTGTTGTTCCTGGGCCTGGCGCACTGGATGGGATTCGGAAGTGTTTTACTCATTTGGGTGATTACACAGAAACGGACATCATTCATTTTATGATGGACAGTCAGGAGCATCAATTTAGTCATTTGAACTACCCTTTTCAAAACCTTTGGGGCCGCGACCTGCAATTAATTGACTGCCAAAATTTATTCTGTGAAGTAGATAAATACTCCCGAGTTGCGCACCCTGACATCATGGGAATAAGTGGCAGAATGCGGATTAAGCAAAAGTTTAAACCGCAAAAAGCACCAGTAGAAGTTTGGTATCCACCAAAGTGGGGCCTCAATGACAAGATTTCTAAAGATTTTTCATTTCCTGAATTGGCGATAATGTGAGTGTGCGTGCATCAGCATCCACACTCAGCACACCTGAGCCTGTTTTCTTAAGCTCACGGAAAATGCGATAACTCTCTAATATACAGTGCTGCCATTCCCATGGCTCACAATCGCTAACCTCGTAGCCACGAACTAACCGCTGTACTCGTTTAATTAAATCTAAATCAACCCACTTAATGTTTTCAAGAAAGCTTGGGCGAGCGTAATCATAGATGTGATTGATAATGGCTTCCTCGATTATTGCAGCACGAGCACCATCTTCTACCTCATCTTTTTTTGGTTGGCTTTTACGTTTGGCTTTCAATAGGCTTCTGAAAACTGGTGACCACCCCAAAAGGCCTGCACCTGCAATGTGAAAAACATCATGAAATCTATAACCATCGTCTTCATATGAATTATCTGTCAGCCGATCGCCAAGCTGAATACCATTCATCCTCATAATGGTCGAATTAGACTGCTCTATAGGTAAAAACTCAATTTCAAATTTGCGAGGCAACTGTTCATAGTATGGACAATCTTTGTCAAACTGACGGGCTGAAAGCCCACTAGGGTGCGCCCAATACGCGATTGTTTTATTGATACAATTCAAAGCAATAACTGACAGATTTTGATTAATAAAACTGGCCAAATGCTGCAGGTTAATCAGAATATCTTGGATTAACTTATTTGTTTCTTCCAAAACAGGTTCTTGAGAAGTTAGTAAATATCTGCGTTTATGCAACAAATAAACATGGTCAAGTAACGCATAGATCAATTCAAACTCATCATGCGTGACGCCGTCTGAAGTCGGCCAATCGCGTAAGACAATATTCATTCGACTTGCCATTGTCACGACGTACCATAGTATATCGCCGATTTCTTCAGCAAAATGCAATTCAAAATCATTATAAGCATTCTGATCACGCTGCTTTTTCTTTAACACTGAGGCGAGTGATCCAAGCTCTCCGATGGCTCCGAGTATCGCTATATCGGGCCCATGGAGTTGTGCCCAGTTAATACGTACGGTTCTTGTTGCTTCTTCCTGAAACCTTTTTGCATCCATGAGTTAGCCCTTTAGTGAACTAAGTAATTTACGAAAGTCGCGTACTTTACCAGTGTGATCAAGAGTGGCGTACGTAGCATGACAAACAAGAGTGCCCATCTCTACACCAACTTCGCGGCACACAAAATCCTGTAATCGCGCTAAACCTAATAGGTTACCCATAGCTTTTTCAATGAAAAATTGAGAACGATAAATGGCTGTCAGGTGAACTTCAGAGCGGTCATGGGACAACTTAAAACTAAGATGGCTCAAACATGGGAATGCATAAAGACTGGCGTCGTTGCGGTTGATCGGTATCGTCTGACATTCATCAAGCGATATCTCATTGGCGCAGCGAGCACCATTGGTTTCGATCATGCGCCTGATTCTATCTACAACATATGCCAACGGATTAAAAGCCTCTCCATCTTCTTTTTTTCCCTGGACTAAACGCAAAGCATAAGTACCTCGCTGATTAGCTTTTACATGCCGCAACTGTGGATAAATCTCGTTTGGATATATTTTATAAATCCCGTCCGTACCATATTTTTTGTACAATGCTGCCGGAAAAATCGTATCA
This sequence comes from Rheinheimera sp. MM224, assembly GCF_947090785.1. Classification (NCBI taxonomy): domain Bacteria; kingdom Pseudomonadati; phylum Pseudomonadota; class Gammaproteobacteria; order Chromatiales; family Chromatiaceae; genus Rheinheimera; species Rheinheimera sp. MM224. The sequence goes on from NZ_OX352320.1 coordinate 4,130,877, forward strand.
GCTACCGTTTGTACAGAATACAAATCATGATTAGTTAAAAAAGTATCAAATTCTCGTCTAATATTCCTTGAACGTTCGCTCGTTGCTCCTGGCTTTTTTATTTCAAGTATTAGGTTGTACTCAATATTGTGTTCTGCTTCTGCTTCGAGATGCTGAACAGCTTCCAACCACGCTTCCTCTCGTGTTTCCGCGCTAATGACTTTCATTTAGATGGCTTACCTCAAGTAATGCGATTGTCCGTTTGTTTATAAAATTCTCAGATAACCAACAATGTCCTTTGTCTCCCCACTCGGGTCCCCAGCTGTTTCTAATTAAATAGTATTTAGATCCGGAAGATAGTAGACCTATGCCGACAACTACCACTGCGTGGAAACCTACATGATCATCTTCTTCATCGAGCATAAAAGGTGAAGTGATAGTTCTAAATGCATCGGGCAAGGAAATACAGGCTACTGTCACAACGCCTTTGTCTAGTTGCCCATCGATGGAGGAAGTAAAATCGAACGACTCACATGAATGTACGCGGTAGCGACCTGATAAACTCTGAGGTGGCACTTTGGGGGCGTCAGCTTCTATATCGTAAGGTAAACTTGTTTCATCAGGCTGGCCAATATGCTTCAAAGTATCTATCACACTGCGTGTTGTCAGACCATTGTCGTAATCTGAATGCCCCTCTTTTAGATATGCGTGATAAGCTAAAAATTCGACTGATAGAGGATATAACACTCTATTGCTCATGGAGTTCAAATCACTGGCGGCAAAAGCAAGACAAAGAGGTCGATATCCCTGATCACGGACATCTGGCATCAAAGCTCTTAAATCATAAGTAACGGTTAATTCATCACTCATTGTTTATATGCCCGAGGTAAACCACTTTCTTTACCACGGAAATCGATGGTAACGTCAAACTGATTTAAAGGTGCTTTGCCAACCTCCCAAGGCCTTTTTTCATGTGTATGCAGTTCAGTAACTGCGGTCCCTTTTAACACCATTTTGCGTCTTGATACACCGCCTATCGAGTGGCCATCTGACGTCGTGTGTATATCAACGATTTTGTCGATATTTTCTAATTGAGATACATCGCTCCAGGCAAATCCACTTGTAGAGTGCTCAGGTAAATCAAGGATGATTGTGTCTTCTTCACTAGACAAAATATACCCATCGTTATCGCTTTCAGTAAGATGAAACACATCAGGATGAGAGGCGTTCAGACCTAATCCTTTTAACAGAGCTTGCTTAATTTGTTTAGGTTGCACTTGCGCTGCATGTTGAGATTCTTGCTGTGAGATAAATTTAAAATTTTGCAATGCTACCCTTGTCGCCGAATAACTGACTCCAAGTCTCAATGACAGCTGATAGATAACTTCCGGATTTTTTAAATCATGCTTTGAATAATTCTGTCGTCTAATTGTGTAACCGACTAGGGTCTTCGGTAAAATAAACTCAGAGGCAAAAGCTTCCGCTTCAACCTCTTGAAGCGGCGGATTATCACCGTTTCTAACAGCAGTGATCAACTCCTCACTATCAACGCTCGTTCCATGCTTTAGCCAAAAATGACCAAGCTCATGCGCAGCCGTAAATCGCTGGATTGGCAATCGTCGGTTAGTTGAGATCAACACGCCACAAGTATTATTGTGAGTTGTGTAGGCCCCTAATAACCCGTCAAGGGGACGGCATACTGTTACGATGTCTAGTTGCTTTAAGCATTCAAAAATATCAATTTGCTGCAAGCCATTCCTTATTTTCTCCTTCAACCCGAAGTGAGCCAAGGCTTCTGATGCTCCGCGGGTACCTCGCAATGTAGCTTCTCGATAATCCATTATTCACCTGCTGACTTCATTGATAAAAACTCGGCAAACTTCTCTAATTCTTTTCTATCATTATCAGATAATTGCTCAATTTTTCTTGCGAACACTGCCGCATTTGGGTTTGGCTCGACACTAAAGTTTTCGGCTGTAAAATAGGCGATAGGTCGTTGATAAAGCTTTGCTAAAGCCATTAGCTCAACCGTATCTAGCTTCCGTTGGCCATTTTCAATAAGCGATAGAGCAGTTCGATTTATCCCTATGTGTTTCGCTACAACTTCTTGCGAGATATCCAGATACTCACGGGCTTCTTTAAGCTTTGCACCAATAACAAGACGGGTTTCTGTAGACATAATGTTGCTCTTCTAATTTGATTGAAACTCGAGTTCAAGTTGCTCCATTATATGCTCAACCGCTTCAACTACTGAGTCATATCCCCCGCATTTGATCCAGGTAGGATCAAGCTTAGTGCCAGTATATTTTTGAATCGTTGGAGACAATTTAACTACGGCCTTGGAATCTACAGCTGGAGTTTCCCATAGCCCTTTCTTGTCGGTTTCAAACTCAGCAAACTCTACTTCGGCTTCCAGTTCTTCAATTAAGTCTGATTTAAGATCATCTTTAATCCCTTCGTACTCTTGTTTGCTGATCGTAATACTGGTCATGTTTACACTTCCTGTTGCTTTATCTTACAATCTAAGCTTAAAATGTTAGAAAATCAAACATTATGCGTTATCCAGCATGCTGCGATCACCCACGGCCTTGTCAGCAAAAGGCGGCCATGACAAATAATGTCACCATTTAACACCGAATATTCATAGGTATCCTTCGCCAACTGCCTTAGTCCTGGTGAGATGTTGCGGATGTTTAGGCTTGTATCACTCTTTGCGTGTTTCAGTGCTTTATAAGCACTTTCTTTTGCTGAAAAGAGTATTGAACAGTATTCATTGAACGGCGCATCAATATGCTCATGTAATGCTAGGTCTGACGAATTGACAAATACAGGTGAAGGTTTTTCGCTCCAGTTATCGATGGTCTCGATATCAACTCCGAGTGAGCAGTATTCGTTATTAGAAGCCGCAATGCTAACGACAAATGGATACTTGTGGGATAGGGAACCTACAACACCTGGTGGCAATATTGGTTTTCCGTCTTCACTTCGTCCTATAGTAAAAGTCTTATCATAAAAAGCCGTGATAGCTTTCCGTAGACAGTTTCGTCCTGCAACGAATTCAGCTTTCCGCCCTCGGCTAGCATTTTCACTCAATGCAAACTCATCCATCTTCAATGGTGTTTGAAAATCATTGATAAAGCCGCTACTTACACTCATATTTTCTGGTGTCAGTCTCGATAATGCTTGCGCTAATGTACCAATATCCATATTGTAATTTCTTGACCAAAGCTTGTTGCTATTTTCAGCACGTTATTTTGGTGAACACAAGCAAAATTACTAATTTGACTGTATGAGCTAACTCGCAAAGGAGTGTATTACATGCCACAGAGAATCGCCCTCATGGGGGTTTCAGGATCAGGTAAAGACTATACTGCAGATTATTTAATTAAAAATCATCAATTTACGCGATATTCATTTAGCGACCAGTTAAAGCGGCTCGCTCACCACATTTACCCTTGGTTAGAATTAGATTACCCTCCGATCATTAAAGAAAAATCTTTAGACATACAGCTACTCACTGGCGAACGCATTACAAAATCACCTAGAGAAATATGGCTTCACTTAAACACATTAAGGGATATAGAGAACAATATTTTTATCCGTATGCTCTCCGAAGAAATTGAAGCTGTGCAGCTAAAAAATCCAATATCGAATTTTCTAATATCAGACATCCGTTCAACAGATGAATTCCAGTGGTGTAAATCGAATAACTTTAAAATCATTTATATTAAGCATGAGAAACAGATATATCAAGAATATGAAATTGACGCTGCAATCTCGCAAAATGCGCCTTACGCAGATTACACGTTTGTTAATAATTTCAATGGTATTGAAGAGTTTGAAGCATTTTATCAAGCCAATCTTAAGTCTTAAGCGAAAACTTTACGCTAACGCTAGCTTAAACTGTGGCTGGTTGGGGTTTCCTCATCACCACCTCGGGCCACATACTCTTGATGAAGGTCATAAATCACAGCTAAGAATAATTCTGAAAGATGATATTTATACTCTAGGCTATGTACACCTTTCGAACTAGACATTTCCTCGATACCGTCTTTTAAACCACCTGAGTAATCTGTGAATGCGCTCTTGGCATCTTGAAAAATAGGTAGTAGATCAGCTAATTCCGGAGCATAGCCTATTTCGTGAGCATATCGGTTTCTTAACTTATTGATCTGCATTAGAACGTCAGCTCTTTGGAGGGACACTAATTCAAGGTCTCGAAGCAATGATATCAGCCGAGCGAAAGACAATTCGTCAGCCAATGAAGCCAACCTCTGGTCATACATAAAGACAAGTTGTCTCATAAGGAATTCAATCGCTAAATGCCCAGTGAGCACTTGTGCAAGCATTTCTTCAGGTCCTGCTGCATAGTGGTATAGATCTTCAAAGTGCTTAACCATTGAACTTTTATCTTTACGTTTGCTCAATCTAATCTCCTAAAGCATTTAGACTCGGAAAATCCGGCTATGTGAAGGGTTTATCTATTTCTTAAAATGTTGGCACTGAGGACATTACAGCTAATTCAGATTATTTACAATTGGTTATAGGTACAACACAGTTAGGCCTTTCAATAAGGACGGATATTTCCCTATTCAGCGATAAAACTAGCAATTAATGAAGGGGATCGTTCATACCTGCTCAACAAAACCAGCTTCTGGAAAAATGCCAATACAAGTTTGTTAATGGCGTGTTCTCTAAATACAAGTGAACATGTCTTGAATTTTCACCGTATCAGGTCCATTCTTATCCTAATTCAAGGACGAGACGAAACCACTGTAATGGACCAATCCATTCACGTACTGCTGTCAATTCCAAGATTTAGTATCGGTGCCAGACTAATCTGCATGCAACAAGCCAAAAAACTGGAAGAGGCTGTTGCGCTTGTTCGGAATACAAAAAACCGAGCCGCAGGAGAGTCTGAGTTTCACTATGCTGAGAAGCTGCATGCTTTGAAGCAAATCACAGAATATCTTTTGGTTGAACGTTCAGCTGTTACTGAGGCTGAATTTGTTCAAGCTGTGGAGTATTTGGAAGTTGTTCATTTAACGTAAGGATATTAGATGGATATTTGGTCTCAAGATAAGTTAATTTTATTCATTGCGTTCGTGGTTCCTGGTTTTATAGCACTCAAAGTTTACGAATTATTTTCCCCTACAAAAGAACGAGACACATCAAAACAGTTGATAGATGTGGTGTCATATAGTTGTTTTAATTATGCGGTGATGTTTTGGCCCTTAACAATAGTCGAAAGTACTGGATTTAAGCTGAATTGCCCAAAGACATATTATTTAACCTATTTTTTGGCGCTTTTTGTGATTCCAGCTCTATTGGCTTTTGGTTTGAATCAGCTGAGGAAAGCACAGTGGATACAGAGATTTTTGCCGCATCCAACACAAAAACCATGGGATTTCGTGTTTTCACAAAGGGAGACTTATTGGGTCCGAGTGACTCTAAAAAATGGCACCGTTATCGGTGGACTGTTTGGAGCACGCTCATTTGCATCAAGTGCTCCAGCTGAAGAGCAAATTTACCTGGAACAACATTGGGTCTTGAATAAAAACGAAGGATTTAAACGACCAGTTGAAGAAACTGCGGGGATAATTATACTAGCAGCTGAAATAGCCACTGTTGAATTATTAAACAGTTAGGATGATTGATATCACACAAGGAAAAACATCATGAGTCAAGAAAGTGAGCAAACGAAGCAAAAAAACGTTTACTCTCCTGAGGGGTTCAGTCCAAAGCCGCAAGCTCAACGCCCAGCAGATTTCGTAGCGATCGGTGGACATCAACCCGCACAGAAAAGTACTAAGCCTAAGAATCCACCAAAAGGTAAGTAACTACTTGTTGGGTCAAAATAACAATACTGTGGTGGCACATACAGTCGGAGGTTTATCAACCAGACTGATTTAACAGTCGGGTGACTAAGTAGTTCTGGTATATGGAAGAGCGCATGTTTGAACATAGTGAATTGAGTTGGATTAGTGAAAAGGGGATTTTTAAAGCATGACTCCGTATATTGCAGAGTGCTCTCAGCGCGCTCAAAAATCGATTAACGAATTAAAAAATGCCGGTTTAGAAGCGGATTTACTTGAAATAAGCAGCGACGTTTGGGGGTTAATACAGATGGGTGGTTTTAACCACTTTCCTGGAAGAGATGTATTCGCTGGATTGCCTGTAAAATTGGTAAATTCGCCGCAGAACTACATAAAAGCATTGTCTACACCGGACTTACTATCGTGGACAGTTTACTACGATACGCCACAATTCCCAGGTAAGTTTTTCGCTATTGAGTTTAAGGGGGGTGTTACGACTTACGAAAGTTTTGATAGCATCAATTTTGAAAATGTCCGGCAATGGGTTTTAGATAGGGCCGCTCTTATTGGAAGACGGGAACAATTGACTCAGTATGGCAGGCAAGAGTCTAACAATCCGCAAATATATTGTTCATTTATGTAGGAGTCAGCCAAGGAGTCCATGTTGGATGCTAAAACATGATGCAGCTTGCAACTGTGTTCATGCTCAATCTTTGTTTATGACTCAAGCTCTCTGTAATATGAGGCCGAATAATTTACCCGCGCCTAAGCCAGTAACGCTCCAGAGAAAGTGAGCACAGTCTGCAACTGGGGCATTGTTTATCACGCATTGTGATACACAGGCAGATGTGTCCCATATCCGCGATCATTTCAATTATTGGTCAATCAACTTTAAGTAATGTCCTACAGCTCCACATGAAAGTGGCTGTGCACAGTTCCGTCCAGAGAATACAAATTTATTGCTATTACTCAATGAAACCCAGCGGTTAAAATGTTCCAAGAAAGCCCCATCAAGGCGAACGTCGATTGAGTCTGGCCACAGAACTAAGCCGTTTACTTCAATACGTACTTCCTCAACAAGCAAGGTCAGTACATATTTAAGCGGAATTTGATACAGGTCAGCTATCAGCTTTGCAAGCAATGCTTGAGCACAGCGAGGATCATCAATCTGCATTAAACGATGAAAAATAGTCTGAGTTCGTCGAACCAGTTCTCGGTCCTTTTTATTAATCGGCATGGGTGCCTTATGATGCAACTTAAGCTCAATCCCATGGAAAGTACTCAAAAATTGCGCGAATGAGCTCAAACTTGCGATTTGTCCCCGACGTCGCTTTAAGTAGCTATCCATGTCTTTCTGCGTAATATCCTCTGGACTAATTACGTTTATTGTAGATAGAAAATTTGCAGCGGCTTTTTGGTACATTCGTACAGTATTACTTTTTAAGGGAGGCTCTCGCTCCATTAATTGGGCGATGTAGGCTTGCAGAATGGGAAACCACGCTGCGCTGTGGTGGTGGCCTGTAAGCTGTGAAATTCGCCGGTTTTCGATCATTTCTTCAAGCCTTTCGTGGTCCCAGTGCAACGCTTTTTGCTCACAGAAAAATTTGATTACTAAATACCCACGCCTTAAACCCTCGCCTCCAAATATCTCAAAAAGTCGGCTTTGATTCAGTTCTTCCAGGGAGCTGCAGGAGCGATCAATTTCAGCAAAGAACACCCCATATCTATCTATACGCTTCGTTATGTTATCTGCAATGTTTAAACCATCCCAAGCGAAGAATGCTTCAAAAAGAGATCTGACCCAAGGTTGCTCTATTAACTCAATATTGAGCCTCATCCTCTTCTTGGCTCGTTCTGCAAGTTCACAAATGCGGCAAGTCGAGTGACCAAGCAATGTTGAGCCGCATGTCTGGCACAACCGATGTATATCAGAACTATCAGCACATCGGGCGCATACAGGCTTCTGTTGTTCGTTAAAATGGAGAACATTACGGTATCGCCGACAAATACAGCATGTTCTGTGATCACTGTTCCGACAGCGATCACACACGGGCTGGTTAAATCCCTTAGTCAATGCTCGGCTTACCCGTTTTGACAACTTGCCACATTCTGCACATGGCGTTGGCTCCGTAAAATATATGACGCAAACAGCGCAGACTGCATGTCCATTGACTATTTTTGCTGCTTTCAGTACAGGTCGATTGCATCGGGGGCAGCGTCGGTCTTTTCGCTTACACAATGAGCATTTAGGATTGGCGTCGCCTTTAAGAACACGAGCCAGCTTTCCACAAAGAGTGCATTCAGCAGGCTTAAACTCACGGCTATAGCAAGTGCGACAGTATGTATGACCTTTCTCTATCCGACCGGCTTTATCCATTAAGCGCCCACACTCATCACAACGACGAATTTGTGCAGCCTCGCCGGTACTCATTTGAGTAACGCCAATGCAAGTAATCGTTTTGCTCTGAGCTTGCGGTATGCTTTTCTATCAATTCGCTTTAACCGAAGTAGCTCTTCATCAAAAACTTTGGGTTCATATCGTCTATTTCGACTGGAGCCAGGTTTTAAACGCTGTATTTCCTCTCGCAGCCCTTTAGGTTGCCTCAATCGAGTAAACGTCTTTTGGCTAATACCGGCAGCCTCAGCCCCTAAATGGAAGGATGCTGGCCAATCGGATATCCAAACGCTCAGCAGCTCCAGAAGTAAAAAACGCTCAGGCCATCGAGCATGTTCAAATTGAAGGCGATCATGTGGTAACCAGGCAGTCTCAGGCAGGTTAAATGCGTCTCTTATTGCTGCATACGAAATCCGAACCGTTAATACAGACAACAGACTACGGATAGCTGCAAATAATGCAGTCCCATGAAATGGGCCAATGTGCTCTGCAGTTGATGGCGTTAGCAAATTATTCAAAAGCAGCTTCTGCAAGTCCAGAAGTCGCTCTGAACAACTATTTTCTGTCATTGTGTTATGCAGACACGAATCACATTGATGGCAGTAGCGTGCATCTAAACGAAGAGAACGGTGGGGAATGACTGGGCTGCCACATGCAGGGCAACAATCTATGAGCGGGATACCATGCTCAGGACAGTATAAAACAAAGCCCAAACGCCATATACGTCGAAACCAATATGGATGGTTTGAAAGACATTCAGGACAGAACTGCAGTCCATGCCGTCGTCTGGTCCGGTGGTACACACTGGCAGAAAGAAGCAGAGAGGTATCTCCATAGCGTGAAGTACTCCCCAGGGACTGCCGAAAAGGAATGAGAGTGCTCGTGGCCAAAACCTCTGTTGACACACCAGCCAACTCAGAAACCTCACATAGCCACTCTCGATCTGCAGATCTATCGCAATCGCGATCCCATAATGCTCTACCTGGCCAAAAGTAATTCATAAACAGGTAGGGGGTGGTTCCATGAGCATGGGCATTGCGGATAAGAAAAGACGAAAGCAATTCATCAGGCTGAAGCTCTACCCTGAAAGGCCATTCTTCAAACTTCATAGCAGCTGCGCTTGCTTACCGTAATCAGAAAGTTTAACCCAATCGATTTGGTTAATCGTCTTGAGTGTAATGCGCTCGCTTCGGTCTCTAATCGATTGGGCTGTGGCTCGTTTTAGAATTCTGGATAGTCCTCCAATTGTTCCTCCACTCATCCCATGGAGTTTGATTGCAATGTCACGGTCAATCAAATTAGAGGGATTGGCTAATGGCAGTAATCGCTCAAAGCTGGCGAGTAGTCGAAGAAATTCTGCATTGAGCTGCCAACGTGGTAACCCGAAGGGTTCAAATCGACTGGAGAGCTGCGGATCCGTGTGCAATGCACGAATCGCGTCTCTGGTGCCTACAGAAACGATTGGGAGCTTTAGGTCATTACTCAAGTTTTTTAAAACACCCAAAAACTGACGCTGCTGCCTTGCATGCCCATACAGTACATTATGGATCTCGTCGATGACCAACATCTTGCATCTGACATAAGTGAGAATCGAGTGGGCTTGGTTTTTTTTACGCTGGACAGGATCTGAATCTCTGTGTGCAATACGCAAAGCTAACAGCAACTCCGTCCAAAACCGTGATTCATTAGGTTCTGAGGGCATCCCCATAACAACAACCGGCATCAAGGGTTCGCCACCACCTGCAGCGGTAACTGGATGAAGTTCTCGAAATCTATCAATGATCGTCGTTTTGCCATTGCCACTTTCACCAACAAGCAGAAGATTCGGCATTCGAACCGTTCTAGGATGTGAAAGGAGATCTGAGAGCGTATTAATGGCTTCCTGAGCTCTGGTGTAACCAATCCATCTATCCTGGTGAGCAAAAGCAATACGTTCTTCCATCGGCAGAGTCATTGCGTTCCAAACAATCGGTTCCAAATGTTCGAATTGACTCATGATTTAACCCTAAGATCATCAAATGGCTGAATGGGCATAGAGAAAATATCATCTGAGCTGAAGCTCGTTTGAGATTGCTCTTTCGTGTGTATCTGGTCCTGTGCAGCAGGTTCAGTTGTAGCTGCGTTCAGGGTTTTATCCTCACGGGCCTTCGCCTTCTGATGTGTGGTATTCATACGGTGGATCTGGCGTCTTGCTGCTTTTGTCTTCGTAATGGCAGCTTCTACACGCTCACGCATTCGGCCAACAGCCTCAAATATGGCCTCTTCGTCTACATGCGCCTGTCCTTCCTCTTTTAATCGCTGCTGTGCAGCTCTAAGCTCCCACACACTAATTGGAGGGTGAGCGGCATTACGATAAGGGATTTCGTAGTACTGATTGGCGTCAGGATCAAAGAAATAGACAACGCTTATATCGCGGGGGTCTCTGCGTAAAATAAACTTCCGCTTAGCTTTGGACTGATTCAAATCTTGGGCATTAATCCAAGGATTCAAAACTTCGTGATAATAATAGATATCATCAATGACGACCCCGTAAGGCTGGACGGTGCGCTCTACAAACGGTAAAAAATCTAAGCACAGGCGTTGAGGATCTGCAGGAATATCGGGAATACCTTTTCCTGGACGGGACATGTCACCAAGTAACCCAATTTCCCACTGCCTACGTGGAGGTGCATTCAATTCAGAGTGTCTTCGCTGATGATAAACGTTAACAATGAAGTCTACCAAACGTTGCTCAAACTCCTTTAGGGTCAGGGCTGATTCTTTCTCTGAATCATATCCTTTTCGCTCTCTAGGCGAAGAAAATGTTGCACCAGGTAATGTTCTGATCTCTCCCGCGCTCGTGCCCATGAGCCTTTCGATATGCCCTCCATAATGAGGCACTTTTACCGGACGCATCTGCAGATCAATAGCATATTGCTCACAAGCTCTAGACAGCATTGAGCCTCGAAATTCTTTTGCATTGTCACAATGGACTATCCCCATTTTCCCCCAAACAGGCCAATCACCAGGGATATCCAAATCGACTAAATACTCGTTCTTTGGCAGCATGGCTCGGGCTAGGCACATCCCTACCGCAATAGCGCTTGGCTTCTCCATCGAGACATAACACCCTACGACCATCCTGCTAAAGATATCAATCGCCAACGTAATCGTTGGGCGCCCCATTGGTAGGCGAGTAATTTCTTCAACAACGATGATGTCAGCCTCAGTGTGATCAATCTGAATCACAGCCAATGGCGTTTCAGCGCCAGGGAAGCTCCCCATTATTGGCTCAAACTGATTGCGAGCTTTCTCAGCCATGCCTCGACGGCGCAGAGACATGGCCTGTGGAAGCTCACGTAAGCGATTCCTAACGGTATTTGGATGTGGGGCTTCAATCCCTGCTTTCTTGCAGAGATAAGCGACATGGTTAACAACATCTTGGGGTTTCTGACGCTGCTTACTTAGATAAATATCATTGATGGCCACTTCAATGACTTTTTCGATGGTGGCTTGCAGTTGTCTTGAGCCCCGCTTAGGGCCTCTTTTTTGCGGAATGAGTGCGGACAAATGCCCAGCATCATTAAAAGTACGCAGCCATTCATAAACCGTGGCAGTGTTGACACCAGCACCTGCAGCAACTTGAGTTACTTTTTCTCGCGTCCGGTCAAGATCATTCAGCAATGGCTTTATGACTTGAAAGCGTCGTTGTGCTTCCGCCCAATCCTCATCTGAAATATCACAGATATCGCGACCAATTATAGAGTTGGCATCCACATCCTGCGGGTTTTCTGGAGGAAGTGGCCGAAGCCTGTCTACACGCAGCCGCTCTGTTTGTTTAGTCTCCAGATCGTCGGCTAAGACGCTGTCCATACCCAATAAATGAGTTATTTTGTAGCGTCTGCCTTCGGCGAAAACTACTGAGCCAGGTTTTACTGAAAGAAAAACTGAGTTAGTCATACAAACCCCTCACCCGCAGTAACCCATATCGACGAGGCCATAGTCAACGGTCCTCGCAAATCAACCTGAACTCTCCTAATTGCAACCAGACGCCATAAGGACGCCATTGCTTTCATACGATTCTCCAGAGTCCAATAGGCTGCTATTAGTAATTTTTCTGGCGTTGTTTCACCTAGGATTGCTAATGTACGAACCAAATGCTCCTCAATTGAAAAATTGGGAGTTTGATCACGGTATGTACGCAAAAATTTTGCATTAGCCAAGTATGAAGTTCCACGTATCTCAGCGTCAGTAATAATCTTAAACTTCATGTCATTGAGCTTTGAATAACGAATTGCAGCTCTGAATTTAGGCTTTAATTTGCTCCACTCATCTTTCAGATTTGCACGATACTTAACTTCATAGATAACTCTCTCGCCGTTATCGTATCCAACTAAATAATCTGGAGTGTAGAACCTCTCACGACCTTCATCACTTTCATACGTAATCCGAACAGGTTGCTCAAAAACGTCGACTACCATCGGGTCAAAATCTAGCATGATCAAAAAATCACGTTCCAGAGACGACTCGAATGGAATTGAAATACCACCAATCGCCACTTTGCCTGTAACACTACGATGATTCATACCGATAATTCGGGCAGGCCGCCTCGAATCCAGTCGCGTGATTTTCTGTGACATTTAGAACCAGTCGCCTCAACTGATGTTACCTAGTCGCTTTAATTAATGTAGCGCACTATGTAACTTATTGATCAATGGTATCTACAATCGCATAAATTAATGGAATTCACAGGTGGTTCGGTGCCTCGTCCCGGAGAAATATCTTTAGCTCACAGTGGCATTTTATTTTTGGATGAAGTGCCAGAGTTTCCGCGCACAGTGCTTGAGTCGTTACGCCAACCTCTGGAAAGTGGCAAAGTGTTTATTTCCAGAGCAGCGCGGCAGGCCGAATTTCCAGCCTGCTTTCAATTGGTCGTTGCATTGAACCCAAGCCCTTCAGGGCATCATAAAGATGGCCGCTCCAGTCCTGATCAAATCCGCCGCTATTTAAGCCGCTTATCTGGTCCTTTTCTTGACCGGATTGAATTACAGGTAGAAGTCCCTTTATTGCCCAAAGGCAGTTTAAGCCAGCAGAAAAATGAAGAGTCCAGTGCGCAAGTAAGACAAAGGGTCCACTCTGCCAGAGTTATACAATGGCAACGACAAGGCAAAGCCAATGCGCGTTTAAACCTGACTGAACTGGAGCAACATTGTTATTTAACGCCAGCAGATGCCTACTACTTTGAAAGCTGTCTGACCCAGCTGAAACTTTCAGCACGCAGTTATCATAAGTTGCTCAAAGTAGCGCGAACTCTGGCCGACTTAGCGCAGCGGCCTCAGATTGAGCGCCATGATTTACTCGAAGCCTTAAGCTACCGTTCTTTTGACCGCTTACTTAACTATTTGCAATCCTAAGCTTCTTTTGCTGGCCGCCCCTGATGTACACCCAAAAACTGACTGATGCCAATCAATAGCACGCCAAAAAGCATCAACAAAGAGAAGGGTAAAGCAGTACCTGTATAAGCCAAAGCTAACAAAGGGCCAGCTAAGGCGCCGCTGCCAAAACGCAAGGTGCCAATTACAGCAGTGGCTGTGCCGCTATGCTCTGGAAAACGCATTAAAATCATCGCATCGGCGTTGGTTGCAATCAAACCTAAGCTTGCCATTAATGGGGCTATACTCAGCACAGTAAACACCAGTCCCAACTCAAACCAGTTGGCAAGGCTAAGCACACTGGCGCTGCACAGAGCCAGTATCAACCCCAGATTTAGCATTCGCTGCGGGCCAAACCGGCCAACAAACCTGCTATTGCAAAAGTTAGCCAGCATCAGCATGCCAACATTCAGCGCAAACAGCAGACTGAACAGTTGTTCATTGACACCGTAGTACTCAATATAAACAAAAGGCACTGCGGTTAAAAAACAGAAGAATGCAAACGAAGCAAACATCGAGGTCGCAATTTGTGGCCGTGCCGCGACATTGGCAAAAACAAAACGATAGCCGGAAAAAAACTCCAGTTTACGACCTTTAGCTACAGGTACAGGGTCAGGCAAAAATCGCCAGGTCAGCAGCAAGATCAAAGCGGAATACAAGGCCAGCACCAGAAATATATCCTGCCAATGTCCAACCCAAAGTACAGCGCTGCCAATAGCAGGGGCGATCAAGGGAGCCATCATCATAATCATCGACACATAGGACATGCCCTTAGCGGTATTTTCCTGATACAAGGCCCGGATAATTCCAGGCACCACAACAGTAGCAGCACTGCCGGCAAAAGCCTGTAAAGCGCGCAGCCCCAATAGCCACTGTGCATCCTGACAAAATACCAAGGCAAAACTGGCAAGGCTAAAAAATAACAGTCCACCCAAAGCCAAAGGACGACGGCCAATAGCATCAGCCAGTGGACCAAACACCAACATACCTATCCCATAAGCAGCCAGGTAAATGCTTAATGATTGTTGAATAAGGCCAATATCAGTGCCAAGCTCAGTAGCCATCACTGGCATAGCGGGCAAGTACATATCGATAGCCAAAGGCGTAATAGCTATGATGCTCGCAAGCAGCAGTAACAAACCAAAAGAAACTGTTTTACTCATGATGAGATCCCGACAGGACAAGGCTAAATAATACCTGATCCAGTGAACAATTATGCCGGGCATCATCGTAAAAATTGCGACACTGGTCCTGAACTGTGTTAAAAACACTGCAGGTCTGCTGACCAGCATCTTGCCGGAGTGTTTTATGAAACAGCTTATTTTGTTACTCAGTTTGCTTTGCACTCTGGCGCAAGCCGCACCTATGAAGGTGGGTTTACATGATTCAGCGCCATGGGCCTATCGTAATGCTCAGGGCGAAATCACTGGGGTGGACTATGAAATAGTGAAAGCTATTTTGCAGCGTGAAGGTATTGAAGCCGAATTCGAACTCTATAGTTACAGCCGTTTATTAAAACTATTTTCAGAACAAAAACTCGATATTGCCAGCCCTGTTGCCGTGCCTTATCCCGGCGCATTTTACAGCCAGCCTTATTTTACCGTGCTGGACGTAGTCATTCAAAAAAGCAACAAAACGATCAAAATCAATACGCTACAAGACCTTACCGGCAAAACTATAGTTGCTTATCAGCAAGCCAGTGAAGTGTTAGGCCCTGACTTTTCTGCCATTATTAAAAAAGCCCATTACCTGGAAGAGGCGGACAGAGAGAAGCAGTTTGAGTTATTGATGAATGACAGAGTGCAGCTGATGGTCGGAGATGCCAAGGTACTGGCCTACTACGCCGACAAAAACTATGGCAGCGGCAGCATCCAAATGCACCAGATTTTTCCATCCGTCGATTATCCGGCCGCATTTTGGAATGCCAAACTTCAGGCTCAATTTAACTCAGGTTTACTCCACCTGACAGAGTCAGGCGAACTGCAAAAAATTCACGATAAGCCGCGCCTTTAATCCAGAGTTTTAATCACTCTGGCAGGATTACCTGCAACCACCACATGGGCAGTCACGTCCTTAGTCACAACAGCGCCAGCGGCAATGACGGCTCCATCACCTATACTGACACCGGGCAAAATAATAGCTCCGCCGCCAATCCAGACTGAATTGCCTATAGTCACAGCTTTACCTTGCTCCAGTCCGGTTTTACGTTGTGTGGCATCCAGCGGATGAGTCACAGTGTAAATCTGCACCCCAGGGCCCAACAACACGTCATCACCAATACTGACTTTAGCCGCATCTAAAATAACGCAGTTGTGGTTGGCATAAAAATTCTGTCCCAGTTCAATGTTAGTGCCATAGTCGCAGAAAAAGTTGGGTTCGATATAACAGCTGCCGAGTTTACCAAATAGCTGCCCTGCCAGCTGTTGATGTGCTTTAAACGGCAAAGGCCCTTGCTGATTGAGTTGGGCACACAAGGCTTTGGCATGCTGCCGCTGTTTCGCCAATATTTTATCCGCTGGGTTAAACCATAAACCAGCGGCCATTTTTTCCTGTTCAGTCATCAATTTTGTCCTTATTCAATTTGCCTGAAAGAGGGCGGTATCAGCTAAGCTGGTAACACAAAGCTTCAGGCTTTTTATAGTGTTATGCGTTGGATTAGAGATATACTAAGGCTAATGTCGTTGTTTAGCCGGGTCTATGAGATGAAAAAAACGAAAGTAGTCACCACCGAAGAAATATTGCTCACCCTCTGCCAGTCTGTTACTCAGGTATTAGCTGCCGCTGGCAACGATAAAGTTGCTTATTCACCTATGGTGCAAAAAATCCAGAAAACCTGCTTACGTCCTGATCTGGGTTGTTTTGTATTATTTGACGGTGGTTTCTCTGGTTTAGTCATTATCAATTTTACATCGCAGGCCGCGATGGAAATTTACCGCAAGTATATGATGAGCATGGGCATGCCAGAATCTGAACTGGCGAATTTCCATACGTCAGACGAAGTCAGTAATGTGATGGGCGAACTGATGAATCAAATCGTTGGTGACTTCACTAACAGAGTCCGTATGGAGCTGCAAACCTCTATTAATCAAAGCCAGCCTAAAATGATGGCGATTAATAAACAAGTGCAAATCATGATCAATACCCAGTTGGATCAGCCTCAGGCTCGCCGGGTCACCTTCAGTACACCAAACCACGCTATTTTTTATATGGAATTGTCGATGGATAAAACTGAATTTATTCAGTTGCATGATTTTGTACCGGCACAAGATGAAAATCCGGACGATATTATTGCCAATACCAACGCAGCTGAAGCAGAAGCGGTTGAGGTGTTAACCTCGGATGCGGATGATGATTTCCTGAAAAATCTGGGACTGTAACTCTATCGACTGCCGTTAACGATTTAAGCTAACGGCAGTTTTATCCTGAAACTGGCACCACCTAAAGGACTTTCTCCCACCTCAATACTGGCCTGATGCCATTCCAGCACCCGGCATACGATAGCCAGCCCTAAACCAAAACCACCAAAACCTTTTTGCCTGCTTGGGTCTAATCTGACAAAAGGTTTCAGAATTTCAGATCGCTGCTCCAATGCGATGCCTGGACCGTCGTCTTCTACTGAAATTTCAATCGCCTTCTGGCTAGTAGCTAAACTAAGTATCACCTTGTCACGAGCGAATCGTTTTGCATTCACCAATAAATTTTGCACCGCCCTTTCCAGATAATGCCCATCACAGACATAAACGCAACAAGGCCCGGCTTGTAGCTCGATGGCAGCGCCGGGTAGAGGTGATAGCTTTTCTACTAAGTTTTGTAACAACTCAGATAAGTCGACCTGTTGCAGTTTCAGTTGAGGTTGAGTCGACTCCAGTCGCGCATAGTCCAGCATTTCATCGACTAATTGCTCCAGCTCTTTGACATCATTTAGCATCAATTGTTTTTCGTCTATTGGCAAAGCAGATAACTCCAAAGCAAAACTCAAGCGCGCTAAGGGCGTACGTAATTCATGCGAGACCGCCTGAGTCATTTCACGCTGCAAACCGAGCAGGCGCTGAATTTGTTGCCGCATCTGTTCAAAACTGAGTGCAATAGGGGCAATAAAAGAACGAGCAGGGACGGCGGCAACCCCATTTGGGTTCGATAATTGTTGCCTGAGCATTTGAATATCGCGGGCGACAGGCCAAAGCCATAGCCAAACCGCCACAGCTAATAAGCCCAAAAATAGCAGGCTAAACCAATAGGAAGGTACTGTACTTTCGGTTAAATCAGCAGGTCCAAGTTGCCATAACTCGCCTTGCTGCATAGCATAAAAGAACACCTGATCTGTGGTAAACAGAGGCACGACCTGACCAGCTTTTAGCGCAGCCAGTTCAGTTTCAGACCATAAAATGCTGCCAGCGGGCAATAAGGTGGCTTCCAGAACAGAGGATAATTTCGCTTGGGGTAAAGACTGAGTACGCAATTGGCCTGCCAGATTGTCAGCGACTAACAACACCCATGGCGGCACCTGGCTTTGGGTTTCCTGCCAAATACGCTCTACAGTCCAGCCCACCCCTATCAGTACAAGTGAAATAAACAAATAAAAATGCAGGAATAGCCTGGACACTATCTAGGACCCAGAGTGATAGGAGTTGCAGCGCGACGACAAGCGCATCAAACTGCAATCACATAGTTGTCTTCTGTGATTGGGCAGGGACTCTCGGCTATCAGAGCACACAGTCAACAAAGCTGCAGCTCCAAGTGAGAAGTATTTATTCGTTCCAGGCATCAGCAACAAACAAGTATCCCTTACCCCACACCGTTTTAATCCGGAAAGGTGTTTCCGCATTGTCATTCAGCTTACGCCGTAAATGCGACACTCTGACATCAACAGTGCGATCCAGACCATCATACTCACGGCCAATAATTTGTTTATGGATGGCTTCACGTTTGACTGTTTGGCCAGCATGTTTAGCCAGCATCCATAACAAATCAAATTCATAACTGGTCAACTCCACCATTTCGCCGGCAAAGTGAGCTTCACGGGCACTGTTATTCAACTTGAGTTTGCCAAAACTAAGTTCCTGATTTTCAGTTTTTTGCGCAGGGCTGCCTCGTCTTAACAAAGCGTGCACCCGTGCCAGCAATACACGAGGTTCAACAGGTTTAATCACATAATCATCAGCGCCTAACTCTAAACCCAGCACCTGATCAATATCCCCTTGTTTGGCTGTTAACATCAGAATAGGAGCGGTAAACCAAGGGCGAATAGTACGGCAAATAGTAAAACCATCCATACCTGGTAACATCAAATCCAGGATCACCAGATCAGGCAGCCAGGTCTGACAAATTGCTGGGACTGTATCACCGCGGCTTTCCAACCGGACTTCAAAACCTTGTTGCTGTAAAAAACTCTGCACTAAAGCAGCCAAACGGGCATCATCTTCAACCAATAAGATTCTTTGCATCAGAACACACTCCAGGGAGCCACCAGACGTCGTCTTTTTTCCGGCTGACGGCTTAATACAATTAACTCTTTCTGCAACAACACTTGCGTGTCATTTTGCAATCTGACTTCCGTTTTACCCGGCCAGCTCAACAGTTGTTGCCACTGCCCTTGCTGTGCCTGTTGCCAACACTGCATTTTCTCTTGTGCAAAATACAGACATACATTTTCCGCTTTGTTACTGCTCCAACTGACGCTGAGCTGAGCTTCACACTGTTGGTCTGGTGTTGCAGAAACGCAAAAAGCCGGACTTACAGACCAGCATAATTCAGCCCTGCATTCAGGGGGTTGGGCGGTTACCAGCAATATATTACCGGCGAATAACAGCCCTAGCATTCCCAATCCTTACGTCAATAAAAGCGATAACTCATACCTACAAACCAGGTCTGCACTGAATCATCCTGCACTAACGGGCTATCCGTCATGGCATCATCCAGATGCAGATATCTATAAAAAGTAAGCACAGACCAACGTGAAGTCAGAGCCTTCTGCCAGCCTAAACGTAATTCAGGTTGCCAGCTCGCTCTACCCTGATAACGCTCCAGGTAATACAGCTCATCTTCACCCACACCATAATAGGTATCGATCAGTTTGGCACTTTTCCAGTACAAGCTGGTACTCAGATCAAACTGACCACCAGCCAGAGGCCAAAACCTTGACCAACTCAGACTGGCATTCTGGCCTTCATACTTTGAGTTGACGTCTTGCCACAGGTTCAGCCTGCTTTGCCATTGCTCGCCAAACCAGTTGAATTGCAATCCAGCATCCACAGCAGTAGGTCTTTTCTTCACATGCTCAACTGAAACCCTGCTCATCGACCTTTCAGCACCCGTTTCAACTTCAGGAGGTAAAAAAGATCCGGAGCTGTTCATGGTGATCACATTGCCAGCAAACCAGCGTTGAAAGTAGCCTTTTTCAGAGTTCAGTCTCATCACCAGACTAACAGCAAATTGATCATTTTGCGCAAGGCTGTAACCCACTGTACCATTATCAATAAACCAGGTGTCTGTGTAGTAACTAAAGTCAGGCAAAAGCAGCATAGGGAAGCTTTCACCATCGTAAAGAGGGTTACTGCGTTGTCCTGCGCCTAAAGCGACAGACAACTGAAATTGTTCAGACTCTACGCAACCGTCTTCGTCGCTGGAGCATGCCAAAGCGGCACTGCTACCAAAAAAGCAGGTGAGAAAAAGCCAAACTACTGATTTCATCGACACATTACCCATACTATGAATGCCGCATACTTTAACAGTTAATGCAAAACAGCTTAAGTAAAGTTAACAACTTCGCACAAATTGCCGCATCCAATCACAACCCAACCAGGCGAGAAGATGGGATCCATAGCTTAACAAAATACGTATTTAAACCGGATAATGAGGTACTTAGAGTGTCCTTTGAAAAGGATCCCTGGCGTCAATTTAATGCTATGATGCCCATTATAAATAAGAATAAAAAAGCCAGTGACTGTAGTAGTAACTAAGAGCTAACGTAGGGGCAGGGTTTACCCCAGCCCGTCTCGCAGATAAAGCTATGTTAGGGCGATAAGAGAAAGAGTCCCCAACATACATAGTTGTCCTATGCGATTGGGGCGAAGCTCTTTATTGTAAAAGCGGGCAGTCAACGCAGCTGCAGCTTCAAGAAAGAAGGGTGTTACCCAAATTAATTGGAGTTGCGGCAAGGCGACAAGAGAAAGAGACCCCATGAACATAGGTGTTCTATGCGATTGGGGCGAGAGAGCGCAGTCAACGCAGCTGCAGCTTCAAGAAAGAAGGGTATATGAAGTCAACAAATCAGCCAGGAATAGCCCCGATGACACCGATGAAAGGAAAAGCGACCTCTTTTGATATCGCTTATCTGGCCGGCGTATCGCAATCCACAGTTTCACGTGCATTGCGTGACAGCCCGGCGGTTAATCAGGAAACCAAAGACAAAATTTTTGCCATCGCCAAACAGCTGAATTACAAAGTGGATAAAAACGCCAGTAATTTACGTAAGCAGACGACTGGTACTTTGGCGCTTTTGTTGTTTGAAGACCCTACTGTAGACGAGTCCCAGATTAATCCATTTTTCCTTGCTATGCTCGGCAGTATTACCCGCGCCTGCAGTCAACGTGGCCACGATTTATTGGTGTCATTCCAGCAGCTAAGTAACGACTGGCATGCCGACTATGAAGACAGTAAAAAAGCTGATGGTATTATTCTGTTAGGTTATGGCGACTACAAAGATTACGAAGAAAAACTAAATACCTTATTAGCTCAACAAACCCATTTTGTCTGCTGGGGAGCTGAAGTGCATGGTCATCCTGAATTCACTATCCGTAGCAATAACCTGCAAGGTGGCAAACTAGCCGGACAACATCTGTTGCAACAAGGACGAAAACGTTTTGCTTTTATTGGTAATGCATCCGATAACAGCCCAGAGTTTTTGGCGCGTTATCAGGGCATGGTTCACGCTATACAACAAGCAGGTATAGCCGAAGACACTGTGGCTCAGCTGGATGCCATATCAACAGAACAAGCAGGCTTTGATGCGATTAACGAACTGCACGCTCAGGGTAAAAGCTTTGATGCGCTGTTTTGTGCCAGTGATTTGATTGCGATTGGTGCTATTCGTGCCTTGCAGAAAAAAGGCCTGAAAGTACCTGAGGATGTCGCTGTAGTAGGTTTTGACGATATTCCTGTTGCTTCATTTTCCTCACCAGCTTTAACCACTATTCAACAAAATACCTCTTTGGCTGGTGAAATGCTGGTGGTTAACTTATTAAAATTGATTAACCATCAAGCCGTAGAACTGACTGAAATTCAGCCAAAAATTATTGTCCGCCAATCTAGTGGTGCTGCAGAGCGTTAAGCTGCAGCCCAGGTTCCTTTAATGAAGATATCCAACAAAGCTTTGCATCCACGCAACAAGCACCAGCAGCCTTATGATTTTGCCGCCCTCTGTGCCGCAGTTCCTGCACTCACTGCTTTTGTCCGCGACAATGGCTATGGCACGCTTTCGATCGATTTTGCTAATCCGGCAGCAGTTAAAACCCTGAATCAAGCCCTGTTAAAGCACATGTACTCTGTAGAGCACTGGCAACTGCCTGATGGCTTTTTATGCCCTGCGGTACCAGGTCGGGTTGATTATCTGCATTATCTGGCAGACCTGTTAGCTTTACTAAATAAAAATAAAATTCCGACCGGTAGCAAAGTGCAGCTGCTGGATACAGGCTGCGGTGCCAATCTGATCTATCCTTTGCTGGCGCAAGCTGAATACGGCTGGAAAGTCACAGCCTCTGAATTAGACCCGCAAGCTATGGCTGCAGCTCAGCTTTTGATCACCCAAAATCAGCTGCAACATAAAATCGCTTTGCGTCAGCAACACAACTCAGCACATATTTTTCACGGCATTATTCAGCCTGATGATTTGTTTGACCTGACCCTGTGTAACCCGCCTTTTCATAGTTCAGCTGAACAGGCGTTGGCAGGCAGTGAACGCAAAGCACGAAATCTTGGGCAAAAAAGCACAGAGCTGAACTTTGCTGGCCGTTCGCATGAGCTTTGGTGTGATGGTGGTGAAGCTTCCTTTATCCGCCTTATGATCGAAGAAAGTCAGAGTTATGCGCAACAAGTGTTGTGGTTTAGCAGTCTGGTGTCAAAACAAGAGAACCTGCCTGCATTGCAGCAGCAACTGAATAAACTTGGGGCACAACACCAACTGCTTGAAATGCAACAAGGCAATAAACAGAGCCGGATATTAGCCTGGAGTTTTATGCCGGACAAACAGCGCCAGCTCTGGGCTCAATTTCGGTGGCAAAAGAAATAACAACAGCAGAAACAGTAAAGGTGCTTCTGACCTGTCCATCGCTAAACAAGGCCAGAAGCGGGAGAGCTCTTACTTAAACATTTATTTGGACGCTAAGCGGCGTGTTTTGACTCGCAGCACATACAAAGCGGCAATAATCCAGCTAACACCACCTATCACCAGCGCATATATAGCTTGTTTCTCAAACAGATGATTCACCAGCGAACCCAAAATGCTGGCCGCTAATAACTGCGGTAACACGATAAAGATATTAAATATCCCCATGTACACCCCCATCTTATTGGCAGGCAGGCTGTCGGCTAATAAAGCGTAAGGCAGAGATAAAATCGATGCCCACGCCATGCCTACACCAATCATAGGGATCCACAACATCATAGGATCTTCTATCCACATAAAACCAAATAAACCAAAAGCGCCACACACCAGGTTAAAACTGTGCGTGAGCTGGATACTGGACTTGCGTACCATAATAGGGATTAACAAGGCTGCAATAGCGGCAAAACCATTGTAAATTGCAAACAAAATGCCGACCCAATCTGCGCCTTCGTTATAAGCGGCTGAGGTGGTATCGCTGCTGCCATAATGAGTGGCAGTGACAGCGGCTGTGGTATAAATCCATAATGAAAACAACGCAAACCAGGAGAAAAATTGCACTACAGCTAAACGCCGCATAGTGATAGGCATGCTGTACAAATCATCGATGATCTGCACCAACATAGTGTAGTTTTCTTTGGTTTTGTACCAGCTGGTCAGCCATTGCAATAAACCAAAAGCAGCTAAACCGCCGCCAAGAATATACAGCTGTTTGTCCATATCCCAGTTGTACACAACCGTCAGACAGATAATACCGACCAACACAAAAGCCCAGCCACGGTGGAAATAGGTTTTACCTGAACCTGCAGGTTGCATAGCTGGCGCCTGATGATTTGGCTCGGCCAGTTCAGCTTTTTCATATTCAGCCAGTTCAGCAGGGCTGTATTCCTTGCTGCGGATCACAGTCCAAAGTACCGCCAGCAGCAATACAGCGCCGCCGACATAAAATGAATATTTCACTGAGTCAGGGATTTGGCCTTCAGGCGCTGTATTGGCAACCTCAAACCAGTTGGTCAGGATCCAGGGCAAAGCAGATGCTATAACTGCGCCCACGCCAATAAAGAAGCTTTGCATTGAAAAGCCCATAGGGCGTTGTTTGGCATTTAAATTGTCGCCAACAAAAGCACGGAATGGCTCCATAGTC